>JAFZVY010000034.1 GCA_017617575.1 Bacteroidaceae bacterium | reverse complement strand
TATTGTCTGAGGCAGAGAGCAAAGCGCAACCTGCAGAGTCATAACCACGATACTCCAATCTCTTTAGTCCCTTGATAAGTATTGGATAGGAGTCTTTTGTTCCTATATAACCAACTATTCCGCACATAAATCTTAATTTATTTTCTGTTCGTGTTTCTATTTTAGAAAAAGAGTTAATAAGACAGGGAATTACCCCAAGCCATATTAACTCTATTTCTTATTTACTATTTTTTCAATATGTTATACATTAGAGATGCTAATGAAATCACAATACTTGTTGCAGAGAACCAAAGCGATGTACTTTGACCTACATCAGAGTTTCTTGCTTTCGTCTTGTTCGGTTGTACATAGACGACATCATTCTGCTGCAAATAATAATATGGTGAATTTATCACGTTTGCATCATTCAAATCCAGACGATGGGTTGATTTCTCGCCGTTGGCATCTTCCCTTATAAGCAGGACGTTGTCACGTATACCATAGATAGTCAAATCACCGGCAGCACCAAGAGCCTGAAGAACGCTGTATTTCTCTGAATTTACATTGTATGCTCCAGGACGAGCCACCTCACCAAGTACGGTAACGGTGTATGTCTGGAACTCAACCACAACGACAGGATTAATGTCACTTGAAAGATAAGGCTTTACAAGACCAGCAATCTTATCCTCACACTGACGACGGGTAAGTCCCTGAACCTGAATCTTACCAATCATAGGGAAGTTGATGTTTCCGTCAGCACCAACTGTGTATGGCATCATGGCACCTGCTCCAGAACTAATCGTTCTGTTAGTGCCACCTGTCTGCAAAGTGTTATATACAAGTTGATTGAACTGAGATGAAATTTCTCTGTCGGGTGTCGTTACGCTGATAGTAAGGACATCCTTTGGCATAATACGAGCATCATGAATGCCACGTGAAGCAGTAAGACTAACTTGTTCTGCATTCTGAAAGTATGGAACTTTCTTATATGAACTACATCCTGTAAAAAACACAGCCATACATGATACGGCCATTATGCTGAGACAGCTCTTGATATTAAATTTCATAGTTTATGTTACAATAAATATGCAATTAAGCAAAATTTTCTGCAAAATTACTCCTATTTTTCGAGAAAAACAAATAATCAGCAAACTATTTGCATTTCTGAGACGTTAAATTTTACTTTCGTCAATTATTCTTCGTCTGCGAACAAATTCTCAGGGTCAAGAATATGTAATTGGAACGCGCGCGTAACGAGTCGAACGGCATTTACGCTCAACTTGCCATTTCCACTAGGGAACAGCTTTTGTGTGAGCTCCATTTGACGTTTCTCAAGACTCTTAACGCCGAAAGGCATTCCCCTAAGACCTGCAATCTGGTCTTTTGTATAGCCAAGTGCAAGATGACGGAGGAATCGCTCGTCATACTCGTCTATCTCATATCCTATGGATGCTTCCTGGCGAAGAACCGTTGACATAACGTTCTTGCGGAATGAACCTACGATAGCATCCATAATTGGTTGGTTGAATACGTACTTCCTGCCAGACATCACACTTACGACATCAGCACGGGTAAGCATCTCACCAGTCTTTAATATAATGCCGTCAGCACCGGCATCAAGGGCATCAACCCATAATTTCTCATTCAGTATCTCTCCCGTAAAGATAAGCACCTTTACCTCAGGGCGCTCAACCTTCACACTACGGCAAATCTCCACACCAATAGTGGTAGAACCACCCAAACCGAGATCAAGGAGAATTAGGTCTGGGTTGCCTGTGCGCATAAGTTGGATAAACTGCGTCTCATCGCTTGCAGTACCAATTACCTCTGCTTCGGGAACCTCATTGCGAAGCAGTCCTTCGGTGCCCTTGAGCTCAAGAGGCACGTCCTCTACTATAATGACTTTAAAATTCTCCATATCAGTTTATCCAAAAAAGAGACTACAATCAAACATTTATCGCCTGAATGCAGTCTCTTTCATATTGTTAAAAGTTAAATTCAAATTTACTTGAAGAATGACTTAACAGCCTCGTTTGGAACCATCTGCTCATCGAAAATGTAAGCACCAGTCTTAGGGCTCTTAACCATCTTGATTACCTTTGTGTATGCACGACCATCAGTCTTACCAGTCTGAAGGGATGCGACGGTTTTCTTTGCCATAGTTTCTTATAAATCTATATGATTACTTGATCTCCTTGTGAAGAGTCATCTTCTTGAGGATAGGATTGTACTTCATCAACTCAAGACGCTCAGGAGTATTTTTACGATTCTTTGTTGTGATATAACGGCTTGTGCCTGGCATACCACTGTTCTTGTGCTCGGTGCACTCAAGGATTACCTGAACACGATTTCCTTTTGCTTTCTTTGCCATGTTGATTATTCTCCTATTACTTTAACATCCTTCCAATCAAGATAGCCTTTAGCTACAGCCTGCTTCAGAGCTGCATCAAGACCTACCTTATTAATCATGCGAAGACCAGCGGCAGAAATCTTAAGGCTAATCCAGCAGTTCTCCTCTACATAGAAGAACTTCTTGCTAAACAGGTTTACATCGAAGCTGCGCTTTGTGCGATGCTTAGAGTGAGAAACGTTGTTTCCCATCTGAGCCTTCTTACCTGTAATCTGACAAATTTTAGACATTGCTATCTTTGTTTTTTACAATCGTTAATTGATACTTATTCCAAACAG
>JAFZVY010000033.1 GCA_017617575.1 Bacteroidaceae bacterium | reverse complement strand
GAGAGTCCAACCTGAATAGTCTCCTGTCTCGAAGCTTGGGTTAGTGATCATAAGCTCTGTAATCTCACCTACGCCATTGTCAACAATCTTGGCAGCGTTGAGACCTGAGAGGAGCTGGTCCTCGTCAGTAAGCTTACCCTGATTGATGATTGCGTCTGTAATTGCGCTCTTGTAGAGTGCCTGAGCCTCTGCACTGAGCTTGTCAACCTCTGTCTGGTACTTGCTTGCAAGTTCGCCATAGAGCTTCTGTGAGTTCTGTGCAGCTGTGATAGCCTTAGAGAGAGTAGCGATAGCACTGTTCAACTGCTGTGCGTTCTGTGAGTTTGGAGCAAGTGACAATGCTTCCTTGAGTGCAGCCTTGATGTCAGCACCCATTGGCTTGTTCTGATTGATAATGTTTGTTCCTTGTGTACGAAGGTTGTTGAACTTCGTGTTAAGGCTACTGATGTTTGATGAAGGACCATAGTAGAGAATCTGAACATTATCAAAGTATGCGTTTACGTCAGAACGTCCACCTTCAAAACCGATAGTGAGGGTGTTGTCCCATACTGTCACCTTGATGGTGTCAAGACGATACTGTTCAAGTTCATCAGTGTTTTTTGAGATGAACTTTAAAGACCATTCATCCCTATTGAATACAGTTGTCTGATGCTTGAATGTCTTGTACTGAGTCTGGTTGGCATCCTTCACGTAGAAACGTGGGTTAGTACCGTCACCATTCTTGTCACCGTCATATACACCGTAAGCGATGATACCATAGTCACCGTTTGGAAGGTCGGTGATTGTCTGGTAGATATTGAATGTACGGTATGTGGCTGAAGCGATGAAGTTTTGACCGTTGCCTGCACCACCGATATCGCTTATTGGTCTGTCTATTGTCCAACCGCAGTTGCTTGCGCTACCATAGTTACGTGAGAAGTCTGGGTTCACAAAGAATGGAGTGGCACTCATGAAGAACTCATGAGTGGCGTTGTCGATAAGGTCCTGTGCAAGTTCCTCACGAGTGAGGATTTCCCAGATTGCGTTTACTGGTGGCATGTTCTCGTCAGAAGCGACGGCAATACCAGAAACCTGAGAGTGGTTAGACTCTGCAGGTACGTCCTGAGTCAAGTAAACGAGCTTGTTCTCGCGGTTTGTGTAGAAGATGTAGTAGTAATCCTTACCCACACCATTTGCGAAGTTTGAACCAAACTCGGCATCAACGGCCTTAACCTCATCGGCAGTAAGCTTGTGGAACTTGTAACCACTTGCAGGTGCTGTCTGGTCGATGAAGAGATCCTTGCTGTCACCTGGCTCACCAATCTGAGAACCTGTGCTCGCATCAACGAGAGAGACATCCTTGAGGATGTAGGCATCTGTTGTGCCTGACTTCTTGGTGACGCTGATAAGGTCACCGGCAGACTTAAGTGAAAGGCGAGTACCCCAAGAGTTACCTCCGGCGAAGAATGCACCCGCCTCAGAACAGCGGATGTAATACTTGCCCTCAGGTATCTCGTCAGCGGAGTACGTGACGCTTGCGTCAGCCACTGCAGCAGGCTCAGAGCCGGATGGCACCCATGGGGATTCGTCCTGCGTCTTTGTGTTGCGTGCTTCTGCGCTTCCACTAATGCTGAAAATGGCAATTGCCACCATCAACAAATTACGTAGATTCCTTTTCATGTTAATTTTGATAATTTATTGTTAATCTTTCTTTTTTTCGTTTGATTGTTGTGAGAACTATGCTCACGTCGTTAAGAATAATAATTAAGATTTCGTTCGTTGACAAGGCTTAGTTGCCTTATCCCAGTATAGTCGGAACTCCATTGCCGAAAACTAAAGTGATCCCTAATTCCCTTAACTTCGTACCTTCTTTCGTGACTTGATAAAGTCGTATGGGTAAATCTTAATTCTTGCTCTTAACCTCTTAGGTCTTAAATTTCTCCATATTTCTATTCATTCTTTTTTTTGATTGTTCATAATTTTGTTCATTTTATAGTTCAGGGAGGACGTAGCGTAAGTGTACAATACGCCCAAAGTAACTGATGCAAAATTACTAATTTTCAGGCAAAGCACATTATATATTGGCCAAAAAAATGTGGATTTTTGGTCAATTGTGTTATAAATGTACTAAAATTGCATGTCGAGATTGCAAAAACGAGGCGTTTTTCATGGGAAACATGATGTGCTTGTGTGTTTTTAGAACCCGCCCCACGGTGTGGGGCTAAATTACCAACTATTCTCACCGAAGGTAATCTTCCCAATCTTTAATCCAATCTTTACATTTTTATGCGCTAAGGCGCCAATTGGAAAAACAGGCAAGAAACAGAACAAAAACAAGAAAAAACAAATTTTCACCCTCTGTGTCCTTTGTGTTCTCTGTGTTTTAGAATTAAATGTAAAGATTTCCTCCCTGCGGTCAGAGAGAGAAGTTGGTAAGATTGGATTAAAGATTGGGAAGATTACCTTCGGTGAGAAAAGTTGGCAATTTAGTCGCCTTTGGCGACGGGTTCTAAAAAATTCGTGTTAAGCATTTTTGTTTTTTAATTGTGAGACGAACTTTTCCAGCGTTTCCTTGTCAACATCGCCCATCTGGTACTCCTTCTCGGCATCGCGTGCAACCATGTCAATCCATTCGTTGTGAGCGGATTCGGTCTTGCGGAGCCAGTAGTCACGGTCGGTGTTGTCGGCATCAAGATGCGACATGAGATACTGGGCGTACTGGGCAGCGTGGAGAGGGTAGGCGTCATGTACCTGCTGAAGGCTGTCCTTCAACTCTTGGTAGGTGGATATGATGCCGTTGTTGATGCTCTGGATGATGATGTCAAGCTCGTGCTTTGGCATGAGCATTCCGCAGATGTCGAACCAGCGGTCGGAGCGTGGCTCGGCATCCGTTATGTCGTTGTGCGTGAGGTGGTCGTGCAGGAAGAGACGGATGATGAGGTCGTAGTATTCTATGCCTCGCACGGCTGCGCTGTGCTTGATGATTGTGCCTTGGTATGCGTACTCCTGCTCGGTGGCTTCAGAAGCCAAATATGGCTTCTTCTCATCCGTGGAAGCCTCCTCAATGAGTCCTTGTAGCTCCTTACGGCCTTCGAGGACGTACTGGATGATGTACGGGTTAGGGAAGGTGAAGTTGATGATGTCGTTGCGTGAGGACAGTGTACGGAGGTCACGCTTAGGCCATTTGTTCACGTCGCGCCATGTGCCCACGGTCTTGATGTTGATGCCCGGCACGAGGTAGGTCTTGCTGCCATCCGCTATGACGTAGGAGAAAGGCATCTTGTGAACCTGTGGGTGCGACTGTATCTTGCCCATTGCCATGGAGAAAGCACCGATGTGGGCAGGCCATAGGATGTGGCATCCGCTGGCGGTCTTGGCACCACGGTCGAGCATGCCCCAGTGGATAGGTCCCATCTTGTAGGCGTGGTTGCTCTGGTTGGTTGCCGAACCAGCGTTGTAGAACGAGAAGGCACCTCCGATGAGGAGCGTGCTCTTGTGGTGGGATGTGGAGAACGGTCCGCAGAGGGCGGCACATGCCTCGCCATTATCCATGTAGCTGTTGGCGAAGAACAGGCTCGACTCGGCAGAGAAGCCCTTGCCGACATGGACGGACTCGCCCACGAAGCACTCGAACACCTTGGCACCGTCCGTCACCGTTGCCCCCGGGGCAATGATGGAACCCTTGATGACGGTGTCCGTGCCGATGAAGGTGCAGGCATCCTCGTTGCTCATTATGGTGCAGTCGTCCAGACGGCTTGCACCCTGTATCTCGCAGTAGTCGCCAATCTTCACGTTACGTATGTCCTTGGCATTCGTGATGCGAGCGTACGAACCGAGGGTGAGAGAGTTATGAGTTCCGCATTCTTCATTCTTCATTCTACATTCTTCATTCTTCATTCTACGCATAGCGTCGGGGAAGTTAATCATGAGCCATGCAATCTGAGCGGTCAGTTCCTCGCAGAGGGTGATGTTACCCTTGCCTCCCTCGTTGAGGACGGAGATGACCGTGCCGTTGCCGAAGGTGGCATCTTCCTGACACGTCATCGTGCCTATGTTGGACAGAAGACAATGACTACCAATGGTGTAGCCATTGATATAACCGTGTATGTTCTCTATGAGACAGTCGTCGCCCACGGTCACGTTGCGAAGCGAGGCGTTGCGGATACCACATCGGCGAAGGAAGCCCTCCTCCACCTCGATGGAACCAATCATATTACCCATCTCCACGTGTCCGTAGAATGCCACGTTGTGCAGAGTGTCAACGGTAAAGTCGTCACTCACAAGGATGTCGTTCCAGTTTTCTGCCGTACATCCCTGTTCCTCAAGGATGCAAATCTCTCTGTCTCTTAGTTCGCGCATGATGTTTTTAAAAATTAGGAATTAGGAATTGAATGCCATTCGCGGATTTATACCCTTACGTAGGACTCAAAGCTATTGCTGGCCGTAGAGTAAATCTCAATTAGGAATGAGGAATTGAATGTCATTCGCGGATTGTACTTCGGAGAACTCAGCGGAGTTAATTTTGCATTTTGAATTATTAATTATTCAAGTTTAGCTTGTAGTTAAATTAGCTTGTAGTTAAATTGTAGTTAAAATGGAGTTATATAGGAAGTTAAAAAGACGTTTGATTGTTCGCTGTTTTTTTAGAAGAACGAAAATTAAGAAAATTAAAGAAAATTTCTTATTACATTCTTCGTAAAAATGAGAACGAAAACAAGAGAAAATGAGATGAAACAAATTTTTTTTAATTTTCTAAATTTTCGTTTATCCAAAACGGACATTCGTCTTTTTTACTCCACTTTAACTCCTTTTTAACTCCTTGCAAGTAAAGCGTCAGCTGAACTTGCGAAACTTGAATTAATTATTAATTTTCAAGGCGTACTTTCCCCGTCGAATCCTTCGGCAACCCTTCGGTAGTCCTTCGTAACACCTTCGTATCTCCTTTGCTGATGGGCATCGATTTACGCTTACATAAATCTTATCTCACCCCCTCTGGAAATCGGTGCTTGGCATTGCCTCCAAATTATCTTACTAAGGTAAGCATTTTTATCTAATAATTGTACAAAAATCCCCTCTCATCCCTCCTTTTAAGAAAAATTAACACTACAAGGTGGTGAACGACACGAACGAGTGTAATGTGGAGATGACAGTGGAATTAAAAATTAATAATTCAAAATTCAAAATTAAGTTCGTCGATGTCTCCGAAGTACAATCCGCGAATGACATTCAATTCCTCACTCCTCATTCCTCATTCCTCACTCCTCAGTTAGTACGGGCGAAAAAAGCCTTCGCCTTTATCATTTTGTTTTTCATCAGAAACGCAAATTCTTGCTCTGTCGGAGTTGCGAATTAACGTATTTTTAATCTTTTTTGTTGTATTTTTACTTTTTTTTGCAATTTTATGATGTTTGTATTATAAATAATTAGTATGTTTGTGCACGAAACTAATGAAGTTAATATTGAATGAGATATTGATAATTGGTTAAAAACAACAATCGAGAATAACAATAGAGAATAACAACTTATTAAATGTATGAAAAAGAATTTTGATTACGTTGCACCAGAAGCTAAGCTTCGTGCTACAAGAGTTAGATGTTCAATCCTCGCAGGATCGGGTCAGGGTCAGACAGAAGTTAGACCAAATCAACCTGCGGATCAGAATACTTCAGGAGAGAATTTTACAGGAGATCCTGATGATGCTAATCCCGCACGTGCAAGATTGACTTTCTAAGGTCTAAATATTATATGTGAGAAAATTTGGACGCTTCGGTATGTGAACTGAAGAGAAAGCTTTAGTAAAATATGGAAATTAAGGGTTAAAGATAACGATAAAGATGTGATGGGTGGTTTTAGACTAACCTCAATGGTCGTGTCTTTAACTCTTATTTTCTTAATTTCATATATCGAGTGTGTTGTTGTTAATATTATAATAAAATGTTCTCTATGAAAAAGGTATTATATGCGTTCGCTGCTTCAGCGATGTTGGCTGGATGTTCATTAGATGAGCTTCAGTCTCAGGATAATTCATCATTTGCGAAGATAGATAAGGTAAATGTGGTTGTTGAACCGTTTAAGGCAGAAGAAGGTGCTTCAACAAGAACTTTACTGTCTTATAGTAATAGTCAGATGATTTTCTCTTGGTCACAGAATGACGAGATAGGTGTGTTCCCTATTGAGCCAACTGTTGGTACTCAGGTACAGCAGACACTCGATTTAGGAGAGTCTGAGGATGGCGGTTTGAATGCTTCGTTTAATGGTGGAGCATGGCTGTTAAAGGAGAACAATACTTATTGTGCCTATTATCCATTCTGCGGTGATATGAAACTTAATGAATCGTATACAGAGATACCAATGGATATGGAAGGCCAGGTTCAGACTGCCAATGCAAATTCTACTCATTTGGGTGCATTCGATTTCATGTATTCTTTGCCTACAAAGGTCGAGAATGCTCAGGTAGATTTGCATTTCTCTCATATTCCTGGTATTCTTGTTCTTGACTTGACAATGCCTGAGGCTGCTACATTGACCAAGCTTGTCTTGACAGCACAAAATCCAATATTTGTGACAAAGGCAAAGATGAATGCCAAGGAAGGTACGTTCGTTGCAACGGAGACTTCTACGTCAATCAGCTTGGGACTTGGAAATTTTAACTCTTCTGCTAATCAGGTTATGAGATTCTTTATCTCTGTCCTCCCAACAACAAATGGTGAGTCATTGAAGGAACCTGTAGATGCAAATGTTATTTCAACAATAGGCTTGTGCTATGCTGGTTCGCTTAATGATGGATTGAGAATTAAGAAGGGATATGTGTATAGTCGTTCTGCAACATTGGTACGTGTTGCTGACGAGTATGATGATAAGGACTATGTTGACCTCGGAACAGGGGACGGCACACTTTGGGGACGTAACAACGTTGATGTCTATGACGACGTAACACCTGAGTTCTATGCATGGTTTGACATTGCACCTAAGGATGATTATTCTTGGGACAATTATGAAACATATATGGAAGATGAAAACGATTGTTCTTATTGTTCTCCAAATTCTGATAACCAGTCTGTTTTGAATCCTGGCACAGATGATGTGGCATATCTTATGATGGATCCTGAGAACCATTGGTATATCCCAACTTCAGAACAGTGGCAGAAACTTGTTGAAGAGTGTACTTGGACTTGGACAACTATGAGCGGTAAATCTGGATATATGGTTTCACATAAGAAAATACCAGCAAGATGGATATTCCTCCCTGCTAATGGTCTTATGGTAGGAACTTCTAAGACAGAAACTTCAGCAGGTTATTATTGGGCTTCAAATTTGGATACTAAGTCTACTAACTGGTTGAATGGTTATTGTTTGAAGTTTGTTGAAGGTAAATATGGCGTTACTTCCATTGAAAGATGTAATGGTGCAAGTGTTCGCCCAATATATGTTCCTTGATGAAATTTAACGATAGATAAATTAGGGTTGGTTCTTTTTAGAACCGACCCTTTTTTATGTTATCTGAACATGCCAAAAAAGGGTGGCTAAAAGTCAAAAGTACAATTATTTACTTTAAAATACTCTATAAACGCTAATTATTGGAAAATATTTTGATTGTTCTTGCTTATTATCCGTATCTTTGCACCTTGAATAAGAAATTTTTTTAAAGGGGATAAGAGTGTTTCGTTTACCTCGATGTATTTTATTGGGAATAAAAAAGAATGAACATATGAGAAAAAGACTTATTTTGTTTTTGTTCACGTTATGTTGTGCGTTAGGAAGCTTGTCCTCCTATGCACAAAATGTTACGTTTACAGAAGAAGCTATTGCGGAAAATGTACATGAGTATTTTTTGCAGAATGTAGCGACTGGCTATTTTTTGAATAGTCCAGACGTTATGGTATCGTTTCCAAACGAGCCAGAATTGTTGGATTTGCAGAATTCTAAATCTGGATGGACAATATCTGGAGTTTCCTATGCTGCTACAGGAAATAACATGTATCAACTCGTTTCAGGAGGTGTAGCTAATGCGTATTGGCAAGGAAAGAAAACTGGTAATTGTTTTACTTATTATTTCAAAAAAAATGGTAAAACATATCATTTGAGTCATAATGCAAGTGATGGTAATGTTCCATCATTATCAGAAGAAACAGCAATATCTTCTGGTAATCCAAATTACCAGTGGAGACTCATCTCACCAGAACAGTTTAATGCCTTAAGTCCTTCTCGTATAAAATCTGACCTTAGTGCATTAGGTGATGGCATTAATGTTAGTTGGAAGACAAATCTTTCAACAGTTAAGGAGAATGGTGAATGGTTGCCTTCTTGCAGTAATGCAACAAATGAATGTCTTCACCTTCAGATTGGTAATGTTCCTGCTGGTAAGTACATCGTTAACTTTTATGGTAAATCAAGTGGTGACAAGGCTAACGTTGTGGTTCGTTGCTCTTATGATGATTCTGAAACTGCAACGAACAAAAAGGGTTTGAGTAAAGAATATAAGAATCATTTGCTTCTTATATCTGTTGATAGGGATAACTCAACATTGGACATTCTCGTTAATGCAGGACTTACAGAACAGAATGTCTCTGGTATTTTGAGAAACATCAAAAAAATATCAAATGAACAATATGAGACTATGCAGACAACTTGGATGTATGAGAAGTTTTCTGCAGGCAGTTACTATGTATTTAATGATGGTGCGTCAAAATACTTGACAGCAGTTGATAATCCTTCTGTGAATAATGGTAACTATGGTAAAGTTACAAGTGATATAGCTGCAGCTTTCATATTTGATTTTACAGGAGAGAATAATGCTACTATAAGTTATCAGAATGGAGCTAAGTATTATGTTCGTAATAATGAGACTTGGTTAACAAAGAGCCCAAGTTCTTGGAATATAGATGAAGTGACAGGGTATGGTAATAATGCTTATACCATCAAGACTGGTAATAATTATATTCAATATAGTAGTGGCGATGATATATCTTATACTGAGTCAACAGTAAGCGCTAATAATGTATGGCGATTCGTTTCCAAGGAGCAGTTCTATGCTGTATATCCAACGGATAAGATAAAGGAGATGCTGAAAAAGCATGTTTCTAACTATAACATTGCAAATGTTACAGCAACTCGTGACTTCTCAAAGGCCTTTTCTATTGGAAAGGTCGGCTCTCGCTATGTAGTACAGCAAAATGCTCTCGGATTCAACAATAAATATACAGTTTCAGGTTTGACTCCTGGTAGGTATATTGTCGAGTTGTATGCAGCAAAGCAGAAAGGCTTTGATGGAATCGAAGCAAAGGTATATGTAAATGGTGAGTCCCATATCGTTTCTGATACTCTTGAGACCTATACCTTTACTGTGGACGTTAAGAGTGATGGACTCTTGACTGTTTATGAAGATGAGTTGTTTGAGTCAGAAGCTGGTATTGGCAATATGTTACTTGCTTTCAAGGACATCGTTCCTGAAAAAGTAGTTAGAGACAAGTATGCTTCTATCTTCACGGGTGAGACTCTAAAGTCTAACACCTCTTATTATATAAACAGCATAGGAGGTAATAGTTATATTACTTCTATCAGTGGTCATGTTGATAGCATATATAATGCTATCCCATTCACATTCTCTATGGATGATGACGGTGATTACAGAATTGCGAATGGTTCCAACAAGATTGGTCATCACACGGATTTTTGGGGTGATGTGTCTTTAGCAAATGAAGATAATACAGCATGGACTGCAACTGCATCTAAGAAAACGGCATTAGGTCAAACATATTTTATGTATCATCGTGTGGTTTGGAGTGATTGGTATTGGGTTAATAATGGTGGAAATCTTTCTGTGAAAAAATCCAATAAGGATGACGATCAGTACCGCTACCGAATGATCTCAGAAGACCAGTATTCGGCTTTGTATCCACAGAATAAAATAAGGTCATCTGTTTATAATAATAATGTAACAGTAACAAGGGAATTCTCTGCTAACATTGCGATGAGTGAACCTCAAAGTGGAATCTGGCTTGTTAAACAGACGAAAGATGCTAATGAAGAAGACAACTATCTAAAGATTACTATCAATAATCTTAAAGATGATAGATATGTTGTTGATTTGTATGCATTGAAGGCAGGAAATGGTACTGCGACAATTTATGCACATACAGGTGATAAGCTATATAAGTGGGATGATTTGACGACTTCGCTCAAAACATATTCCAACGAAATAGAGGTAAAGGGTGGTACTCTTATTCTGTATGTAAGTGCAGGAGAGAACGTGTCTTCTGTTAGTTGTGCAATAAATAGCATTAAGACTTACTCTAAAGTACAGGAAGAAAACTCAACAATTAGTATAAAGTGGCAACATGAAACGTTTGAAAACAATGGACAGTACCGTCTTTATAACGAACAGAATAATGCATTCTTGTGTGCTCCTGGTTCTACAGGAATGCAATTAGATGCTATCAATTCCACATTGTTTAATGTTGAGAAGAATGGAAGTGGAGTTACACTTTCATTTGATGACGAGGGTGCTTTGAGCTACGTTTGTCAGAATAACGGTATTGGTGCATGGGGTAGAAATAATTTGAATTGGACTTTGACAGCGTCTGGCTCAAATGGATATTTCGTAACAAGTACAAATACAGATAGAAAGAGATATATAGAATGTAGCAATAAATATCTTTCTTATTCTGATTTGGCGGTACGTGGTGGTCTTACGGGTATTATTTTATATTATGGTTCCCCTTCTACTGAACACCTTTGGCGATTCGTTTCCAAGGAACAGTACGAGGCTCTTTCTGCAGCCGAGATGTCAAGATGTTTGACTTATTCTATTGGCAAGAGTGTAAATGTCCGTTGGGAGCAAAGCATTGAAGCAAGCTTAAACAATGGTCTCTGGATGGGTACTACAAGCACAGGAGGTAAGCTTGGTAAGTATAATAAGATTACTGTAGAGGGTCTTCCTGATGGATGGTATGATGTTCAGATGAATGCTGGAATTGGTAATAGTGAGGCTTACCTTGTCGCAGAAAGTGAAACAAGAGCAACACGTACCCTGCTTAATGGTGCATACTATACATATTCTTTACCAGTAAAGGTTTCTAATGGTACGTTGAGCTTGTATATTGAAAGTAAGAATAACAATTATATAAATGTGTCTTCAACACTTAAAGATATTGTTCCTCTTAACAAGGATAATGGTGTGGTTGATACTTATATCAAGAACTCATACTTTGCTATTCCAAAGGACAATCGTGACTGGAACGATGGTTGGGAGATAGAAGGTGATGTGACATTTGAGCCTGCAGTTGGTTCTGCTGAAGATGGATTGACAGGAAGTGCTATTCACCCTGAGATTAAGACTGTCGCATGGCAGAGTTCTCGTGTAAATGGTGCAAAGATACATCAGACCATTACTTTTGATAGTGAACAGGGTGGTGATTATATCTTGTCAGCGGATGTATGCTCTTATCCTAACACATCTACTTTGTATGTAAAGGTTGGAGATAATGTACTCGGCTCTGTAGAGTGTAGTGGCGAAAAGCAGACTTATACCTTGGAATTGAATATTCCTGCAGATTCTGAAGTGGAAATCGGACTCCGTGTAGATAATGGTAATAATTCTGGAAAGCTTCTTGTTGCTGCTGATAACTTCAGACTTCAGGAATATGATAATTATCTGAAGAATCCTGGTTTCTCTAACGGTGAATCTGATTGGACATTTACAGGTATGACTTACAACTCTGGTACAAGTTCTCGCGGCAGTAAATTTGATAAATATGTTACAATTTCTGGTGTTAATGGAAATTTGTCATCTGGACAGGTAAAGCAGACCGTGCATGATGATTCTGGAAATGTAATAAAGGTGTCAGCAGGTGCATATCGTCTTTCTGCTGATGTGTGTGTGCGTAATGCCATCGGTTCTTTGTTTGCTAAGGTAGGAACTGGTGATGATGCTCGAACACAGAAGAAATACATAGGTCATACTGGAACAAGTGGCTGGCCTGCAGATTTCTATTACAAGGAGTTTGTTTTTGTTGTTCCTGTTGAATCTGAGGTTACCGTAGGTTTGAATGTTGAGTCTGCAACTAATGCCTGGGATTCTGGTATTGATGTAGATAACTTCCACCTCGTTCGTATTGGCGATGTTGAAGGTGCAGATATCACCAGTCAGATTGTGAACAGCGAATTTACAACTAATCCAGCCAATGGCGTCAACGCAAAGAATGACAATGCAAACAAAAAGTATGGTTGGGAATCAACAACTCCAGGTTTCCAGAACTATGCTAATGATTGTGCTGAGGTTAATTATGGAGGCTCTGGAACTTATGCCAACGAATATAAAATCAAGCAGGTTGTTTCTGGTCTTCCTAATGGATGGTATAGAGTAGAGGCACAGGGATTCTATCGTTATGGTGCTACAGCCAGTGCAAGTGCTAATAAGGCTAAGGCACTGATGTATGCAAATGAGTCTTATGCAAGCATTAAGCTTATTACAGATGAGACAGGAGTGACTTATCCTACAACTCTTGAAGCCGCAGCAACATTGTTCGAGGAAAATCCTACGATGTATATGAACAGCTTGTCTGTACATGTAAAGGATGGAACAATCGAACTTGGTGTAAGACGCGATAAGGCTGATAATAATATTAAGGACTGGCTTGTGCTCAACAACTTCAAGTTGTACTACCTCTATGAGGAGAATGTACTTGAGGATGTGTCAGGATATATAAAGAACCCATCTTTCGAGACTGGTTCTATACTTGACTGGACACCTGGAAACCTTGGAAGTGATCCACAGGCTAAGGCCGTTGGTTCTGCTTCACAGTGGGACAAGAACTACTACTATCAGTCTCCT
Source organism: Bacteroidaceae bacterium (assembly GCA_017617575.1). Lineage (GTDB taxonomy): Bacteria > Bacteroidota > Bacteroidia > Bacteroidales > Bacteroidaceae > Minthosoma. Next base: position 93 of record JAFZVY010000033.1, on the reverse strand, counting down.
AATGATAATAAGGTGAAGTCTCTCTCTCAGGTTGTATCAGGTCTTCCTGCTGGTGAGTATAAGATAACAGCTCAGATTAAGGCTGACGGCGGT
>JAFZVY010000032.1 GCA_017617575.1 Bacteroidaceae bacterium | reverse complement strand
TAAATGCTCATAATAATTATGATTTTTGAATTATTAATTATGAATTGAACAAAATACTTGGGTGGTTTTAGCCTCGGGGTTCCACCTCTTCCCATCCCGAACAGAGAAGTTAAGCCCGAGCGCGCCGATGGTACTGCACCGCAATGTGGGAGAGTAGGTCGCCGCCTTCTTGGGAAGCCTTCAGCAGAAATGCTGGAGGCTTTTTCTTTGTGCTTGCACAAAGAAAAGTTAAAAGTTATAAATTATAAGTTAAAAGTTGGGCTGGCACGCAGCATTTTGTCTTTCCGCACTTATCTGCTTGGCAAGAGCCAAGGACGGCTCTTGATAGGCTTGGAATGCATGCGTGCGCTGCTTCTATATAAAATCTTAACTCTTCATTGACTTCGTCGAACAAAAGTTTCTTAATTCTTAATTTTAATTCATACCTTTGCACCGTAAATAATGGAAACACTATGCCAACTAATTATAATACTAAGTTAAAGCTGAGAGATACTTCGTTTGTTGACTTGATGAAACGAAGAATCTTTAATGTGCTTATAATCGCTAATCCATACGATGCGTTCATGCTTGAGGATGATGGACGTGTTGATGAGAAGATCTTTGATGAGTATGCAAAGCTTGGTTTGAGATATCCTCCTCGCTTCTTTCAGGCTTCTTCGCAGGATAAGGTGAAGGATTTGATGAGCGACCATAGCTTTGACCTTATCATCTGTATGCCTGGTACGGATAATAATGATGTGTTTGACATTGCTCGTGAACTGAAGACGATTGTGCCAAACATTCCTATTGTCGTGCTTACTCCTTTCTCTCACGGTATTACTCACCGTATGGAGAATGAGGATTTGGGCGCATTTGAATATGTGTTCTGTTGGCTTGGTAACACAGAGCTGTTGCTTAGTATCATCAAGCTTATTGAGGACAAGATGAATCTTGAACGCGACCTTGAGGCTGGCGTTCAGATGATTCTTGTTGTGGAGGATAGTATTCGTTTCTATTCTTCCTTGCTCCCTATACTTTATCATTTCGTGCTCCAGCAGAGCCTTGCATTTGCCTCAGAGGCGTTGAACTCCCAGTTGGAGATGCTTCGTATGCGTGGACGTCCAAAGATTGTGCTTGCGCGTAACTATGAGGAGGCATGGAGTCTTTATACCAAGTATAGTGATAATGTGCTTGGAGTAATCAGCGATTGTCGTTTCCCATTGACTACGGATGGCGAGAAGGACGAGATGGCTGGTTTCAAGTTCCTCAATGCCGTGCATGAGGTGGACGAGTACGTGCCTCTTGTCATGGATTCGAGTGAGTCCGATAAGAGGGAAAAGGCTTGGGAGTGCGGTGCAAGTTTCATTGACAAGAACTCCAAGAAACTTAATCAGGACTTGAAGGATGTGCTCACAAAGCATTTCGGTTTCGGTGACTTCATCTTCCGTGACCCTAACACGCTGGAGGAGATTGCACGTGTAAGAAACCTGAAGGACCTTCAGAGTAATATCTTCACTCTTCCTGCTGATTCGCTCAGCTACCACTTGAAGCGTAACAACGTGAGTCGTTGGCTTTCTTCACGAGCTTTGTTCCCAATAGCAGAGTTCTTGAAGAAGATTACATGGAAGAAGGAGGCAGATGTGGATGTACATCGCCAGTATATATACGATGCCATTGTCAGCTATCGTAGGATGAAGAATCAGGGAGTCGTTGCCGTGTTCCATCGTGACAGGTTCGATAGTTTCAGCCAGTTTGCACGTATTGGTGAAGGCTCACTTGGTGGAAAGGGTAGAGGACTTGCTTTCCTCGATAATATCATCAAGAGGCGTGTTGACCTCAATGACTATGACAATGCTGCGGTGCTCATTCCAAAGACTGTCGTGCTATGTACGGATATCTTTGATGAGTTCATGGAGACAAATGCCTTGTACGAGATTGCATTGAGCAATCTCCCGGATGAAGAGATATTGCAGTATTTCCTTCACGGACGTTTGCCAGAGACGTTGGTTGACGACCTCATGACGTTCATGGACGTTGTTCACGGACCTATTGCCATTCGTTCTTCGTCATTGCTTGAGGACAGCCATTATCAGCCGTTTGCAGGAATATACTCTACATATATGATTCCTTTCGTAGACGACAAGTACCTGCGTCTGTCCATGCTATCCAATGCGATAAAGAGTGTGTATGCGAGCGTGTTCTACAAGGCGTCAAAGGATTATATGACGGCTACGTCTAATGTCATCGACCAGGAAAAGATGGCGGTGATACTTCAGGAGGTCGTTGGTCAGGCTTACGACAATCGTTTCTATCCAACGATATCAGGTGTGGGACGTTCAATCAACTACTATCCTATAGGTGACGAAACGGCAGAGGAAGGTACTGTGCAGTTGGCTCTTGGACTTGGTAAGTACATCGTGGATGGTGGATTGAGCCTCCGCGTGTGTCCGTTCCATCCTGACAAGGTGCTTCAGACAAGTGAGATGGAGATTGCCCTGCGAGAGACACAGACAAGGTTCTATGCACTTGACATGAATAATATGGTTGACCAGATGGAGGTGGCAGATGACTTCAATCTCCTGAAGGTTACGGTGCGTGATGCCGAGAAGGACGACTCGCTCCGATGGATTGTCTCTACGTTCGACCCAATGGATCAGTGCATCTATGATGGTTATTACGAGGGTAAGAACCGTAAGATTATATCCTTTGCAGGAGTGTTGCAGCATGGTGTGTTCCCATTGCCAGAACTTCTTCAGAAGGTGCTTACGTACGGACAGGAAGAGATGGGACGCCCTGTGGAGATTGAGTTTGCCGTCAACCTTCATCAGGACAAGACAGGTGAGTTCTACCTGTTGCAGATACGTCCTATGGTTGATAACAAGATGCAGCTTGACGAGGACATCACCACTATTCCTGACTCCGACTGCATCATCCGTAGCCATAATGCCATTGGTCACGGAATAATCACGGACATTTCCGACATCGTTTATATAAAGACTGAAGGCTATTCTGCTTCAAACAACCCTGCCATTGCAGATGAAGTGGAAAGGATTAACCGTGGTTTCCTTGAGAGGGGTGACGGTTACGTGCTTGTCGGTCCTGGACGCTGGGGTTCAAGCGACTCATGGCTTGGTGTTCCTGTCAAGTGGCCACATATCTCCGGTGCAAAGGTCATCGTGGAGGCTGGTCTTACAGACTATCGTGTCGATCCAAGTCAGGGAACGCACTTCTTCCAGAACCTTACGAGCTTCGGCGTGGGATATTTCACTGTCAATGACTACATCGGTGATGGTGTGTACGACCATGCCTTCCTTGACAGTCTTCCTGCCGTTGAGGAGACGGAGCATGTTCGTCATGTCCGTTTGGACAAGCCAATGTGCATAAAAATAGATGGAATGAAGCAAGAAGGTGTCATTATGCGTGAAAATAATGAAAACGCATAGCGTGAATGGTATAAAATGGCTATATTTGCAAGCAAATTAAAACCGATATGTCAGAAATAATTATCAAGGAGGTATCCGGAAAGAAGGACCTCGATGCATTTATATGCTTCAACTACGAATTATATAAGGGTAACAAGTATGCTGTTCCAGACCTTTATCAGGATATGCTGGACACTTTCAACCCAAAGAAGAATGCTGGACTTGAGTTTAGCGACATTCAGTTGTTCCTTGCCTACAAGGATGGCAAGGTAGTTGGTCGTGTTGGTGCATTCATCAATCATCATGCCAACGAGACATGGAACGTAAAGAACGTTCGTTTCGGCTGGATTGACTTTATAGATGATAAGGATGTGAGCAAGGCTTTGCTTGACGCTGTGAAGGAGTGGGGTAAGCAGCGTGGAATGACTTCCATGCAGGGACCTCTTGGCATCACGGACATGGACCCAGAGGGAATGCTCATTGAGGGTTACGACCAGTTGGGTACAATGGCTACGATATACAACTATCCTTACTATCCAGAGCACATGGACAGCTATGGCATGGAGAAGGAAGCAGACTGGATAGAGATGAAGATGGACGTGCCAGACGAGATACCTGAGAAGTTCCGTCGCGTGAGCGAGCTTACGCTTCAGCGTTATAACTTGCGCATCAAGAAGCTTAACGGAAAGAAGGATATCTTTGACAATGGATATGGCCAGAAGATATTTGACCTCATCAACGAGGCTTATTCTCCTCTCTTTGGATATTCTGCACTTACGCAGAACCAGATTAAGCAATATACTAATTCATACCTCCCAATGCTCGACCTTCGCATGGTGACCTTGGTTGAGGATTGCAACACCAATGAGGTGGTTGCAGTTGGCGTGTCAATGCCATCCATCGTGAGAGCGTTGCAAAAGTCTGGTGGCAAACTGTTCCCATTCGGTTGGTTCCATCTGCTCAAGTCGCTCAAGTGGAAGCATGAGGATGGTGTGGAGCTTCTTCTCGTTGCCGTGAAGCCTGAGTACCAGAACAAGGGTGTCAACTCACTTCTCTTTGCCGACCTCATACCAGTCTATCAGCAGATGGGCTTCAAGTGGGCAGAGACTAACCCTCAGCTTGAGAGCAACTCAAAGGGACAGGCTCAGTGGCAGTACTTCAATCCAGAGATTCCTAAGCGCCGCAGGTGCTACCATATCGGAATATAATAAGGAACTAAGCGAAGCGACCTCACTGAATAAATGGTAGTAATTCGGATTTTATAGTTCCAAGGTAAAAAAATAAATTGAGCTAGCTCGTTTCCAAAACGAGCTAGCTCAATTTATTTTTCACCTAGGACTTTTTTTATAGCCTTATTCCAATACTTCAGCGATTTTCATGTCGTATGGAGTGGTAATCTTTATGTTCTCGCGGTTACCCTGCACGAGAGTGACGGCGTGACCGAAACGCTCAACGACTGAGGCATCGTCGGTAAAGAAGTCTGTATAAGGTTGTTTGTAGGCACGGCGCAGAAGCTGTGCATCGAACACCTGTGGAGTCTGTACGAGTCTGTATTCGGAACGTGGTACGGTGACTGAACCTGATGCCTCAAGATGACGGACAGTTTCGACCACATCGACTACTGGTACTACTGCACCGCTACGGGAAGCTTCGTCATAACAAGCCGTGATGGTGTCGATGCTTACAAATGGACGTACACCATCATGCACTCCGATATACTCAACGTCGTCGTTTACCTTGTCTATTCCGTTCTTCACGGAGTGGAAACGGGTCTCACCACCATTGGCGAGAGTATATGGCACGTTGAAGTGATATTGTTCGCATAGCTGTTGCCAGTAATCTTGTTGTGCCTCAGGCAACACGAGCACTATCTGCATTGTATTGTCGTAGTCGTGGAAACGCTGTAAGGTGCGCATAAGCACGGGCATTCCCTTGATTGGCAGAAACTGCTTTGGAATGTCACCACCCATTCTCAATCCCTTGCCGCCTGCTACGATTACTATGGATTTCTTCATTTTCCTTTATTGTGTTGGGGAGTAAAAATGGAGTTAAAAAGGAGTTAAATGGTAGCTAAAGAGACGAATGAGTATCGTCTTTTTAACTTCGCTATAACTACTTTTTAACTCCTCTTTAACTCCTTTGTGTTATTACAAAGAATAAATCATTCCCTTTCTGAGTGCGTCTGCTGTAGCCTTGTCGCTGAAATGCTCTACCATCGTGTAGCCAAGGGCAAGAGCAGCACCCGGACCTTTGCCTGTCATGAACTGACCATCTTTTTCAACAAGTGCGCCTGTTGTCTTTGCACCCTTCAACTCAGGTTCTGTGCCTGGATAGCAAGTAGCCTTGACACCATCGAGGATGCCGAGGTGACCGTAAACGAGTGGGGCAGCACAGATGGCAGCAAGCATCTTGCCTGCCTTGAAGTGCGACATGATGACGGCACGTAATCCTTCGTGAGCATCAAGGTTTGTTGAACCTGGCATTCCGCCCGGAAGGAAGAGAAGGTCAGCGTCGCTGTAGTCGTTGTCTGCAAACAAAGAGTCTGTAACAACTGGGATGCCACGTGCACCTGTAACGACGTTTGATGATGTGATACTAACAGTCTTGACTGTAAGGCCTGCTCTGCGGCAGACATCTATTGGAGCGATGGCCTCTACTTCTTCAAAGCCATCAGCAAAAAATGCGTAAATCATAATCTTTAGAAAAAAAATACTGCATGGCATTCTATCCCCAAAAGGGAAGATGCCAAGCAGTAGATTAGTATTATTTCAACTTAAACTTGTAAGTAATAGTTCCGTTGTCCATAGACGTGCCTGCTGTAAACGCCGATTGACGAGCTGCACTTAAAGCAGCATTGCGAAGGGCAGCAGAAGTAGTTGTGCTACTCTTTATGGATGCACTTGTAACCTTTCCTGCTTCGTTTATTACGATTTCAACGACAATCGTTCCTTCGCTTGAAGCATCGTCATATTTAGGCTTATGAAGGTATTTATATGTACGAGAACCTGAGTATGAAGGTGTGTTTCCTGTTCCACCTACGCCTGATGTAGCACCATAGTTGGCATTACCAGTAGGCGAACCTTGTGCACCGTCACCTGTTCCGTTACCGCTGCTACCTTTGTTCTTTGAGTTACCGAAAGCACCTGCAACCTTGTTGTTTACAGCAGCCTTGGCAGCAGCTTCTGCTTCAGCCTTCTTGCGTGCAGCCTCCTCAGCAGCCTTTCGCTCTTCTTCCGCCTTCTTACGTGCGGCTTCCTCAGCTTTCTTGCGAGCCTCTTCCTCAGCAGCCTTCTTTGCCTTTTCAGCCTTTGCCTTGGCATCCTCTACAGAGATGCTTGGCTCAGACTCCTGAGTGACGAGTGGCTCATCAGGCGACTGTGATGCCTCTGGTGCAACAGGCTCGGCTGGCTCTGCTCCGTCGGGAGTAGGGAAGCCACCCATGTCCATGCCACCAGCATCCTCAAGTTCGCCCAGCATAACTGGCACACCATCCTCAATGGTCTCATCCTTGTCAGCCACTGTGAGAGTAAGCAGGCAGAGGATAAGAATGAGCAAGCCGTGGAATATAGCCGTTACGAGTGCTGATATTATTTTCTGATTCTTGTTACTCATGTTCTGGAGGTCTTGTTGCCAACACCATCTTGAAGTGGTGCTCATTGGCAAGGCTCAACACTTCTACGATTTTCTTGTAAGGTACCATCTCGTCAGCATAAAGCGAAACATAGAGGTCTGTGGAGTCTGTGACAGCCTCGCTGAGCACAGCTGGCAGTTCTTCGAGTGTCACTGGACGTTCATCCTCTGTTCCGTTTGCAGCATAGATGTTTTGGTCTTTGTCTATGACAACACGTGAGATAGCCTTGGTTGTTGTCTGCTTCTTGCCCTGTGGTAGAAGTACCTTTATTGCGTTAGGCGCCACCATTGTACTTGTGATCATAAAGAATATGAGCAACAAGAAGATGATGTCGGTCATTGACGACATACTGAATGTTGGCGTTATTCTTGTTCTTCTCTTTAACATTGCTTTGCTTGATTATAGGTGGCTTGCCGAAATCGGCAAGTCATTAGCCCTTATTCCTTACTTCTCGTTCAAGAGGTCCATGAATGCCATTGACTTTGCCTCCATCTCGTTCACTACACCGTCAACCTTAGCCACGAGGTAGTTGTAGCCGAAGAGTGCGATGATACCAACGACAAGGCCGCCGACAGTAGTAATCATTGCTTGGTAGATACCGCTTGAGAGAAGACTGATGTCGATGTTACCACCAGCGTTTGACATCTGCCAGAATGCCTCGACCATACCGATAACCGTTCCGAGGAATCCAATCATTGGAGCACCACCGGCGATGGTAGCAAGTACAGGGAGACGACGCTCCATCTCAGCTACCTCAAGGTTACCTGTGTTCTCGATTGCAGACTGCACCTCAGCCACTGGGCGACCCATACGAGTGATACCGCGCTCGATGATGCGTGCGTATGCTGTATTAGTGTTACGACAGAAGTTGATGGCTGAAGTCACGTCACCATTCTTCACGTAGTCGCGGATGCGGTCCATGAAGAGCTTGTCTGTCTTGCCAGCATTATGAATAACGATAAAACGTTCTGTGAAAATGTAGATTGCAACGATGGAAAGGATTGCTAAAACCAGCATGATCCAACCGCCCTTTTCGGCGAGTTCAAGAATACTAAGTTCCTTCATAAAAAATAAGATATAATTTGTTTAGATTAGAATTTTTCCGTTATCGGGTGGATATTCCAGTGTTTATTCCTATATTTGCACGATGAAAAAACATAGTGCAAAGGCTCTATATCATTTGTGACTATTAAGTCACGCGAGAACACTAACACGGAATTCCACCGCAAAAGTAATAATATTTATTGAATATTATAACTCCAAGCCGTGGATTTCTCATTTTGAAACACAGAATATTGACTTTTCAATGAATAATAAACTCAAATTTGCCCTCTTTGGCAATGTGTACCAAGAGCGAAAGTGTGCTGCCGTCCAGAAGTTCTTTGCAATAGCATTGGAACGAGAGGCAAGCATCGCTATACCAGAGACATTCTATTTGTTTCTGAGGGATAATCTAAAGATAAACATCCCACCATGCGAGATAATTAAGGATGACAACTTCGATGCCGACTTCGTCATTTGCATGGGTGGCGACGGTACTTTCCTTGATGTCGCAAGTAAGGTGGGCAACAAGGAGATACCTATTATCGGTGTGAATACTGGCAGGCTCGGTTTTCTTGCCGCGTTCTCCCCTGACCAAATGGAGGACACGATGGAGGATATCTATCAGGGCAACTACAGCGTGGAGAAGAGATGCGTGTTGCATATCTCGTGCGATGAGATGGAACTCAACGACTATCCTTATGCTCTCAACGAGGTAGCCATTCTGAAGCATGACATATCCTCTATGATTAGCATACATACGAGCATCAATGATGAATACCTGACGACATACCAAGCCGATGGTCTCATCATAGGTACGCCTACAGGCTCCACGGCTTACTCGCTCAGCGTTGGAGGCCCTATCATCGTGCCTCAGTCATCCACTATCTCGCTCACTCCAGTTGCTCCGCATAGCTTAAATATGCGACCTCTCGTGCTTTGCGACGATGCAGAGATAACTCTCAAGGTTGAAAGCCGTAGCACCAAGTTCCTTATCTCTCTCGACGGACGAAGTGCAAGCTATCCTGAGAACATACATCTCCGCATCCGTAAGGCTCCTTACATGGTTAATGTCGTGACGCGACCAACGCAGAGCTTCTTCTCCACACTTCGCAAGAAGATGATGTGGGGAGCGGATAGGAGGGAGTGACTTAATTCATAATTAATAATTCATAATGCATAATTAGCCTTCCCCGATGGAAGGGTGACTAATGCAATGTCACTCTATCCTTTCCGACTATATTTGGTCTGCAACCACACTCCCGACCTTTCGTCCGTCTTTGGCCGAAAGCCTCCCATAATTCAAACTGACGCCCCCCTATGGGAAAGGGGCTTTATTTCTTGATTCAACGTGAAACTAAACAAGACTAAATACACAACTCGTCATATCCTCGCATGGCTGTGGAGTCATCACGCTCCATGCCGTTCGCGTGCCATCATCAATATGTGTATAGGCTTGGCACAGGTGTGTATAAGCCTTGCCTTCGTTGAGATGATGCGCCGACTCACTGATATCGCCGTGGGCAATATCAGTGGCTCGCTCGCTTTGGCTCTCGTCATTATCGTGGCACTATACGTCTTTGATCTTCTCCTTGGCATCGCCTATACATGGACTTCTGCCATACTCGGCGTCAAAGTGCAGAACATGATGCAGCAACAGTTCTTTGCTCGCATCCTCAACAGCCGTTGGAGTGGTATCGGTCGTTTCCATAGTGGTGACGTTCTCAACCGCCTCTTTGGTGATGTGAACGATATCGTGCGTCTTATGACCGACGTCGTGCCTAACACGCTCGTCATTGCCGTACAGTTCGTGGCATCGTTCTGTTACCTCTACATCATGGATCGCAGCCTTGCCATCATCATCGTATGCGTGACTCCTGTGTTCCTGCTCGTGGCACGTTACTATCTCCGTCGCATGCGTCGCATCGTTCGTAAGATAAAGGACAGCAACAGCGCCTTGCAGGCCATCATACAGGAGAGCATTCAGCACAAGATGGTCATAAAGGTGCTTGGGCAGAGCGCAACGATGGTGAAGAACCTTGGCAAGCGTCAGCAGTTGCTTCGTGCACAGACCAAGGGACGGGCACGCTTCTCCGTCCTGTCGTCCGTCATTCGCTTCACGGGCTTCTCTGGTGCTTATCTCATAGCCCTCTCTTGGGCAATATACGAGTTGCATGACGGACTCATCACCATAGGTATGTTCATGGCTTTCCAGCAACTCATCTTCCGCATTCAGCGACCAATGGAGAGCATGACTCACCTTCTCCCAGTGTTTGTCAACAGCCTCACGTCTGCCGAGCGTCTCATAGAGCTTGAGGAACTGGAACAGGAGGACATCGACAATCCTACCATGTTCGATTCGCCTGTGGGTATCCGCTTCGACAACGTGTCCTATCGGTACACGGACAATGGACGTCTCGTGCTTGAGAACTTCACCCATGACTTTAAGCCAGGGTCATTCACTGCCATACTTGGTGCCACGGGTGCAGGAAAGACTACACTCATACGTCTTATGTTGTCGCTCATCAACCCTTCCGAGGGCGATGTCAAGGCATATACGGAAACGCAGTGCGAGACTGCTACGCCTAACTTGCGTTGTAACTTCTCATACGTGCCGCAGGGCAATTCGCTCTTCTCAGGCACCATACGCGATAACCTTCGAATGAGTAATCCCGAGGCTTCCACCGAGGACATGAACAAGGCTCTACGCATTGCGCTTGCTGACTTCGTGTTCGACCTTCCCGATGGCCTCGACACAGTGTGCGGTGAAGGTGGAGGCGGACTGTCCGAGGGACAGGCACAGCGCATTGCCATTGCACGTGCCATCATTCACCCTTGTCGCATCCTCTTGCTTGATGAGGCTACCTCGGCTCTTGACATCGACACCGAGCGTGAGGTGCTTCAGAACATTAAGACTCACTATGCCGATACTACCATCATCTTCGTTACCCATCGCCTTGCCGTAGTCGATTTCACCACCGACTCCATCACGATTAAGAAGAATGAGAAGAAAAAGGAGGAAGCGAAAGGGTAGTGGATTCCCAAGCTTAAAGAATATATTTAACGGTTGTTTAACTCGTGTTAAACAACCGTTAAATAGTTTAAAAGCAAATACATAAAAATAGCCAAACAGACTAAGCAAGTGCCATGAGTGAAATAGCATAGAAGCTCAGGGTTAGTATGTTTTCTTTTCTATGGTGGTTCATGTCTCTAATCTGGTATGTTTTGATTCATGTGGCAAAGGTAGGCATAATTATCGTAACGGGGAGGACTTTGTGTGCTTTTTGCATGATTGTGGCATTATAAGATATGAAAGTATCTGTTGGATGTGCGGAAAGTTTTGTATCTTTGCGCACGGATACTAATACCTAATAAATTACGTGTATGGCAGGTAAGTCTATATTTGTAAGCCTAATGGTGGCTTCGGTAATGATTGGATGCTCTGCTCGTTACGAAAGGACGGAGCAGGGCGTAGTGGTCAAGGTGGCTATGGCGGATACGTGCGCCACGGCTCCTCGGTACGTGCGCTTGCAGGTACTGGGGGATAAGATAGTGCGCGTCTCGGCTACGGCGGAGAAGGCTTTTGCTGACAAGCAGAGCCTTATTGTCGTGGACGGTGGTGCGAGGACCTCTGATTATAATGTTGAGGAGCATGGGGATACCATCGTGGTTAGCACCCGTGACATAAGGGCTAACGTGCTGTGCTCCACGGGTGAGGTGTGGTTCACCGACTCCGTGGGCAGGCTCATAGTGAAGGAGCAAGAGGGCGGTGGCAAGACGTTCCACCCTTACGAGTGTGTGCAGACTCATGCTGACGGAAAGGATGAGAGGTACAAGGGCTGGACGGTGCGTCAGGTGTTTGAGAACCTTGACGATGATGAAGCCCTGTACGGTCTTGGACAGCATCAGGCAGATGAGTGGAACTACAAGGGAAGGAACGAGGAGCTGTTCCAGTACAACACCAAGGTGAGCATCCCGTTCGTGGTGTCCAGCAACAACTATGGCATCCTGCTCGACAGCTATAGCCTCTGTCGCTTTGGCAATCCTAATGACTACAGCCAGTTGCACCGTGTCTTCCGTCTCAAGGACAAGGAAGGCAAGGATGGTGCACTCACGGGAACATATACCGCGCCACGCCAGCAGACCCTGGTGAGGCGTGAGGACAGCATATACTTTGAGAACCTGAAGTCGGCTAAGAACCTGCCTCGTGGTTTCCGCCTCGACAATGCGAGCGTGGTCTATGAGGGTACCATTATACCGAACAAGACGGGTCAGTACAGGTTCAGCCATTACTATTCGGGTTATCAGAAAGTGTTCATCGGAGGTCGCTCGGTCTATACCGAGGACGTGATGGGCAAGGGCTCTGAGGAGCAGGAGATATGGAGGACTGCGTGGAACCCGAATGCCCGTAAGTTTGCCGTTGACCTCGAGGCTGGGAAGGAGTATCCTATCCGCATCGAGTGGCGACCAGACGGCGGTGAGGCATACTGCGGACTGCGTGTCCTCGAGCCTGTGGATGAGGCTGAGCAGAGGAAGATGTCATGGTGGAGCGAGATGACGCAGCAGCTTGACTACTACTTCATTGCCGGCGACAATGCGGACGAGGTCATATCCGGCTACCGCACCCTCACGGGCAAGGCTCCTATCATGCCTGAGTGGCTGCTCGGCTACTGGCAGTCGCGCGAACGCTACAAGACGCAGGATGAGATACTGGGTGCGCTTGATGGCTTCCGCCGTCGCCACCTGCCTATCGACAATATAGTGATGGACTGGAACTACTGGGTCGATGACCAGTGGGGTGCCTTTAAGTTCGACCCTGCCCGATTTGCCGACCCTAAGGCGATGATTGACAGCATCCATGGTCAGAATGCCCGAATCATGATAAGCTGCTGGCCTAAGTACTACTTCGCAACGGACAACTATCGTGAGCTTCGCGACAAGGGGTACATCTACCAGCAGAGTGTCCGCGACAGCCTGCAGGACTGGCTCGGATTCAAGTACGCCTTCTACGATGCCTATGCGCCTGAGGCTCGCCGCATCTACTGGCGACAGCTCTACGAAAACCTTGGCACCATCGGAATGGATGCATGGTGGATGGATGCCAGCGAGCCTAACGTGCGCGACTGTACGGACATGGCTTACCGCAAGCTGCTTTGCGGCCCTACAGCCCTCGGTTCGTCGGACGAATACTTCAATGCCTACAGCATCGTGAATGCCGAGGCTATATATGACGGTCAGCGTGGCTACGAGACTGCCGTGGAGCGCAAGGGCATAGACCCTATGGACGGCAAGGCTCTCGATGCGGCTGCCAAGTGGGATGAGCGTGGCTTCGGCAATGACTTCTCGCCTAACAACCGACGCGTGTTCCTGCTCACACGTAACGGCTTTGCTGCCGAGCAGCGATACAGCACGGCTACGTGGAGCGGAGACATCGGCACTCGATGGGAGGACCTCAAGGCTCAGATTACCGCTGGTCTTAACTTCTCCATCTCGGGAGTGCCTTTCTGGAGTCAGGACATCGGTGGCTTCTCTGTCGAGAGGAGGTACCAGATGGCGCAGGCGAAGTGGGATGCCACAGGCGTTGAGGATGCCGACCTCAAGGACTGGCGTGAGCTTAACGTGCGCTGGCACCAGCTGGGCATGTTCGCACCTATGTACCGTTCGCACGGTCAGTTCCCATTCCGTGAGCCATGGAACATAGCACCTGAGGGTCACCCAGCCTATGATGCCATACGTGCCTGCATGGAGATGCGCTACCGACTGATGCCTTACATCTACTCCCTGACGGCTGCGGTTCACTTCAGCGACTACACTATGATGCGTCCGCTCGTCATGGACTTTGGCAGTGACAAGCGCGCCCTCGGAGTGGGCTATCAGTTCATGTTCGGTCCTTCGCTCATGGTCTGCCCTGTCTATCAGTACGGCGCACGGGCAAGGAAGGTCTATTTCCCTAAGGACAACGTATGGTACGACCTCTTCTCCGGCAAGGTTGTGAGCGAGGGAGGCGAGGAGAAGTTCGTCGGTGCGCCTTACGAGCATATCCCTCTGTTCGTGCGTGCTGGAAGCATCATTCCTTTGGGCCCTCAGATTGAGTACACACGTCAGAAGCCTGCCGACAACATCCGCCTATATATATATAAAGGTGCCGACGGTGAGTTCTCGCTCTATGAGGACGAGGGCGTGAACTACGGCTACGAGGCTGGACGCTATGCAACTATCCGCTTCACATACGACGATGAGGCTGGCACTCTCTGCATCCACGACCGCGAGGGCGAGTACCCGGGCATGCTGCGTGAGCGGAAGTTCACCATCGTTCCTGTGGGACGCGGCAAAGCACAGCCTTACGACCCTGATGCGAGCGGCATCGAGGTGAAGTACACTGGAAAGAAGGTAACGGTAAAGATATAAACAAGGAATAAGATATGAAGAGAAACTATGCTTTAGCCATCATAGCCATGCTACTTTCATCTGTAGGCGCATTGGCACAGAGCACATGGAGGCGTTCGTTCAACGATGGTTGGACGTTCAGCCTCAATGGTGGTGAGGCTCAGGAGGTGCGCCTCCCGCACGACTGGGCAATAAAGGGCGACTTCGACCCTGCCAACCCAAGCGGCACTGGCGGCGGTGCGCTCCCGGGCGGCATGGGTGTGTATCGCAAGCGTTTCTGCACCGATATGAAGCATGACAAGGGTATGCGCTACCGCCTCGACTTCGACGGAGTGTATATGAATGCCTCGGTGTATGTGAACGGCAGCCTCGTGGGGCGTCGCCCATACGGCTACGTGTCGTTCGGATTCGACATCACGCCTTATCTCAATCCTCTCGGGGAGTACAATGACATAGAGGTACGGGTGGACAACACCGAGCAGCCTAACTCACGTTGGTATTCTGGCTGCGGCATCTACCGCAACGTGTGGCTGACGTGCAGCCCAGCCGTCCACATAGCCCACGATGGCGTGGAGGTAAAATATACGCTTAGAAACCTCCACTTGGATGCCAATGGCAGCAAGCGCGCTGCAAGGCGATGTATGCTGACGGTCAATACAACCGTGGTCAATGATGGCAACAAGAAGACTACCGTGATGCTTTACAACACTATTACGAAGGACAACTCACCCTTCATGCGTAGTTCTGCCAAGAAGTCAGTCACTATTGCAGCACATGACACTGCGGTGGTCAAGCTATCCATTCCCCTTGAGAACGTGGAGCTGTGGAGCGTGACCAACCCTTGCCTCTACAAGGTCAAGTCGCATCTCGCCTTCCGTACCAATGACGACTCAGCCTACTTAGGCTTAATGTTCGGTGCCGTGGGAGGAGCGATAGCTGGTGCCAAGATGTCTAACAACGTGACTGAGGACATCGACTGCTACACGACCCAAGTCGGCTTCCGTAAGGCGCAGTTCACGCCCGACGGCTTCCTCCTCAACGGTCAGCCTATGCAGATACAGGGAGTGTGCATGCACCACGACCTTGGCTGTCTCGGTGCGGCAGTGAACCGCCGTGCCATAGAACGTCAGGTGGAGATACTCAAGGGCATGGGCATCAACGGCATCCGTTGCTCGCACAATCCACCTGCACCGGAACTGCTCGACGTGTGCGACAGCCTTGGAATGCTCGTCATGGACGAAGCCTTCGACATGTGGCGTAAGGCTAAGACGAAGCACGACTATGCGCGCTACTTCAACGAGTGGCACGAGCGTGACCTCCGTGACTTCATGCTCCGCGACCGCAACCACCCATCCATCGTGATATGGAGCGTGGGCAACGAGGTGCTGGAGCAATGGACGGACGCTGATGCCGACACGCTCACCCTCGAACAGGCTAACCTACTGCTCAACTTCGGACACAGTGCCGATCAGCTGGCTAAGGACGACGGCACAATGAGCGTCAACTCCCTCCTCACCCGCAAGCTCGTGGCTCTGATGAAGGAGTACGACAACCGACCAATCACGGCTGGATGCAACGAACCGAACGAGTACAACCACCTCTTCAAGGCTGATGCACTCGATGTTATCGGCTTCAACTACCACAACCAGAACATTCCTGACGTGCCACGCCGCTTCCCCGGCAAGCCGTTCATCATAACCGAGAGCAACTCTGCCCTCATGACCCGAGGATACTACCGCATGCCTTCCGACAGCATGTACATCTTCCCTAAGAGGTGGGACATCCCGTTCCACGATGAGAGCTTCGCCTGCTCAAGCTACGAGAACTGCCACGTGCCTTGGGGCAACACCAACGAGGAGAACCTCTTGCTCATGCGCCGTTACCCTTGGATATGCGGCCAGTTCGTCTGGACAGGCTTCGACTACATCGGCGAGCCTACGCCATACGGATGGCCTGCACGAAGCAGCTACTTCGGCATCGTTGATCTGGCAGGTTTCCCTAAGGACGTATATTACCTCTACAAGGCTGAGCTGACCCATGATGACGTGCTTCACCTCTTCCCTCACTGGACATGGACGCCAGACCAGCTCCCAGCCGACGGCATGATTGACCTCTGGGCTTACTACAACAACGCCGACGAGGTGGAGCTGTTCGTCAACGGCAAGAGCCAGGGTACTCGCCATAAGACGGATGACTGCCTCCACGTTGTGTGGCGAGTGAAGTATGAGGCAGGCGAGGTGCAAGCCATCTCGCGCAAGGACGGCAAGGTCGTGAAGGTACAGACCATCCGCACAGCTGGTGCACCAGCACAGATACGCCTCACGCCTGACCGCACCGAACTCCGTGCCGACGGCACTGACCTCTCCTTCGTGACGGTCGAGGTACTCGACAAGGACGGCAACCTCTGCCCGTGGGCTGACAACCTCGTCTCCTTCGACGTGACAGGCTCTGCCTTCATAGCAGGAGTGGACAACGGACTCCAGACCTCCCTCGAACGCTTTGCCGACACACGTCGCCATGCCTTCAATGGCAAGTGCCTCGTGGTACTCCAGAACAATGGCAAGGCTGGTGCTGCCACGCTGAAAGTAACGAGCGAGGGATTGAAGGAAGCAAGCTCTGTTGTTTCTTTTTTGAAGTAAAGAGGAGTAAAAGGGAGTAAAAAGGAGTAAAGGGACGATAGCTTGTCGGAGCTTTCCTTTTTGAAGTAAAGAGTATTAAAAGGAAGTAAAAAGGAGTAAAGAGACGATAGCTTATCGGAGCTTTCCCTTTTGTGGTAAAGATGTGAAAGGGATAGATTCAGGTGCTATTGTTCATACAGACTATCGTCCCTTTACTTCTTTTTACTCTCTTTTACTCCTCTTTACTTCCCTTAAAAGAAAAGAAACAATTACTTCGTAATCGTTTCGGCAATTACGAGGTAATCATTTCAATAATTACGAGGTAATCGTTAGTAAAAGAATCTCGGTTATTCAGAACCTCGCGATGTAAAGGTAATCGTCATAGGAACCATGATACGCTACAAGATTTGTATTAACAATGGCATCGAGGCTTTCGGTATTGACCATAAGACCATAACAGTCTGTGAAGAACTGAAGAAGTGCGACGAGAATGCACTTGCTCGTGAGATAAACCATGAGAACCCTCTCATACCAGAACAGGTGGCAAAGTCCGTTCTCGACAACTTTTGCAAGGCAGCTATCAACCTTATGTCAATGGGGTACTCTGTCTATCTGAAAAACGGAGATGATGTTGCCATAAGAATCTATCCTGACGTAAACATCAACGGTGGAAACATCAACATTGACAGGGCACGGGAGCTTGACCCGTCAGTGGCAGAACTGACAGAGGACAACGCCGGTGAACTCGTGTCGAAAGCTGGTGTGAGCGTACGCATCAAGGCGGAGTGTCAGCATAAGTTCATAAAGCAGTTGCAGACAGAAGCAAGCCTTATGCGCACCGATGTGGTGGAAAGGGCAAAGAAGGAGAGGAAAGCATAAGGTAAGGATTTAAGGTAACATAAGACAAATAAAAAAGGTCAGCTTTGCGTGTGCAAGGCTGACCTTTGTCGTTATTAGGCGTGGGGAGATTATCTTACGTTAACCTTCTTGCCATTGATGATGTACAATCCCTTTGGAAGGGCGTTGATGTCGTTGCCAACATACTGACCGTTGATTGTGTAAATCTTGTTGTCAGCAGGAGCGTCAACCTCTGCATCGTCTATTGCTGTTGCTTCGTCGCTTGAGAGTTCACCAAGAGCGTTGTTGAAGCTGTTGCTGTTAATTGATGTGAGAGGTGTCTGGAATGCAACCTCGTAGAGGTAAGACTTAGATACGCTTACGACAATCTTGTATATCTTGTTTGCGTCAAGTCCTGAGATTGGAATAGCAACTGCACCTGTTGTTGTGCTTGAGTTAGATGCTGCAACTGTTGATGAAGCACTGAGTGAGCCGTTAGATGACTTAGTGCACTCGTAAGCCTTAATTGTGATTGAGCCTGTTGAGCTGCTCCACCAGCTTGATGTGCTGCGTCCGTAGCCATAGAGCTTAACGCCTGTACAGTTAGATACGTAGAATGTCTCTGTAGCTGCTGTTGAGCCGTATGAGCTTGAAGTGATGGCACGTGCGTTAGAGCTTGAGTTGAAGAATGATGAGTAGCCACCGAATACGTCAGCCTTGCTCCATGTAGTGCGGACAGTTGAGATGTTGCTTGCAGAAATCCAGCGCTGGTAGCTTGTTGAGTAGTATGCTCCGTAAGCTGGGATTGAAATCCATGCGCTGTTGCCGCTCTGAGTGATAGTGTAGAAGTTGTTTACACCTGAGTAGTTAGCATCGTCGATAGTTGCGTAGTTGCGAAGGTTGAGGTAGTTGTCTGATGCTGTACCGCCTGTCTCCTCCTGCTGTGGAGCTGTTGCTGTAGCTGTGAGGTTGACTGTTACCTTTGCAGAACCGCTTGTTACTGTCACCTTGCCTGTGAATGTACCTGCAGCAGATGGGTTGAATGTAACTGTCACTGCCTTGCCTGAAGTGAGTGCTGAAGCAGAGATAGTGGCTGGAGATACTGTGAACACGCCGCTTGCATCTGTGAGTGCTACTGTTGCTGTGCTTGTCACGTTAGTACCAGTAACTGTGAATGTAGTTGATACAGGAGTGCCTACTGTAGTAGCGAGAGAAACAGATGTCTTAGACGCAGTGATTGCTGGGTCAGGTGTTGGTGTTGGGTCTGGGTCAGGAGTTACTGTACCGCCAGATGTGCCAAGGATTGCCTTGATACCAGCGAGAGCGTTAATCTTACCGTTACCGAAGTGTGAAGCGTTTGCACCAGTTGTTGTGTAAGAGTCGTTGATGGCTGTATTCTTCATCACGTTCTTGATGTCGGTAGTAGTCATTGACTTGTTGCTCTCCTTTGCAGCCTGAAGCCAGAGTGCTACAACACCTGCTGCAACAGGAGTTGCCATTGATGTTCCCTCCATGCTTCCGTAAGGATTTGTCTTGTTTGAGTTGACACGGTACATCTCGTAGCTTGCGTATGTGTCGTCAAGGTAACCGCCGCTTGTGTGGTAGGCATTGACACCTGCAACGACTGTTGCACCTGGAGCAGTAATCCAAGGAATCTGCTGACCTGTAGGACCCTGTCCTGCCTCCTGATAGCTTGAGAAGTAAGCGATGTCGCCTACAGTGTACTTGTGTGCAAGGCTATGAGTAGTGCCGTTGTAGTCCTTTACGCTGTTCTTTGATACGTATGCACCTACGGCGATGACGCTTGGCATAGTAGCTTCGTCGCTTACAGAAGAGTTGTCGGAACCAGATGTCCATGTGTAGCCGCTTGTGGCAGGAGTGCTGGTCATGTAACCGTTGTCGCCACCCCATACGTCGATAGTTGCGCTACCGCTTGTTGGGTAAATCTGGATGGCAAGGGTGTACTTACTCTTGTAGTATGTGCTTCCGTTCTTAGTTGTAGTTGTAGAGCTCTTTGTAGTAAGACCAGAAGAGTAGAGGAGAATCTGGCTCTTAGTAGAGCTGATGTAGTCGAAGTAAACTGTGAGTGAACCGCTGTAGTAGCTGCTGAGGCCGCTTACTGTCTTGTAGTTTGAGCTACCCTTAGTGACAGTTACGGAAGTCTTCACAGCACCTGTGCTTGAGTCGAGCACGTAAATCTTACAAGCAAGGCTACCACTGATAGATGAGCGTGTCCAAGCGTTAGCTACAGTACCATAGTAGTAGTAACCGTCGTCTGTGTTGCTGTAAGTGTGGCTGCGGAGTACAGTACCGAATGGCTTAGAGCTTGTAGATGTGCCTGAAGCGTGGTAACCGCCGCCCTCGATTCCCTTGCCAGCGTCGTTTGAAGCAGCGAAGAGACAGATGTGGTTAGGGTGGTTGTCGCCGAAGTACTGGTTAGTGATGTCGGCAAAGTCACCAGTTCCGTCGTGAGGACCCATTTGTGAACCCCAGCTGTTGCTCACAACCACTGGTTTGCCTTGAGCATCTGCGTAGTTACAAATCTTCTGGAAGGCATTAGCCATGTATGTGCTTGAGAGGCTCTTGATACCTGCAAGGTAGAGGTCGGCACCAGGAGCAATACCTCCGTATGTTGCGCTTGCGTGGTTGTCAGTAACGGTAACGTTGCTACCGTTGATGATAACGCTTGAACCACCAGCAGTTGATGATGTGTGAGTACCGTGGTCCTCACCAGAGTCGTCTGTTGTAGGAGCAGAGCTTGTGATGCTTGTGTATTCCTTTGCAGACGAACCGTTATATACGTATGCACGCTTGATACGTGAGTTGCCGTTCTTGTCCTTGAATGCAACGTGCTGGAAGTCGATACCAGTATCGACAACGCCAAGCACTACGCCTGTACCGTCATAAACCTTTGAAAGGCCTGCGCTGATGGCGTCAGTTGACTGTGTGAGCACATCGCCAGCCTTAGTTGCTGTGCGTGCAGTGTTAGTTGCCTTGTGCATGAGTGGTGACACGTTAAGCCTTGCCACGTTGTCAAGTCCTGCAACTGACTCAAGTGAATCGACAGGTACGATGGCAGTGACAAGTCCGTTGTCGAACTTACACTGAATCTGTACGCCCTTAGCTTCAAGTTCACTGATTTCTGCGTCGTTCTTCACGCGAATGAATGTTGAGATGTAAGTCACGCCGTTCTGTACCTCTGGTGCGGCATAGAGACGGTCGCCGCCCTGTGCGATTTTGTTTCTGAAGGTCTCGTCGAGCTTCAATCCGAGGTCTCTTTCCACTGTTGGAGCCTTGCGGCGAGTAACTTCCTTGCCGTCACGTTCGTTGAGGAACATCTGGGTTGTCAACGACAACTTACTGTTGATGTCTGACTGTGCAAGCATGAATGTGCTTGATGACATCATCAATCCAAAAAGTAATGATTTCTTCACCATAGAGTTCTTTGGGTTGTTTAATAATGTTGGTTTAAAAATTAGTTAATATCTGTTCTTGTAGATAACCGCAAGAATGAATCGTTCTTTTTCAAGATGAATACTGAGGAAAAACAACATTATGGAATAACTTTTTTGCGCCGTTCAATACATTTGCTTGCAAAAAACATCAGGTAGTTTGTCTAAAATTAAGTGTCGTACTTTTTTTTGTGTCGAACTTTGTGTCACGCCTATTTTTGTATAATCACTTATCTAAACTTTCCGTGTCTTGTTTTAGTTTGTGTACCTAAATAAATGTCTTTAGCCAAAACGCGTTGGCTGCCAGTTGATGTCGGTGTTTTATTCCTTGTTGAAGTGTCCTTTTGTAATAATTCGTGGCAAAATTATACCAAATATTTGAATTGACAAATATTTTTATCACTTTTTTATGCAAAAAAGTTATTATTTGTTGAAAAATACCATAAATGTGTGACTGTATGTTGGTGCATAGGAAATGTTATCATAGTATTTGCCACCGAACCTCTATGCTCTAAATTGTAGTACATTCATGGTGGTGTAATGATATAAAAAGGCAAGTATTTTCATGTCTAACTTGCCTTCTAAACTTCTAACTTCTATCTTCTGTTTTCTCACTCCTCATTTCTCTCTTCCCACTCCTCACTCCTCACTCCACTTTTAACTCTTAACTTATAACTTTTAACTTCGCCAACGCTCCGCCGTTAATGGCTACCATGCTGGCACCATGCTCTCGTTGTTGTTGAACACGGAGTCAGAGAAGTCCTTTGTTGCGTGAGCTGTGAAGGAACCATTGCCATTGCTGGTGATGGTGAAGTGTCCTGGCATGGATGATTCAATGGCGTGGGTGTCGTCTTCGTCGGCAAGTACGATGATGCACTTACATCCCATTATCTTTGCATTTTCAAGAACCTGCATAAGGACGTAGCGGAGTTGTCCACGGCCGTAAGGCATAGTGAAGTAATAGCAATCCTCCCTTTGCTGGCGCATCACGAGCATGTTCTCCACTATGGTGTAGTATGTCTCTCCGTTGTCGTAGAATGCCTTGATGGCTGGCAACAGCTGTTTCGCTTCCTGACTTGCAAGGAACGTCTCTATCGTTTGACGTTCGCCCTGTGTTATTTTCTTGAATGGTACCATGGCTTTAAATTAGTAATGAGGAATTAGTAATGAGGAATGAAGCAACGGGTCTCACAGACCAACGGGAAGTAAAGAGGAATTGATTGTATGAAAAACAGTTGCCATGAACGGCACTGTCCCCCCCGATACGTCCCTCATAACTCGTTTCTCATAACTTTTCACTCTATGAATATGGATAATTTTACGATGCAAAGATAGTTATTTTGAGTGACAGAAGAAAAATTTCACTAAATCTTTGTACTTTTGCATTCGCCAAATGCTTATGCGCCTTGCAATAAGATGGGAAAACGGATAACTTAAATTATAGGAAATCCTCTCGCAAGAATAGGAATTTTGCTCTGGAATGTAAAAACAGAGCTGTTATCTTTGCAACGCATAGCGTAATAAATTCAGAATTAATTCAAACTTAAAATAACCATGCGTAAATTACTAACTATCTCGGTTCTATGTCTTTCTGCACTCTGTGCGAGTGCGCAGAAAGTGATTGACCTTGCCGGCGAATGGCAGTTCCGTATTGACAGGGACAACAAGGGAGAAGCGGAAGGATGGTTCAAGCCTGACTATAGGTTTGACGACAAGATTCTGCTTCCTGCTTCCATGCTCCAGAGACTCAAGGGCGATGACATCAGCGTGAATACCAAGTGGGTCGGCTCACTCTATGACTCCAGCTATTTCTTCAATCCTTACATGAAGAAGTATCGCAACCCGGGTAAGGACATGAAGCTTCAGTTCTTCCTTACCCCTGACAAGCATTATGTGGGAAAGGCGTGGTACAAGCGTACTATACATATCGGTCAGGATGAGAAGAATCCTATGTATGTGCTCTACCTTGAACGTCCACACATCGTGTCGGAGGTGTGGGTGAACGGCATTAAACATGACGTGACGCATAACTCTCTTTGCGTTCCACATATATATAATATATGTAGGGGAGTGCTCAAGGCAGGTGATAATACCATCGCCATCTGTGTGAACAACGACCCTGAGACGGTCAAGGTGGGACAGGATTCCCACTCAGTTACCGACCAGACGCAGGGCAACTGGAACGGTATCGTGGGCAAGATGGAGCTTCGTCCTTGCAACCGCATCAAGGCTTGCAAGGTTTATGCCGACATTGACAGCAAGACGGCACGCGTGCATCTTAACCTTCGTGCCCTTGGTGCAAAGGAGAATGCCACCGTCACGCTTCGTGCCGAGGCGTTCAATACGAGTGCTTCGCATTCGGTGGAGGCAAAGCCTGTTGACATCACCCTTGCAGACACTGGTGCAGTGGAGACGGACATCACCCTCGATATGGGCGACGGCATGTTGCTTTGGGATGAGTTCAACCCTCAACTCTATCGCCTCCATGTGGATGTGAAAACAAAGACAGGCACGTCATCTACTGAGACAGTGTTCGGTATGCGTAAGATTGAGATTAAGGATAAGATGTTCTACCTTAATAATAGGATGATTCAGCTCCGCGGAACAGTGGAGAACTGTGATTTCCCTAACACTGGTTATGCTCCTATGGATGTGGAATCATGGCTCAAGGTGTTCAAACGCATGAAGAGCTTCGGACTTAATCATGTTCGTTTCCACTCTTACTGTCCTCCTGAGGCGGCATTCATTGCAGCCGACATGACTGGTTTCTACATTCAGCCAGAAGGTCCTTCATGGCCAAACCATGGTGTGAAGCTTGGTCGTGGCGAGTTCATTGATACTTATCTCGACGCTGAGGTGAAGGCTATTTGCGACACTTACGGTAATCACCCTTCATTCACTTTCATGGCATTCGGCAACGAACCTGCTGGCAACTGGGTCAAGTGGTCGGGCGATAAGGTGGAGAAGTTCAAGAAGTACGACTCACGACACCTCTACCCAGGATTTAGCGTTGGTGGTGGATGGGCATGGCAGCCAAAGAGCGAGTTTGCCGTCAAGGCTGGTGCGCGCGGATTGAACGAGTGGGAGAAGAAAGCTCCTGAGGCAACCGTTAATTTCCGCAACAACATATCCCTATACAATGGTAAGGACATGCCAAACACGCCTATCGACATGCCTTATGTGTCACACGAGACAGGTCAGTGGTGCGCTTTCCCTAACTTTGACGAGATAGGTAAGTACACAGGTGTGAACAAGGCAAAGAACTTCGAGATATTCCGTGACATACTTAATGACAATGGCATGGGTTCACGTGCTCATGACTTCATGATGGCGAGTGGTAAGCTTCAGGCACTTTGCTATAAGGCAGAGATAGAGCGCACGCTCCGCACACCACACTATGCAGGATTCCAGCTTCTTTCGCTCAATGATTATTCGGGTCAGGGAACGGCTCTTGTTGGTGTCACAGACGTGTTCTTCGACGACAAGGGTTACATCACCAATGACGAGTTCCGTGAGTTCTGCTCACCTATCGTGCCTCTTGCACGTATCCCTAAGTTCACGTATCAGAATGACGAAACGTTCAAGGCGGCTATTGAGGTGAACCAGTTCTCCGACCAAGATTTGAAATCTGTAAGCATTCATGCGTCCATATATAAATCTACAGGTAATCAGGATGATGAAAGTGTAAACGGATATGGTGAGTTGTTGGCTGAAAACGACCTCCCTGCGGTGGATATTCCTATAGGACCAAACAATGACGCTGGATTTGTATCGTTCAGTTTGAAGGACATCAAAGAGCCAGCAAAGCTCACCCTTGAGCTTACAATCCCGGGAACGGACGCACGTAACCATTGGAGTTTCTGGGTTTACCCAAAGGCAGATTTGAGTGTTACTGTCCATGACTTGGATAATCCTTCGGCTAATGGCTATGCGTATGCAAACCTATTCGGGGTTAACGATTATGGTTATAGAACACATGGAAAGAAATATAATAAAATCCTTAATCGTAAAAGGCTTGAGGCAGTCAATGGTTCTTCAAATGTGAAGGATGGCAAGCGCAAGGGGTCACTCTGGATTGATGGCATCTACCTCACCGACTCGCTTGATGAGCAGGCACAGAAGGTGCTTAAGAAGGGTGGTAAGGTGCTTATCTGTGCTGCGGGCAAGGTAAGTTACGGCAAGGAGGTAGTACAGCAGTTCACTCCTGTCTTCTGGAACACGTCATGGTTCAAGATGCGTCCACCTCACACTACAGGTATCTTGGTGGAGGACAAGCATAGCATCTTTGACCTATTCCCTACGGATTACCACTCTGACATGCAGTGGTGGGAACTCGTGAATCGTGCGCAGGTGATGCAGTTCACGGATTTCCCAAAGGATTTCCAGCCACTTGTACAGAGCATTGACACATGGTTCGTGTCTCGTAAGATTGGTATGCTTTTTGAGGCAAACGTAGGCAAAGGTAAGCTCGTGATGACTACGATGGACATCAATTCAGCTCTCGACAAGCGTTGCGTGGCACGTCAGATGCGTCTTTCCATCCTTAATTACATGCGCTCTGACAAGTTCCGTCCTGCATGGACGATTGACAAGGAACGTATTGCCGACCTCTTCACCAAGGTTGCCGGTGACGTGAATATGTTCACCAACGACAGTCCTGATGAACTGAAGCCGAAACTGAAATAAATAAATAATAATTAGAAATTAGGAATGTGGAATTAGGAATGGATAGATTAAAATGATAATGAAAGGATTAGGAATTGATGGTTGAAATTATGAATCAGAGTAATAATTCCTCATTCCTCATTCCACATTCCTAATTTAAAAGAAAATGCCCCCTGACGGATGATTCGCGTCAGGGGGCTTTTCTTTTCGATGTGTATGTGATGATTATTCACCTGGGTTGATAGCACCAGCTGGACAAGCGTCAGCGCAAGTACCGCAGTCAACGCATGCGTTTGCATCAATTACATACTTGCTATCGCCCTCAGAGATAGCACCTGATGGACACTCGCCTGCACAAGTTCCACACATTACACAATCGTCGCTAATTACGTAAGCCATAATGTTTGTTTAGTTTATTGTTTAAAATAGTTTTTTGTCTTTTGTCCTCTCCTTCGTGTCATTGCGGTATTAGCCTCTTGCCAGCACTAAGGAACGTCTTTCTGACTGTGCAAAGATATGAAAGATTATTCATCCCTCCAAGAAAAACAAAGATAAATAATACCTACTTTCTGCATTTGGTACTCATTTGTGAGTATTATGTTACGTTGTAAAAAATTACTTTACATAATTTATGTGTCAAAAAACTGGTATATTGTGTTGTTCATTTTGGTCGATAACTTAACCAAATGGTAGCAGAAATTGTTTTTTATTTAAAATTATTCAATTTTTATTTCAAATTCTTCAAAAAACTTGCATCTCGTTTGAATAAAATCTGTTACCTTTGCACTCGCTTTTGGAAGCTATTGCTCCTGAGAGAATTTTGTTCACTATATTTTATTCATTCATTCCCGACTCCTCCGGTGATAGATTCATAGGGGGGTCGATTTTTTTTAAACATACCTCAACTACTTTCTTTGACTCATTTTTCCTCTTATTCATTATTTCTTGAACTTTTTGCTATACAATTAACGTGTTTTACTGTAAAAACGTAAAACTGCCATTTCATGCGTCATTACGAAAACATTACTTACTCCGTCGTGAAAGATGAAAATTACCCTCTATTTCTGCATTCCTTCGGTCACCATTCCTGTGCTTTTTACGCTAAATTCCCGTCAAATCATCCCGATTTTGACGCTATAATCATCGTATCATACCAATAAAAATTATGTAAACAGCCAATATCATTCCATTGTAACGCTTTTAACAAGAATTTTTCGTGGCATATCATTTTTTGTAATTTTACATTGTTTTAAGTCTCATTTTTGTGTTTTGAATGTAAAAATTCTCTTAAAATTGCGTTGAAAATGCAAGAAAAGTCCAAATTTTGCGTTCTGAGTGCAAAAAATGCGCTAAAAGTTTAAAAAAAGCCGTTTTTTGGTGTTTTTTTGACATTTTATCACTTTTAAGCCGTAATTATGTCTCAATTGGTAGGCAGAGTGGGGATATGGACAAAATACTGCTAAAATTATTAGCATCGTAACCTAAAAATGATTTACCTTTGCAACGTCAAAACAAAATAATGACATATCAAAACATAGCAACAAATAAGTTTACAATATAAATGTTCATTACTTTCTTGTTCAAGTTCATCTTCCCTAATTGGTTTTTCTTGTTCATTTATAACTTAGGGGCTATAAATTAATTGTTCAAAAATTCCCGTAGCAATGGTTAATCCATTAGTTAAAATGTTTAGTTCTTTCCAAAAAAATTTAATGTTCATGTTTTCCCGAAAAGGTCTTCTGTAGAAATGCAGAAGACTTTTTTCATTTTTATCCCAGACGCTGGTTGATGGCATTCCTTTCTTTTTGCTCAAAAATGTCAAGTATTTGTACCAATTTTGGCAAAATCGCCCTCATGTATTCATTCGTTTTTCACTCCATTAGTGCTACAGTTGTGTTTCTCTTGTACACCGAATAACAACAATATAAATTTTCAAAATGCTACACAGCAACAGTGCTATAGTTAGAATTTAAAGGATAATCTAAATAGGTCTTATTATAATTATATAATAAGAAGTTTTTGTGTGTAATAGGCAAAAAAAACTGTAGCACTGTAGCGCTGTAGCACATTTTGATTTTTGCCAATGAGTGTAGGGTGGATTTTCCTGACGGAATACCAACTTCCAAAGTTTCACACCCTGCCTGTGTTCTTTCTGCCATTTTGGGCTTTCATTACAGAACGTTTTCAACTGTACAGCTCAAAATCTTTTTGTTTGCAAATATGCAGGATATTCTTGCATAATGCAATTGTCCGTTATTCTCCAATTCGTCTTCAATGACTTCTCAATGGTTCCTCAATCCCTCGTGTTGCTTTTCTGTTACACAAAGAACACGTTTTCATGGTTTGGGGTGACACAATGCAAAGGACGGAGTTTTATTCTTTTCAGGTTTTCCCTCCATGCCCTAACGTTAGTTCGAAAATTTTTCAAAAAAGTTGACAAAACATTCGAAATGCGCAATGGGATATTCATACCTTTGCACCGTGATTTTGAAAACAGCTCTGTGTCACAGCCATACAGTTGCTAAGCCATCGTCACACCAAACGTCACACCGTCATAAATATTACCAAGCTATTGTTACTACGCCACCACATAGCCCCATCAAGCCAAGATGACACTTCTTCTTCATCTTCCACGTCAATTGACGTTCAACATATAGCCGACATATAGCAACATATAGCGAAAATGAGCGCGAAAGACAAGGTACAGCAATAAAAAAGCGAGAACAATCCAACCGTAGTCGAATGGTTCTCGCTATTCGTTAAAATATCAATTGTCAGCTAACTTCGCTCAAAAGAGTCACTTTCCGTATGTGTAAACCCTTATTCCGTCGTAGGTGTGAATGTGGAGCGCCACGGAGTCGAATACCTCGGATGGGTCATAGTGACTCTCGTCCATCGGGGCACTCAAATATTGCTTCTGAGTGTAGCCCTCAAGCTCTTCCTCAGGCTTCCAGTGGAACAAGGTGAGGTGCATGGTTCGCTTGTGAGTCGCATGACTGGTGGAGATGCTATCCTTGACAAAGTCGTAGGCATGGTCCTTGATACCGCTAATCTTGCTCTTGATGATGACATTGATGTAGTGGCGAGCCTTATACACGGTGACAACGTCAACAGGGTTCTTGTAGTACACCTCTGGCTTGTATTGCTTACGTGGGGTAGGAGCAAAGCACAGTGCTGGATGTATTTCATACACGGTGACAAACGAGCTGTCATTCGCAATCTCCAGTGTTCCGTAGCATCGGATGATGGTATCTGCCACCTGTGCCTTGATGGTGTGTCCATCGTTCATGAGAAACGTCCTGCCATTGTCGAGTGTGACGCTTTGCACGGTGGTGTCCTCGTTCACATATACGTCGAAGAACTCGGAGCGCAGGCGTGGGTACAACTCTCCGTCGTCCTTGTTGTTGCAGGCATGGAGGGAGAGTAGTGAGAGGAGGGCGATGGCGCCGCATTTGATGTGTGTGAAACGTGATTTGCTCATTTCTGCTGATGTATTAGTTCTTGAAAGAGTGGATAGGTGCTGGTATGCGTCCTCCACGATTGACGAAACGCTCGCTTGAGAATGTGTTTACAGGCATGATTGGTGCATAGCCGAGAAGTCCTCCGAACTCCACCGTTTCGCCCACTGTCTTGCCTACAACTGGTATGATGCGCACGGCTGTCGTCTTCTGGTTCACCATGCCGATGGCACTCTCGTCAGCTATTATGCCAGCGATGGTAGTGGCTGGTGTGTCGCCAGGGATGGCAATCATGTCGAGACCTACGGAGCATACGCAAGTCATTGCCTCCAGCTTCTCGATGGTGAGTGCGCCAGCCTCCACGGCATCAATCATGCCTTGGTCTTCGCTCACTGGGATGAATGCACCTGAGAGGCCTCCCACGTATGAGCTTGCCATCACGCCGCCCTTCTTCACTTGGTCATTGAGCATGGCAAGTGCGGCTGTAGTACCAGGAGCGCCTGGATGCTCCACGCCGATGCATTTGAGGATGTCTGCCACGGAGTCGCCAATGGCAGGTGTTGGTGCAAGTGACAGGTCGATGATTCCGAATGGGATACCGAGACGCTTGCTTGCCTCCTGTGCCACGAGCTGACCTACGCGAGTAATCTTGAATGCCGTCTTCTTTATTGTTTCGCAAAGCACCTCGAAGTTGGCGTTGCTGCCATTCTCAGTCATTGCGTTCTTGTCCATCTGTTCAAGGGCATACTTCACCACACCAGGGCCGCTTACGCCCACGTTGATGATGGCGTCAGCCTCGCTCACACCATGGAATGCACCTGCCATGAATGGGTTGTCGTCAGGAGCGTTGCACAGCACCACGAGCTTGGCGCATCCGAGCGAGTCGTTAGCCTTTGTCTGCTCTGCCGTGTCTTTTATGATGTCGCCCATGAGGCGTACCGCATCCATGTTGATTCCCGTCTTGGTGCTGCCCACGTTGATGCTTGAGCAGATGCGCTCAGTGCAAGCCATTGCCATAGGGATGGAGCGTATGAGGAGCTCGTCGCTCTCTGTCATACCCTTGCTCACGATGGCGCTGTAGCCACCGAGGAAATTGACTCCCACCTCCTTGGCTGCTTTGTCGAGCGTCTTTGCCACCTTGACGTAGTCGCCCGGAATCTTGCAACAAGCACCGCACACAAGTGATATAGGCGTGATGCTTATGCGCTTGTTGACGATAGGCACGCCAAACTCCTTGGCGATATCCTCACCCGTCTTTACGAGGTTCTTGGCGAGAGTGGTAATCTTCTTGTATATCTTCTCGCAAGTGACATCAAGGTCTGTATCGGCACAGTCAAGAAGACTGATACCCATTGTTATCGTTCGGACATCAAGATTCTCCTGCTCAATCATCTTGTTCGTCTCGAACACTTCGGACATATTTATCATATTCTTGCTTTTTGTGGGAGTAAATAGTAATAAAAAAGGAGTAAAGATACGAATGGCTAAAGTCGATATGTAAAATGTACACGTCCGATTTTCTCAGAAAAACGGGTGTGATTATTGGTCAAATAATCATTCATCTTTTTACTCCTTTAAACTTCCTTTTACTCCTTTTTACTTCTTAAGTTTAGATTCTGTGCATCTTGTTAAAAATATCCTCAAGTTGAACCTTTACCTGTACGCCAGTGTCGGCGCCAATCTTTGCCAGTTCGTCGTTGATGACGTCGAAAGGCTTGACGGACTTAGTCATATCCACGATCATCATCATGTTGAAGAACTCCTGCACGATTGTCTGTGAGATGTCGAGAATGTTTATCTGATTGTCTGCGAGGTAGGTGCACACCTTGGCGATGATGCCCACTGTGTCTTTTCCCACCACTGTTATTATTGCTCTTGTCATATCTTTGTTTATGTTAGATGTTACTTGAAGTTAATCACCGCAAAGGTAGCAAAAAAAGTGGACGTGACGCATATAAAATAGCCGTAAAGTTTATGTGCTTGCCTTTTACCTTCCATCTGGCTTGGGAATTGTGAGGAAGTAATGGAGGAGCGGCCTTCGAAAATATTTTTTATTTGGTTGATATGATAGCGAACGAAGTATCGTTTTTTGTATACCTTGCTAAAGAAAAATGTCTAATAGGGATTTCCCTACCATTAAATAGGATTTGGTACCTTGGTGGTTTGGTACATCGTTTTTATCTTTGTGCATGAAAAAACAAACCAAGTCAAAAATACTGACCTTATGAAGAAAACGATTTTTGCAACTTTAGCAGCTATGCTGTTGTCCGTCCCTCAGGCAGAGGCACAAATAAATATTAATGACTCTGTGAAGTTCATTACCGGAGCTAATGCGGAATATGCAAGTATTCTTAACTACATGAAACGTGCCATGCGTTTCAATGCGGATGTGCCGCAAGAGAAGGTGTATCTCCATTTCGACAATACAGGTTATTTCAAGGGTGAGACGATGTGGTTCAAGGCTTACGTCGTGAATGCTGGCGACATGAAGCCAACAGACATGAGTCGTGTGCTTTACGTCGAGCTTGTTACTCCTGGTGGCGACGTTGTCCAGACGCAGAAGCTGTATGTTGACAATGGCGAGGCAGAGGGCAGTATAAGGCTTGAGAAGATTTACGACACGGGCTTCTATGAGGTGAGGGCTTACACAAGGTACATGACCAACTGGGGTAATGCTGCCATCTTCTCACGTGTGTTCCCTGTCTTTGAGGAACCTGAGACGGAGGGCGATTACTCTGTTAGGTTGATGAACGTCCACAACTTCAAGACGCGAATGCCAAGCTACCGTGAGATTCCTGAGGAGATGCTTGACAAGGATAATAATAAAAAAGGTAGGAATGAGAATATTGCCACGGCTAAGACATTGCCAAAGGGTAAGATTAACGTCAGTTTCTATCCAGAGGGTGGAAACCTGATTGAGAACGTCCCTTGCCGTGTGGCTTTCAATGTGGTCGATTCGGAGGGAAGACACTTCGACACGGAAGGTACGATACTCAATTCACGCAAGGAAACGGTGGGTGCAACCATCACCCTTGAGAAGGGACGTGGCTTCCTTGACGTTACGAGCGATGGCGAACCAATGTACTTGCGCCTCGCCACGGCTGACGGCAAGACGCAGGATTTTCAGTTGCCAGAGGCAGAGCCAGAGGGCGTAGGTCTTGTGATGAACACTCTTCGTGACGATGCCGTAACGGCTCAACTGAATGTGTCACGCTCATTGGATGGAAGGCTTCTCGGCTATGTGCTCATGAACAATGGTAGGATAGCGTATGCAGATACGGTTACTTGTGAGGAAAAGTTGACAATCAAGTTTGACCGTAAGAGCATACCAGCAGGAGTTAATCAGTTTGTCGTCTTCGATTCCGACGGCAAGGTACATTCCGACCGTCTCTTTTTCATCTGTCCTCCTGCAGATGCAGCTGACAGCATTTTTGTTACGACAAACCAGAAGGTCATCCAACCTTGTGGCAAGGTTAAGCTTGACATCCAGAGCCGTCCTAATGCTTCCATTTCGCTTTCGGCAATGGACGTTGCAACGCTCACCAACGGTTACGAGGGCAATGCAAGGACATGGATGCTGCTGTCAAGTGAGGTTAAGGGATTCATTGAGCATCCCGACTACTATTTTGAGGCAGATGACGTAAACCATCGTC
This sequence comes from Bacteroidaceae bacterium, assembly GCA_017617575.1. Taxonomy (GTDB): domain Bacteria; phylum Bacteroidota; class Bacteroidia; order Bacteroidales; family Bacteroidaceae; genus Minthosoma. Next base: position 9,306 of record JAFZVY010000032.1, on the reverse strand, counting down.
GTGCAGCCGACTTGCTCATGATGGTGCAGGGATGGCGTAGGCATAGGTGGCAACTGATGGAAGGCGAGGAGGAATTTCGCAAGATTCAGTTCGTCGAGGATAGCCTTTATATAAGTGGTAAGGTGCTTGACCGCTTGGGTAGGCACATGATGCCTAATGCTGAGCTTGACGTTTACATGTTCCGTTTTGACACGCAGGAATGGATAAAGGGAAGCACCACTACCGACTCGCTTGGCAACTACGCCTTTGCAGCTCCTAACATGGATGGCAACTGGAACGTTAATTTCGTCACAAAGGTGAATGGCAAAAAGTCAAGGATGCGCGTGACGGTTGACCGCAACTTCTCACCTATGACTAAGTACCTGTCACCATACGAGACAGACGAGTTGTCGGCTCACATAAGCAATTTCCTGAAGGACACTCCTGATTCACTATACAAGGATTTCAACGACATGCCTCTACGCAAGCGTGAGAACCTTTTGCCAGACGTTAAGGTGAAGGCAAAGCGCAGGATATTTGATGGTGCTCGTGCTGCATGGGAAAGCGAGGCATGGGGCGAATATGGCGCATGGATTTACTACGACATGGTTGCTGAAACGCAGAAGGTGACTGACGAGGGAAGAACCATACCGGGGGTGTTTGAATGGTTATTTGGTCGCAATACTAACTTCACTGGCAGGGGCACAAGATTCTTGCCAACAAAGGAGGAAGGCAACTTCCAAGAGGCAACGAAGGTGGATGACGTGACTGATGGCGAACTTGACGATGAACATGCAGCCGTGGAACAGGATGACGACGAAGGCATCTCTGAGGAGAAGCTTGCGATGATGGAGAAAATGGCAAAGAAGAAAGGCAAGTTCCTCGTCGGCAAGTTGGACGAACTTAAGGTGCAACTCGACAAGAAGAAGGAGAGCGAGTTCTATGATTACGAAATGGGATATAAGGAGAGACCTATTTTGTGGGTTCTCAACAATCAACCTTTTGCTGTCACAAGTTCAAGGCAACGTAATATGAACATAAATATTGCAGCATTCGAAGGCTATGGCAATGGCAGAATCATCCAGTCATTCCCAACGTTCATTGACGAGGTTAGCTCCATCTACATATCTGAAGGCCCTAAGGCGTACAGCAAATATGGTTTGTCTTCAACTGTCAGGTCATACAGCCCTGTCACGGTTCACGTTTACACTCACGTTAATTATCCAGCCAAGCTGAAGGGACATGTGTCTACCATGTATCACGCATTCGATACTGTTGATACATTCCACACGGAGGATTACAGCGTCCTTCCACCAATGGAGGATTACCGCCGTACAGTATTCTGGGCACCTAACGTCAAGACTGACATGGACGGAAAGGCAACGGTTGAGTTCTTCAACAACTCTTCTGCACGACACCTCTACATAAGTGCGGAGGGTATGACAAAGAACGGACGAATATTGGTTAATGAGTAAAACTTAGTTGATGATGATAAAGCAAATCGGTGTGATTGTTTTCCCATCATATAAATATCATCGTTATATGCAACGATTGTTAAGCATACTTCTCTGCCTCACCTTGTGTTTGCAGGGGGAGGCTCAGAGTTTTGAACCTTTCATACACAACATACGTGAGTTTTGCAAGAACTCACCGCAGGAACGAGTGTTTCTCGATACGGATTGCCCTGATGGCTGCGCACTTGGCGACACCATTCATTTCACGCTTCATGCAGTGAGGTTGGATTCCTTGTGTCCAACGAACAAGAGTGGGGTGGCGTATGTTGATCTTGTAAGTCCTTCAAAGGTTATTGTCGCTACGCACAAGTTGCGACTCGATTCCCTTGGACGTGCATCTGGTGCCGTGGTTGTCGATTCGCTTTATGAGTCAGGATTCTATATCCTCAGGGCTTACACGAGATATCTGACGAATTGGCTTGACGCAAACATATTCACCAAGGTCGTTCCTGTGTATTACCCTGACCACTGGATAAGTCGAAAGGAACGGAAGAAGCACAAGGGTGCAGGATTCATCAATCTTGACAATTCGGCTTACAGAGCTAAGAAAAGGAAGGATTTCCATACTTACTTCTATATTGAAAGTGGCTCTTTCGTCTTGTCTCATCCTTCACGCCTTGCCATCCATTGTGTCAATGATGAAGGTGTACCTGCCGATGCTTCGTTCAAGCTCATAGATGCCTTTAAGGAAGTGGAGTCAACTTGCAAGCTTGACAAGTATGGCAATGGTGTGTTGAGTTTTAACGCTTCACAAATACGTCAGAAGCGCGTCAAGGCAAAGGGTAAGTGCGGAAAGCATGGCTTCGAGTTTCCGATGGTAAAGCCAAAGGGCGTTTCTGCTATCGTTGACGCCACACCGAAGAAGCGTGTTCTTGCGAAGATGTTCTTCTCTCGTGAGAATCTTGGAAAGAGTTTTTGTACCATCATACTTAACCGTGGCAACCTCGTCAGTTGTGACTCCTTTGTGGTTGACACCATTGTCAAGGATTACCAGTACGACAAGTCATGTCTTGGTCGTGGCATCCACGAACTCGTGGTGTTTTCCCGTGAAGGTGTGCAGATGGTAAGACGACGCTTCTTTGTGGGTGAAATAAACAGCGAGGAAGAGCAATGGGTGTTGCTCAATTCAGAGTTGAGACGCAGGAACATGGTGCCACGTGGTGCTTATAAGAAACTTACTCCGCAGGAGATTGACTGCATACTCATGGTGGATGGCTGCAACGTGTCGCCATGGAACTACATGGCTTCGCAGCCAAGCCTCACATTGCAACAACCAGCCGAGATGGCACTCATGGTGTTTGGTCAAGTGTTGCCAAAGTCGTTACGCCCAACGAAGGAAGAAGCGCAACTTGACGGAAGGACATTCCCACTCACGTTGAGTCAGGGCGATAAGATATACAAGAGTACGATAGTGTGTGACAAGCATGGCTACTTCGGCAGTTACTTTCCTGACCTCCATGGCGAGTGGATGCTCATGGGACATCATAGCGACGATATGACCCGCCATGACGTCTTGATTTACGAGGACTTTTCGCCACAGGCAACCATAGCAAGTACTTGTGAGATTCAACCTCGGTTGTTTGGCAAGAATACATGGTACACGCCTAAGGTGGATAGGAAGGACGGTGTGCTTTATGACTGCGATAAGTTCACAAAACAGAGGGTGGCAGAAGGACTTATCTCTCAAAGCTTCTACGGATGGCTTGGACAGCAAAACAAGAATCTTCGTAAGATGATTGGTGCCGTTTCACCCGTGATTGTAAACATACTCCCTGACTCAGCATTCAACAAGCATATTGACTATAACTTCTTCGGCACGTCATCCGACGACCCACGCACCGTGGCTGTTGACGGCCCTACATACAAGGGACGTCCAATCGTATGGATTATTGACGGTCAGTACCGTATGGTAACAGGCCTTCACAAGAAGATAACCGACTTCAACGTCCTTCGTCCATGTAAGCGTCACATGCCAAACTTCGTGGATGAGGTAAGGAACGTGTTCATCACCGAAGAGCCGACGGCTTTCCATCCATACGTCCGTTGCTCCGTACTTGAATCGAAGAAGCCTATTACCATCTTCATCACCCTTCACAAGAACTATATCTGGAATGACGCAGGACTTGTCACCGCACCATTCCAAGGCCTCTCCACAGAGTAGCATTCCTCTTTGTGTTTGTGTGGAAAATGAAACTATAATCATTACTAATAACATGATGTCGTACCCTCAAAAAGAAGCGAACCCCAAAAGTTAGACAATAACTTTTGGAGTTCGCTTCACTTCATTTTTAGCTTGGATTTTCCCTTGCCCCATTCCATTTAGGGAGGGTGGGGGGCTTTAGCTTATCGCTCCCCAGTTGATGGTTCCCTTTTTTATCTCGGCGAGACGGCGCCAGAGAATGGTGTTCTGGGTGTTGCGTTCCTCGGGGTCGTTGTCGATGACATCCTGTGCAGCTGTTCGGGCGTAGGTGAGTATCTGTCCGTCGCGCGCAAGATTGGCTATCTTGAGGTCGAAAGCCATGCCTGACTGCTGTGTGCCTTCGAGGTCACCGGGACCGCGGAGCTTGAGGTCTTCCTCGGCAATGACGAAGCCGTCTGTGGAATCGACCATTATCTGGAGGCGCTTGCGTGTGGTGTTCGATATCTCGTAACGGGTCACGAGGATGCAGTATGACTGATCGGCTCCTCGCCCTACGCGTCCGCGGAGCTGGTGTAGCTGGCTTAGTCCGAATCGCTCTGCGTTCTCTATTATCATGACGGAGGCGTTTGGCACGTTGACTCCCACCTCGATGACGGTGGTGGCTACGAGTATCTGTGTCCTTCCGCTGGCGAAGGCTTCCATCTCGGCATCCTTCTCGGCTGGCTTCATCTTGCCGTGTACCTTGCTCACACGGTACTCAGGAAAGGCAGCGCATATCTGGGCGTAGCCGTCCTCGAGGTTCTTCATGTCGGCACTCTCGAGTTTCTTGCGCGCCTTGGGCGTGAGTACGTTGGCACCGTCGCGGCTCTCAAAGGAGTAGTCGCCGTCCTCGACCGGTGGTGCGTAGCGGTCCTTGTCCTGTATGAGCGGATAGACGATATAGACCTGTCGGCCTATGGATAGCTCGTGGCGCATCATGGAGTATATCTGCTCGCGGTGTGCGTCGAACTTGTGTATGGTCTTGATAGGCTTGCGTCCTGGTGGGAGCTCGTCTATGATGCTTACGTCGAGGTCGCCATAGAGTGTCATGGCGAGTGTGCGCGGTATAGGCGTGGCGGTCATCACGAGTACGTGGGGCGGTACGTCATTCTTTTGCCACAGCTTGGCTCTCTGCTCTACTCCGAAGCGGTGCTGCTCGTCGATGACCACGAGTCCGAGGCGATGGAAACGCACGTTGTCCTCGATGACGGCGTGTGTGCCTACGAGTATGTCGATGTCGCCGTCGGCGAGTTGCCTGAGCAGTGTCTCCCGTTTCTTGCCCTTGACGGAGCCTGTGAGGAGTTCCACGTGCACTGGCATGTCGCGTAGGAACGTGCGCAGTGTCTCGAGGTGCTGCTCGGCGAGTATCTCCGTCGGTGCCATTATGCATGCCTGGCATCCGTTGTCGAGTGCTATGAGTGAGCACATGAGTGCTACGAGTGTCTTGCCGCTTCCTACGTCGCCCTGCAGGAGTCGGTTCATCTGTCGTCCGCTCTTCAGGTCAGCCCTGACCTCCTTTATCACGCGCTTCTGGGCTCCCGTGAGGGGGAAGGGCAGGTAGTCGCGGTAGAAGGTGTTGAAGGTGTCGCCTATGGTTCCGAAGACGAGTCCCTTGTACTTGAGTCGGCGGTCTTTCACGTAGCGGAGTATGTTGAGTTGTATGTAGAACAGCTCCTCGAACTTGAGGCGTGCCTGTGCACGGCGCAGGAGGTCGGGCGACTGCGGATAGTGGATGTTGCGTATCGCCTCGTCGTAGGAGAGTAGCTTGTAGTGTTCGGTAATGTAGGCTGGCAGGGTCTCGGCAAACGGTGTGCTGAGCTGCTTGAACAGGTTGGCGGTAATCTTTGCCACGGCACTGCTGTTCATATAGCCTTTCTTCATCTTTTCCGTGGTATTATATACTGGCTTGAACGCGAAGGATGTTGCCGACGCGTCATAGGTCAACGACCGCTTCGTTCCCTCGAAGAGGTCGCCCGTGGTGCGGGCTTGCTTCCTGAGTCCTTCAGGTACGTCGTCCATCTCGGGGTGGGCTATCTGGAACCTGCCGTTGAAGAGGCTCGGCTTGCCGAAGACCATGATGGGCTTGTGTGCCACGATGGAGTTGGCTGCGTACTTGAGTCCCTTGAACCACACGAGGTCAATCACGCCCGTGCCGTCGGAGAAGTGGGAGACGATGCGGCGGTTGTGTCCCTCGCCCATCTCCTCGGTGGACAGTACCTGTCCGATGAGCTGGACATAGGGCATGTTGCCGTCAATCTCGGCTATGCGGTGTATGTGTGTTTTGTCGATGTATTTGAAGGGATAGTACACGAGGAGGTCGCCCAGCGTCTTGATGCCGAGCTCCTTCTCCAGCAGGGCGGCGCGGTTAGGTCCCACTCCCTGCAGGTACTTGATGTCCTGATCTAATGATGGTGTCATTATCCGTTGTTGACCACGCGGTCTCCGAGCCTCTGGGCAAGGAGTCGCTGTGTCTCGTTAAGTTCCTTGTGCCTTTCCATTATCTCCATGCAGCGGTCGATGTCCTGCATCAGGCTCTTGTCCTTCAGCTGCTCGCGCACCTTCTTCAGCTCTGCCTTGACCACGGCATACTTGTAGTCGAGCATGAGGTGCACCACCTGGTCGGGTGCCTTGTCGGCTGCCTGCTGCTCGAGGTCTGGCTCGCTCTCGCCCTCGTCGGCTGGGGAGCCGCCAAGGTCGGTGGCATCGGCTTCATCGTCTTCGGGCTTGCGCTCCTTCTTGACGAAGAGCTTGTAGCGTTCGCTCATGAGGTCGGCAGCCTCGCGGCTCACCTCGATGTCGGGGTTGCACGTGAAGAACTTGGAAGGCGTCATGCCTTCATCGCCTGCGTGCTCCTCCAGCATCTGTAGCATACGTGCATATAGAGGCGTGCGGAACGCCAGATTGTCTATCGCCAGCTCGCTTGCCACGAACTCGTGGAGCGTTACGCTCAGAGGGTTGCCGTCGGTATCGACCCCGTCAATTGTCCTATCGCCATAGCGCACGATGAGGCGCATAATCATCTGCTCGAGGCCGAAGAAATGCTTGTCCTCCGCCGTGGTTCTGCGGAGGTCATATACCGCATCCGCTATGCCGCTGGACGTCGGTGCCACGGGTTCGCCACCGAAAGGTGGGGGAGTGTCGGCATGCAGGCTCTCGAGGTACTCCAGTTCTTCTGGTGACGGTGCGTGAGGGTCGCCATCTGGTGCAGGAGCCACGGATGGAGCCGTAGTCGTTGCGCCAGTCGTTGCCGTAGCCTGTGGAGTGGCAGTTGCGGCAGGTGTGCCCTGCTGACCTTCGGCAGGCTGGGTCTGACCTTCGGCCTGAGCCTTGGCAGTCGCCTCCTTCTGTGCAAGGTACTTGGCACGCTCAATCTCGCGTTCTGCCTCCTTGCGCACCTCCTCGATGTGCTTCAGGCGGTCGCGCTGAGTCTCACGGAGCAGGACGGCCTCGTCGATGCCCAGCATCTCGGCACACTCATGGATATATACCGAACGGGAAATCTCTTCCGGTATGACCGATATGCTCTTGATGATGTCCTTCGTGAGGTTGGCGCGCTTGAGCGGGTCGCGCCCAGCGTCGTCGGCGAGCAGGTTCGCTTTGAATATGATGAAGTCTGTCTGGTTTCTTTCCACATACTCCTTGAACTCCGTGGCATTGTGCTTCCTTGCGAAGCTGTCAGGGTCGTCGCCGTCGGGCAGCAGGAGTATCTTGACGTTCATGCCCTCCGCGAGGAGCATGTCCGTTCCTCGGAGAGCCGCGTGGATACCCGCGGCGTCGCCGTCGTAGAGGAGCGTTATGTTGTTGGTGTATCGGTGGAGGAGGCTTATCTGCTGGTGCGAGAGAGCCGTGCCCGAATTGGCAACCACGTTCTCGATGCCACACTGGTGCATCGAGATGACGTCGGTGTAGCCCTCCACCATATATACGCAGTCCTCCTTCGAAATCATCTTCTTGGCCTGATAGAGGCCGTAAAGCTCACGACCCTTGGAGTAGATGCTCGACTCAGGCGAGTTGACGTACTTCTGCGACACGCCCTTGGTACGTGCATCGAGCACGCGTCCGCCGAACGCCACCACCTTGCCGCTTATGTTGAACCAAGGGAACATGACACGCCCACGGAAGCGGTCGGTCAGCTTGCCATCGTCCTTGCGGTAGCAGAGACCCGTCTTCACGATGTTGTCCTCCTTGAATCCCTTCTTCACGCCCTCACGCGCTATGTCGTCCCACTTATCGACGGCGAAGCCCAGCTTGAAACGCTCTATGATGTCGTCCCTGAAGCCTCGCGAGCGGAAATAGGCAAGGCCTATGGTACGTCCGTCGATGTCGTTGATGAGCTTGTCGTGGAAGTAATCGGCAGCCCACTCGTTGACCGCAAAGAGACTCTCGCGCTCCGAGATGGACTGTCGCTGCTCCTCCGTCATCTCCTTCTCCTCCACCTCTATGCCGTACTTCTTGGCAAGGAACTTCAGAGCCTCGTAGTAGGTGAGCTGCTCAAGCTCCATGATGAAGTGCACCGCGTTGCCGCCCTTGCCGCACGAGAAGCACTTGCACACTCCTCTAGAAGGGGACACGGAGAACGAAGGGGTCTTGTCGTCGTGAAACGGACATAACCCCTTATAGTTGGCACCAGCGCGGCGCAATGTGACGTACTCGGAAACGACATCCACGATGTTAGCAGCATCGAGGATACGCTCAATGGTGGCTTGTGGTATCAAGGTTCTATGAGTTTTGTTTTAATAGTATCTGAATCGGTGGGAAGCGAGGCTCGGTCGGGTCGGGCTTTCGCCACATTCCCTTTGCCTCAGTGCTACCCTAAACGTCAGCGTGCCTTACTGCACGTAGATGAATATCTCGGAGCGGACAATCATAGCCTCCTTGCCGAGGCCTGCCTCGCGAATCTTCTCGAGATACTCAGCCGCCTTCTCCTTGCTGCGGAAGTCTCCCACACGGCAGCGGCGTGACACGTTGTAAAAGTCAACGTAGGACTGAAGTTCTGGGAACAATCGAGTGACGGCATTGCCAGCCTTCTTAGCCTCCGCAAGAGACTTGTCGCTGCTGTCGCCACTGTACATCTGGATTCTCCAACCCTTGACCTTTGTCTTCTTGCCAGTCTGGACGGCTGTAGGCTCGTCCTCGCTGCTCTGGGTAGTCGCAACCCCATCAATGATGTTGGTCAGTCTCTGGTCTTGGTGAAGCGTTACCGAGCCGTTCGTCTTGGAAGTCAGCTTCTGAGTGAATGATTGTGCACCGAGAATAGAGAATGAAGAGCTGAGGATGAATAAGGAGAGTGTTATGAGAAAACGCATATCGTATATTGTAGTTTTATGGATTGAAGTTGTCGGTAGCTCCACGTGGGAGGTTACCGTGAGTTTTGCCAAGCTAAAAGAGTAGGTTCAACCAATCCGTAAGCGTGAGCTTTGCCAAGCATGAAGCATGTATTTCGCCAAGCTAAGCAGAAGCGGTCGTTTCGTCATCCCCCACTTTTAACTCTTAACTCTTAACTTTAACTTAAAAATTGGGCTGGGGAATGTTGCCATCCCCTGCCCGTATTGTAGTGTATTAGTTCCAAGCGTCGATGATACCCTTGAAATCAGCAGCCTTGAGTGAAGCACCACCGATGAGACCACCGTCGAT
>JAFZVY010000031.1 GCA_017617575.1 Bacteroidaceae bacterium | reverse complement strand
CTCCCTTTCAGGGCGGGGAGTAGTTACCATAGGGTCGAGCCGTCTTTGGCTCGCCTTGCGTTGGCTCAGCATGTTAATTATTAATTGTTAATTGATTCAATTGATTATAGTGAAAAGGATTCTCTACATATTATCCGTGTTTGTGCTTGTTGCTTGTTCCACAACAAGTAATTTGCCAGAGGATGAGTACCTATACACCGGTATCAAGGAGATAAAGGTGGAGGGTAAGACAGGTTCGCTTGCCGAGCAGACTGTGCTCGAGGAAGTGGAAGGTGCTCTTGCGTATGCTCCTAACAACTCCCTCTTTGGCAGTTCGACCATGCGAACTCCTCTTCCTATCGGATTGTGGGTGTATAACAGCATGGGCGGTAAGGAACACAAAGGATTGAAGAAATGGTTCTTCAATGTCTTCGGAGCTACTCCCCGTACCATAAGTATGGCAGCACCTCTTACTCGTACCAAGGTGGCACAGAATGTGCTTCAGAACTATGGCTATTTTCAGGGTAAGATAGATTATCGCCTTATTCCAGGTAAGAATCCACGTACACAGAAGATAGCGTACGATATCAATCTTGGACAGGCTTATCATCTTGACTCCATACGCTATGACTTCCCAGAGGATAAGGATAGCATCATTCAGGCAACAGCCGTGAATAGCTTCATCAAGCGTGACAAGCAGTTCTCCGTGTCTGACCTCTTGAGTGAGAAGTCACGCCTTGCTTCAGAGTTCCATAATAACGGTTATTATTACTATCGTCCTGACTATATCAATTATTATGCTGATACACTTGCCAAGCGTGGTAGCGTGACTCTTCTTGTGCAGCAGACACGTGACTTGCCTGCGAGGGTTTCACACACATGGAAGTTTGGACGCATGTCTGCCTTTATCCGTAAAAGCTCTGGACTTACTGGTCGTTCCACTACGACAGGTACGCAACAGCGTGCGGCAGGTTCGACAGCAAGCCGTATGGCGTATGACGATACGCTTCAGATGCGTCGTCTCACTCTTGCTTACCAAGGCAAGCAAGTGCCTATCAAGCCTCGTGTCATGTTCCGTAACTTCAAGTTCTGGACAGGCAGGCAGTATAGTGAGGAACGTGTGTCCAATACCGTTACCGCACTTAGTAACATGGGAATATTCTCTGGCGTGAACTTCACTTTCACTCCTCGTGACACTACCGATACTTGCTCTGTCCTTGACGTGCGCCTTGATGCCACAATGGATAAGCTCATTGATACCGAGGTGGAACTCAACTTCTCGCAGAAGAGTAATTCGCAGGTAGGACCAGATGCCTCCGTTACCTTCTCACGTCGTAATGCTTTCCGTTACGGAGAGACCTTCTCCGTCAAGTTGCGTGGAGCATACTTCTGGCAGACGCGTGACCGTAACCGTGATATGAATGATATGGACACCTACCAGTATGGTGCCGACGTGTCATTGTCTTATCCTTGGACGGTGTTCCCTACATTGAACGACAAGCGCACAAAGTATCCTACATCGACTAAGTTCGTCGCTTCGTTCACACGTGAGAACGTAGCTTCTTTCTATCGTATCAACCGCCTTTCCGTAGGTGTTGATTATAATTTCCAGTCATCAAAGTACGAGAGCCACACATTCACCCCAATATCAGTCACTCTCAGCGACCTTCGTCATCTGAAGAGTGACGTGAACTCAAACCAAGTGGGAATAATGGGTGTACTGACTGATGAGTATATCCCTGCCATCCAGTATTCATATACTTATGACAACTCGTCAAACCGTGCGTTGGGCATCACGACCAACTTCTCCGCTACCATTAAGGAGTCAGGTAACTTGATCAGTGGTGTGCAGAGTCTCTTGGGCAAAGACTTCAACGAAAAGGGCAAGCGTTTTGTCTTTGACGACTACAGCCAGTTCCTCAAGGCTACGTTTGAGTTGAGGAACAAATTTAAGATTACTGAGAAGAGTTGCGTGGCAACACGTGCCTTGCTCGGTATGCTCTATTCTTATGGAAACTCAGATGCCACTCCTACTTCCGAGTGGTTCTATATAGGTGGTGCTAACAGCGTTCGTGCATTCGGTGCAAGAACATTGGGTTCAGGTGCTACTCCTTATCCATACGGTGACAATGACGTGTACCTCTATCATGGAGGTGACATGCGCATAGAGGCAAATGCCGAATATCGTTTCCCTATGTTCGGAGACGTCTATGGCGCATTCTTCTTGGATGCCGGTAACGTGTGGAGATTGCAGGATACACAGAACTCTTCTGTCGCACAGGATGGACAGTCTGTCGTGACAAAGTTTAGTTTCGGTAATTTCTTCGACCAGCTTGCACTCGGTACAGGTCTTGGTTTCCGTTATGATATGGAGTTCCTTGTGCTTCGCTTCGATGTGGGTGTGGCTATCCATGCTCCATACGAGACGGGCAAGAAGGGATATTATAATATTCCACGCTTCTTCAAGGATGGCGTTGCCTTCCACTTCGCGGTAGGATATCCGTTCTAGGCAGACCCACCCCCGCCCCCTCCCTGGAGGGAGGGGAGTAGTTACCAAAGGGGCGCATGTGCTTGCCATCGTTTCCGACAAAAACAAGAATATAGGTTTTCTTTTGTTTTCCTATGTTTTCTTTTGTTTTTACTTCCCGTTGGTCAGTGAGACCGCTTCGCTAAGTTCTAACTGGCCGCCTTGCGGCAAAAGATGCAATACATGTTTAAGCAGAGCGTATAAATTTGACATTTGAGATTTGACATTATATTATATGGTGAAGATAGATAATTGGGAAGAAGAGACAGAGGCACGTGTTGCGCAGGCTGTTTCCTATTTCAAGGAAGGCTACAACTGCTCACAGTCAGTAGCCATGACATTTGCTGATGTTTATGATGTTCCTGTTGCTCTCATGGCACGCTTGTCCGCTACCTTTGGTGGCGGCATCGGTCGTATGCGTGAGACGTGTGGAGCAGCGTGTGGTATGTTCCTGCTTGCTGGACTTGAGGTTACTAATCATGAGGATAAACCTAACGAGGAAACTATCGACAACTCGACGTTCAATCCTTATCCTGATGCTGAACTCAAGAAGGCTAACTATGAGGTGGCACAGCGTCTTGCCGGCTACTTCAAGGAGGTGACTGGCAGTCTTCTCTGTAAGGAGTTGCTCGGTCTTGCAAAGAAAGATGCTGACGGCAAACCAGCCGACATCAAGATTGTCGCAACACCTGAGGCTCGTACAGCAGAATACTATAAGAAGCGTCCTTGTGCCTTCATGGTCGAGACTGGTGTCCGTTCGTATATGAAGTACCTAAAAGAGAAGGAGGCCCCCCAACCCCCGAAGGGGGCGGCTGTCCAGATATAGGAACGCTCACAAGTTAGAAATGTTTTAAGAGAATATATATACTATATAAAAGTATGATGTTCCCCCTGTTCCGGCAGGACGCCCCCTTTGGGGGCTGGGGGGCTTTGCTTGCTTATGAAAGATAAGGTTCAATACGTATGTAATGCATGTGGCTATGACAGTCCCAAGTGGATTGGCAAGTGTCCTGCGTGTGGCGAGTGGAACACCTTTGTGGAGCAGAGGGTAGGCGGAAAGGCTACCTACGACAAGAGGTTGCAGTTCTCGTCAGGGCTTAATGCGCCTAAGTCGAGTGCCATAAGGATGTCAACCATCCAGACAAAGGAAGAGCCACGTATCAATATGTATGATGATGAGTTGAACCGTGTGCTTGGTGGTGGACTTGTTCCGGGCTCGCTCATCCTTCTTGGTGGTGAACCGGGTATCGGTAAGTCAACGCTTATTCTTCAGACCGTGTTGAGGCTGAAGAATGTCAAGACGCTCTATTGCAGTGGTGAGGAAAGTGCCCGCCAGATAAAGTTGCGAGCCGACCGTATCAGTCAGGAACCATCCGAGGTTCTTGTGGTGTGCGAGTCGATGATAGAGAATATCTTCAAGCATATCGAGGCTGAGCAACCAGGACTTGTGGTCATTGACTCCATACAGACCATGGCAACGGAGACGCTTGAGTCTGCTCCGGGTTCTGTCGGTCAGATACGTGAGTGTGCAGCCATGCTCCTGCGTTATGCCAAGGAGACGAACACACCTATAATAATCATTGGACACATCACAAAGGAAGGTTCAATCGCCGGTCCTAAGATACTTGAGCACATGGTCGATACCGTGCTCCAGTTTGAGGGCGACCAGCACTATATGTACCGCATTGTCCGTGCCATCAAGAACCGCTTTGGTTCCACAGCCGAACTGGGAATATATGAGATGATACAGTCGGGTCTTCGTCCTGTATCCAATCCTTCCGAACTCCTTCTGTCGGACATGTCCGAGACGGAAGGACTGAGTGGAGTGGCAATAGCGAGTGCCATAGAGGGTGTTCGTCCTTTGCTCATAGAGACACAGGCTCTGGTAAGTACGGCTGCATACGGAACGCCACAGCGTTCAGCCACAGGTTTCGACCTTCGTCGTCTCAATATGTTGCTTGCCGTTCTGGAGAAGAGGGTAGGCTTCAAGATAGGTCAGAAGGACGTATATCTCAATATTGCTGGAGGAATAAAGGTGACGGACACGGCTATCGACATGAGTGTCATTGCTGCCGTGCTGTCAAGCAACTTGGATATGGGCATTGACCGTACCGTGTGTGTTACTGGTGAAGTCGGACTTAGTGGTGAGATTCGTCCTGTGAGCCGAATACTCCAGCGTATTGCCGAGGCGGAGAAACTTGGATTCTCTACCATCGTCATACCTTCAGCCAATATGAACGGACTTGACACGAGCAAGTTTAAGATAGCCATTAAACCAGTGAAAAAAGTCACTGACGCCATACGTGTGCTATTCGATCAGTAAAAAAATGTTAAAAGTGTGCATATAATATTCTGCTGAATATTAACGGTGTGACTATATGTGGTGCAAATAATGTGCATATCTTGTTTGGCGGTCTCAAAATAAATGTGTAATTTTGCAAGCAAGTTAAAAAGGGGTAGGGACGAAGTCCTTTATATATAGCATTCATCCCTCTCTCCGGTAAATTTATTTGGGATTATAATATAACTTAGTATTATGGCACTCTCTAAGACAAGGTCTGTACTTGTAGATGTGGCTCGAGTGCTCTTTGCGAAGAATGGCTTTGAGGGCACTACGATGAACGATATTTCCGTTGCATCAAACAAGGGAAGACGTACACTTTATACTTACTTTAAGAATAAGGAGGAGATATACCTTGCAGTCATAGAAGCGGAACTCGAACGCTTGTATGTGAAGCTGGAGGAGGTGTCTCGCCGCAACATATCACCTGAGGAGAAGATGGTGCAGTTGATATTCGCGCATCTTGATGTCATCAAGGATGCCGTGTATCGTAACGGTAACCTGCGTGCAGAGTTCTTCCGTGATATATGGAAGGTGGAGTCAGTCCGAAAGACATTCGACAAGAATGAGATTAACCTTTTCCGCCGAATCCTCAATGAAGGCGTGGACAAGGGCGTGTTTGAATGCCGTAACGTCAGGCTTACAGCCGAGATAGCCCACTTCTGTCTCAAGGGTTGTGAGATACCTTATATATATGGTAGGTACGCACTCAACGATGCCGAGGAACTTCATCCTTATGTTCGCCGACTTGTGCTCAAGTCACTCGGACGCAACTTAGTGGTAAAATAAATTAAATTTAAAAACAATAAATAATAATCTCGCCTCTCGCTATCCGAATGGACGCCCCGTTACTTCCCAGTGGTCTGTGAGACCGCTTCGCTAAGTTGGGGGATGGGGGGCAAAAAGAACAGGAAATTATGGGACTTTTAACTGGAAAGACAGCCCTCATCACAGGTGCTGCTCGTGGTATCGGTAAGGCTGTTGCCATGAAATTTGCAAAGGAAGGTGCAAACATCGCTTTCACTGACCTCGTACTCAATGATGAAATGGCTGCTGGTCTCGAGGAGACTCGCAAGGAAATAGAGGCACTTGGCGTAACTTGCCGTGCATACGCAGGTAATGCTGCTGACTTCGCAGAGACTGACGAAGTAGTAAAGAAGATTCACGCTGACTTCGGTTCTATCGACGTTCTCGTAAACAACGCTGGTATCACAAAGGACGGTCTTATGCTTCGTATGTCTGAGGCTCAGTGGGATGCAGTTCTTAACGTAAACCTCAAGTCTGCCTTCAACTTCATCCACGCCGTATCTCCAATCATGCTTCGTCAGCGTGGTGGTTCTATCATCAATATGTCATCAGTTGTTGGTGTTCACGGTAATGCAGGTCAGTGTAACTACTCAGCTTCAAAGGCTGGTATGATTGGTCTTGCTAAGTCTATTGCTCAGGAGCTCGGACCAAAGGGTGTACGTGCTAACGCTGTAGCTCCAGGATTCATCGAGACAGCTATGACTGCTCAGCTCCCAGAGGAGGTACGCAAGGACTGGATGACTAAGATTCCACTTCGTCGTGGTGGTCAGGTAGAGGACATCGCAAACGTATGTCTCTTCCTTGCATCAGACATGTCAAGCTATGTATCTGGACAGGTTATCCAGATTGATGGTGGTATGAACATGTAATCAATTGATAATTGACAATTGAAAATTGATAATTATATGAGCCGTAGGTCAAAGCTGACCTGCGGCTCTTTTTGTTGAGTTTTTATGTTTTTAAGTAGTCGTCCCTTAAGAAGACCACAATCGTTTGTTATATAACAAAATACATTATAAAATACTTTGATAAATCTGCAAGTTTTTGTACCTTTGTGGTAATAAACTTGCAGATTTTCATGT
>JAFZVY010000030.1 GCA_017617575.1 Bacteroidaceae bacterium | reverse complement strand
TTTAGAAGTATTTGGTGATATTTATTATGATGCTACAATTTTAGGCCTTGCAATAATTGCTAATGGTAATAAAGTTTGTTTCTTCATAATTTTAATTATTTATATGGTTAATTGTTTTTCTGTGACAAAAATAAAAACATTTACAGAAACAGCCAAGGGGAAATGCACAAAACTTACATACCATGAGAAAAATTGACACATTTCCCTTAGAAACGTATCAATTTTTCTCATATACTATATAATAGAACTAATGTTTCTCCATATAGCGAAGAAGTTCTTCCCTATCTGATGAGAATGACAACTCCTTACAAAGAGTATAGTAGTTCTCACGGTCAGGACAATACTTGTAGGCAAATTTCAGTAAGTCTTTCTTATTGTCACTAAAAGACAGAGTCTTGACCATCTTACGTATGCCTTCCACAGGTACATCACGAAGCATAAGGCAGACCTTAGCAACTTCCAACTTCTTCTCGTCAAAGGAAGTCTCATTCATCAATCTCACTATAGCTTTAACCTGTTCTGAATTAGCCCACTTTCCACGTGGAGAATAGTCATGCGCACGTCCTCTCACTTCATGATTATAGACAGAACGTTCACGACCATCATTCCTACGATCATGACTCTGAGCAGAAACAGCCAACACAGATAATGCAAGAATTGCGGATAGATATAGTTTCTTCATAAAGGTAAGCTCCACCATTATATTCATACGAATATGCCAAAAGGAGCATCGGGCAAGTTTTTCATTTACGTTTAATGCCACAAATGTACAACATAAATCATTTTCCCGAAAATATTTTTCCCTATAATGTTAGGGAATAATCCTAAAAACCAATTTTACTCCATAGGTACGCACAAACAAAAAACATGTTAAAACATATAAAAACAAGCAGAAACTATTCAAATAATCCTATACAGTAGGTCGTGAGTTCGCTCTGGCTCTTATTCACCTCCCATTCATCTCACATTTAATCGGACTTACAACAGAGGAAGAACGGAGGCATAGCGAAAAAAGAACGGAGGAACAACGAAGGAACTATGGAGAAAGAGCGTGCTATCACCATTTATGAGTATTATGTTGTAAAAAGTGGGTATAAAGCTTTGGGGACAATACTCAATATGCACAAATATACTCAGTCAAAACGGGTGTTTTCACTATTATAGGGTATTGTGCCACTCCATGATTGTACCTACTTTTGCATCCGAAAAATGATTAAGGTAAAAAACTAACAAATTTTCAAAAATAAGAACTCAAAAAAACTAACATAACCGATGAGACTAAAGAACTTTAGAACTCCTTTATTTTTAGGTGTGATGGCATGTGCAACAACAGCACAGGCACAGCAGAATGGTGATTCCATAGCCGATTACCAATCATTCAGTAAGTATCGTGTTGGTGGCTATGGCGAAATGGTAGCAGCCTTCAAAGATTATGGCACCAACCGATTCTATGGAGGTTCAGACGGAACACGCAAGACTAATCGTAACACAATAAGTATTCCACGTTTCGTGTTGGCTGGCGACTACAAGTTTAACAGCAAATGGATTCTCGGAGTTGAGATAGAGTTTGAATCTGGTGGAACTGGCAACGCCGTGGAAATTGAGAATACAGAGAACGGTGAGTACGAGACAGAGATAGAGAAAGGTGGAGAGGTGGCACTTGAACAGTTCCACATCACTCGTCTCATCACTCCAGCCTTTAACGTAAGGGCAGGTCACTTCGTCCTACCTATAGGTCAGAATAATGCTCACCACGAGCCACTCAATTTCTTTGGTACGGTAAGGCCAGAGGGCGAGACATCCATCATTCCAAACACATGGCACGAGACAGGACTTGAGTTCTTTGGTCAGTTTGGCAAGGGGTATGCCTCTTTCACATACCAAGCCATGATTGTGTCAGGCCTTAACGCCAACGGTTTTGATCGTAACAACTGGGCACAGGGTGCTAAACAGGGTTATTTTGAGCAAGACAACTTCACAAGCCCAGCTTACGTGGCTTCGCTCAACTATAAGGGCGTACCAGGACTTAGGTTAGGACTCTCTTACTATTTCTGCAAGAATGTTGGCAGTAATGCAGACAAGGAGAGTCAATACACTTCCGAGATTCCTGTACGAATATATAATGTAGAGGCACAATACAAGAACAAGTGGGTTGAGGCTCGTGCCAACTGGCTCATGGGTTCTGTGACAAACTCTACCCTCCTCTCTTCAAAGAATGGCAAACAATCTAACGCTTCCCCTTATTCACGCCTTACACCTGTGGCACACGAGGCTTTGGCTTACGGTGGCGAACTGGGAATAAAGATGCGTGGACTCATCAATGACGTGCGTTGTCCTAACATTATTCCTTTCTGTCGCTACGAATACTACAATCCTCAGGAGGATGTAGAAGGTATGTATGTAGCTGACAAGCGACTAAAGACAAGCATGTGGGTTGCAGGCGTCAACTGGCGTGTCCTTCCCAACCTTGTTGTCAAGGCAGACTACACTACTCGTAGCATCGGCTCTGGCAAATACAATTCCGAGAACGAATTTGCTGTAGGATTGGCTTGGGCTGGATGGTTCACAAGAAATTAATAATTAATAATGCATAATTCACAATTCAATTAGGGACTAACAAACTAACAATAACAAACAAATGAAGAAAAATTATCTTTTGATGGGTCTCATCTCTTTGGGACTTGCTATGTCGGTATCATCATGTGGTGATGATGAGGAGAACGACAATCCAATTAACAACCAAGAAAATGTAGACGAGGCTAATGTGATTGGCTTCGGTGCTAACTTCAAGAAGCACACTTCAAAGTCTGGCTATTCATCAGCAGAGGCTTGCGTGGAGCAGATTATCGATGGTTGCATCGACATCTCAAACGAGGTTGGTAGCGCAAAGATTGGCGAGCCATACGATGAGTTCAACACTGGCGACAAGACTAAGGCTCTCTACTCTGTGGAGTCATGGTACTCTTGGCATTCACGTGACGACTACAAGAACAATATCGTGTCAATCGCAAACTCCTTTGTGAATGCACGTATTGACGAGGACCTCGACACTTACGACTATACAAAGCATCTTGACGCAAATGCTACAGCATCTATTCTTTCAAAGTGTGCACAGAACAGCGCACTTCGTGAATCTACCATAAATGTATGGAACAACATTGTAGCTGCTTGGTCTGCCATTGACGCCATTCCACAGCCATTCCGCAACAATATCGGTTCAGCTGAGACAAAGAAGGCTATCGAGGCTTGTGATGTTCTCAAGAACAGCCTTGAGACATTCAAGGCATCAATCAACAAGCTCTCTGAGCAGGATTGTCAGGAGATTGTCAACAACTTCGTTGATGTAGTGGCACTTCCTACTTATGCCGAACTCGTAAACAAGAACACAGCACTCTATAATGCCGTTTCAAAGTTGCAGACAAATCCTTCAAACGACAACTTCGAGGCTGCTGCTGAGGCTTGGCTTGCAGCACGTCAGCCATGGGAGACATCAGAGGCATTCCTCTTTGGCCCTGTGTCAGAGCTTGGACTTGACCCTAATATGGACTCATGGCCACTTGACCAGGAAGGTATCGAGAACCTTCTCAAGTCTGAGGACTGGGCAGCATTCACTTGGAACGGCGAGTATGACGAAGATGACGAGGCAATCGAGGCTGCACAGGCACTCCGTGGTTTCCACACTCTTGAGTACCTTCTATTCCTCAATGGTGAGCCACGCAAGGTTACTGACGAGACATACTCACAGTATGCTGCTGCATGGGGCAACTATGCAAAGAACGTAGCATTACTCCTCAAGGAAGATGCCACAACACTCTACGAAAAGTGGACTAAGGAGTAAAACACGAGATAAGAAGCAGACCATATTCCCAGTCCTCCACCTCTATGGAAAGGGCTGGGATAAGGTCTTCCTTTTGAATCATACAGCAATACAATGAACATTCTCACAAAGATATCTCTATCATTATTATTTACGGCATCATTATTTGCTTGTAGCGAAGATGACCAGATGGACATAGAGGAATTTGAGATAGCACACACCAATGACCTTACCAAGTATGCTATGTCGGCAGGTACGTCCACCATCTTTGTCAACTCAAGCAAAGCATTTGACATGAATGCCTACTGGGTAACTGGGAAATACACGTCACGTTTCCTCAGCGGAGATGGATTGTACGATGACGTGACAGCAAACTACGGACCTGTTTATGCAGGATATTCGTGTGGCTCGTGCCACATGAACGCAGGACGTACAAGTCCTGGAGTATGGAATTATCTTTACACAGACACAAACGGAAAGAAAGTATATGGTTCAGGTACCAACGGCATGTCAGCCATGCTCGTATATGTCACACGCAAGAATGGAGCATTCTTCAACGACTATGGACGCGTCATACATGACCACTCCATATATGGCGTGAACGAAGAGGGAAAACTAAAGGTCACATGGGACTATGAGACATTCCAATTCCCTGACGGCGAGACATACGAACTGGCAAAGCCAAACTATACTGTCACAGACTGGTACACAAAGATATGGGACAGCGTAAGGAAAGATTCCGTGACGATAAGTCCCGATGAACTTATGTGTACCGTGCGCATTCCTCTTCGTCACGTAGGTATGGGACAGATGATGGCAATAGACCGCAACGAGATAGAGGCACTTGCAGCCAAGAGCAATTATCCCGAATATGGAATATCCGGACGATGCAACTATATAACAGAAGCAGGAGTAACAGGTGTGGGACTGTCTGGCAACAAGGCACAGCACCTTGACCTCACAGTGGAATTAGGATTCTCAAGCGACATGGGTGCAACGAATTCACGTTTCCCAGAGGAGATATGCGAAGGACAAGCACAGATGAGCCAAGGCTCTATGATGGGTCTGACATACGACAAGCTTGAGATATCATCAGAAGAGATGGAGGACGTTGACTTGTATCTTCATGCCCTTGGCGTTCCTGCACGACGACTGGGAAGCACGACAACTAAGGTGTCACTCACAAAATCGGATGGTACAAAGATATCCATGACAGAACGAGACGTAACGAAGAAGGGTGAGCAGGCTTTCTACAAGGCTAAGTGCCAACTATGTCACGTGACAACCCTTCACACTCGTCCACGAGGCGCAACGCTTCTCAACGGAACAGAGTTGCCTTGGCTCGGCAACCAGACCATACATCCTTACTCTGACTATCTGCTTCACGACATGGGCTCGGAGATTATGGGTGTAGGACTGAACGACAACTACACAAGTGGCTTGGCACAAGGCAATGAATGGCGCACCACTCCACTCTGGGGTATTGGACTTCAGCAAAAGGTGAACGGTCACACTTACTTCCTTCACGACGGACGTGCCCGCAACTTCATCGAAGCCATCATGTGGCACGGAGGCGAAGCCGAGGCAAGCAAGAATATATTCAAGAATATGGAGAGAAGCGACAGGGAAGCACTCGTATGGTTCCTAAAGAGTCTGTAGGTCAGCCCCCCCGACCCCCGAGGGGGGCGGCTATCCAGATAAGTGGACTTATACCAAGTTATTAGAAAAGCAATCAAGAAACAAGAAAAAACATGTTTTCTTTTGTTTTCCTATGTTTTCTTTTGTTTTTCCAATTGGCCGCCTTGCGGCAAAAAAAAGCAATATTACAAGTTGATGTAAATCCAAAATTTCGTTACACATAAACAAGCATTATCATGAACAAATATATTTCAGCAGCCATATTGGGAGCATTACCTTTTATGGCATCAGCACAGAATCCAGACGGATTGTCTGACAACGGTATTGTAACAATCAACGGAGAACGTGGATTGCAGTTTGAATCCAAGGATGGAGATTTCAGTTTCAAGCCATACATCCTTATGCAGACATCACTCAACGCCAACTACTACGACGATGAGGGACTGGACAAGGCTTACAACCAGGATAACGTGGCAAACTCAGGCTTTGCAATCCCATACGCCTGTCTCGGATTCACGGGTAAGGCATGGAGCAAGATTACATACAATCTCACTATCAATGCAAGTGCTTCTGGTGCAAAGCTACTACAGCAGGCTTGGTTTGACCTTAACGTGAACAGAGGCTTTGCAGTCAAGGTTGGTAAGTTCAAGACTCCTTTCAGCCATGCCTACCTCACAACCCTCGGTGAGACACTCATGCCAATGCTTCCAACTTCACTCACAGCCACAAGCATCATGCCATACAGGTTGAATGCCGTTACGCCTACCATAGGCACAGGCTTCGACCTCGGAGTTGAGTTCCACGGTATGATTGGCAAGTGGTGGAGCTATGAGGCTGGAATGTTCAACGGTACTGGTGCAGGAACAAATGCTGCTACAAAGACGCTATCTGACGACTGGCACATCCCTTCCCTACTCTATGCAGGACGTGTGGCATGGATGCCAATGGGTGTGATGCCAAAGTCACAGGGCAACCCTAATCTCTTGCACGAAAACAAGTTCATGCTTGCCGGAGGAGCAAACATCAACGTTGAGGCTGAAAGCGAGAGTACCAACGACCAGAGATATGGCATGGAAGTTGCCTGGTTGCACAACCGTCTCTACCTCGGTGGTGAATTCTACTGGATGCACGTGGGCTTCACCAAGCGTCAGAAGATTAACGAGTCATTCGACTACAAAGGTGGATATGTACAGGCTGGCTACTTTGTCAACCCACAGATGCAGGTGACGGCACGCTATGACTTCCTCGACCGCAACAGTTCAAGCAAGGACGGAATGCTCAATATGCCTGCCGTGGGATGCAACTACTTCATCAAGGACACAGGCTTGAAACTCTCTGCCATGTACCAGTACATCGGACGTACGGGACACGCCACACAGATAGACCGCGACAACGATGACCTTGGCATAGCAAAACATAGTGCAATGGTAATGCTTCAATATGCTTTCTAAAAAATATGACTTCCATGATTAGAAACTATATATTGGCTATCATAGCTTGCATATCCACCCTTTGCTCGTGCGATGACGGACTGAAATATGACAAACAGTACGTCGCACCAGCCTCATCAGGATATACAGCCGTGGTGACAGGAACATTCAAGGGACAGACCTCTTGGCCTTCAAGGTACAGCATCGTGGTGGCAGGATTCAACGACAACTCCGAATACGCCATTATTCAGAAGACTCTTGCAGCCAAGAATAATGACAACAAGGAAATAAGGATGGTATTGTCAAACATAAGTGACACAACACGTACTCTGGAGATTGCAGTTGTGAACAGTCTCCGCAAGCGAATCGCCACACTCTACTCCTACGAAATTCCAGTCAATCAGGATGCAAAGGACACCATCAGGATGAATGTGGGCGAACTGAACATCGGTATGTTTGAGACCATCAACAAGGAAGTGTTTCAGGGTATGAACTGTTCAAGATGTCACGCTTC
>JAFZVY010000029.1 GCA_017617575.1 Bacteroidaceae bacterium | reverse complement strand
TTCGAAATTTACCACATCAAAATTGTCTATCAACACTTCCGGAAGTATAGCACGTAATAATTTGTCTGAATTCATGCTGCAAAGATAACACTTTATTCGGATTTCTTGAGGCTTCACCAACAGGGTAAATCCGCTGACCCATAGTTATTGATGTGCAAATCCAATTCTCGTTCGATATATAACATCGTATGAGGATTGATTTATAACATCGAACGATGTTCGATGTTGCATATCAATCGAGGATTGAATTTAGACATGGATTATAGACAAAAAACAACTTGGAACGAAGAGCCTCGTTCCAAGTTGCTTTTTATTGTTTTATGTGTTATTTCTTTACTGAAATCCAGTTTTATATTTCTGTCAATTCATCTGGTATAAATACCGTATTATATGGTATTTGAATTTATTAGTGTCTCTGACGACGAGCAGACACACGTGGACCTGATGATGCCTTTGGAGCTTTCTCCTTCTTTGCAGAGCTTTGGACGGTTGCGTTGCCTGTGGATGTCTGTCCACGACGTGTGTTTGTAACGACAGCCTTCTTCTTTATCTGAAACTTGGCTATGCTGTCACGACGAGCAAGCTCAGCTGAGTCAACAGGAGTTGCCCATATATGCTGCTCAAAGTCCTTCATCTCCTTCTCGATGCGTGCCTGCTCCTTCTTTACCTCTGATGGCTTAGCTTTCTCTGCCAAGAGCTTGCCTTGCATGTTGTTTGTCATGTAGATTGTTCCCTTGTACTTGTTGGTAGCAAAGAAATCTGCCATTGACATTGTTGCTGCATTATTGACATTGGAAGTCATAATGGTGTGGCTGCTCAGGTATTTCTCAATATCGTCATACTTTACCCAGAACATTGGCTTCTTTGTGGCTGTAGGTGCTGGTTCTTCCTCCTCTGCACCTTCCTCGTTTTCCTCGTCTCCGAATGTTGGGAGGTCTGAGCCAAAGCCATAGTCTTCGTGCATGACAGGACAGAGTGCAGTGACACGACTATGATAAGTGGCTGTATTCTGGTCGTAGTAGCTACTTTCCTTCACATAGTAGCTCAACACATAAGCGGAAGGAATATCACTGTCGTCAACCTTTATAGCATTGCCTTGCGTCTCACTGGCAATATCAAACTTACTAAGAAAATCCTTGAACTTCATGCGACGTGCCGCAGAGAAATCCTCTCGCTCGCTGTAGTATTCATATACAGGAATCTTGTCATCGCGGAAGAGCTTGAAAAGAAGCGTGAAAAGGTTCAACTGTTTGCCTTGCTGCTGAACAGGATAGTAGAGAGCGGCATTTGCATCCTTCGTGAGGTCAAGCTCACGATAGAGGTCACGACGCCAATCCACCTCAACAGGTACGTCCACGGCTGTTGGGAACATCAGTTCTGCACGACTGACCGCAGGAGCATCCGCTGACTTGTTTGCGTTACGATTAGTAGTGGTACGACGATTATTGTTCGTCGTAGTCCTTCTGTTCGTAGCAGAATTGGCATTTCTATTGTTCTGAACACGACTCTGTGCTGGCTGTGCGCAAAGAGAGCACAGCGATGCTTCAACAACAAGTGTCAGTACAAATAATATCTTTTTCATAAACGAATCTTATTATCATTTTATAGTAACTTCGATAGAGTAATCCAATGTACGTTGTATTCCATCAGGACCAATAACCTTGATACTTGAAATGTTAAATGTCTTGCCCTTACTGAGAGAACGCATTCGAGCAATCTGGTTTGGCGTGAAGTTTTCAGAGTTACTTATCTCTGGCATGGCATTACCCATTCTATCAAAAAACTTAGTTTCAAATCCTACGACACGGAAAGCGATGTTGAGAAGTCCATCGTCGATGGCTGCTCCAATGCCTTGTGCAGAGAGAAGTGCCTGCTTGGAGATGCGTCCACCCCTAAATCTGTCCTTGTTACCAGAAGCATCAGGCACCTCAATATAACCGCTTGGATCTGGCAGCTTACGCACATGGAACTCAAACTTACCCATCTGCTGCTGGCGTCCCTCGTTTTCTGCCATTACCGTGAACACAGCATCCGTTCCAACCTTTGAAGGTACGGCTATGTACTGACCATTACCCTTCTTGGTAAGAGTACCGTTAGTCATTGAAACGCTTATCTTGTTGGCAGGAATGCCTGGTACGCTGACGCTTATTGGATTCTGATAACCAGCATAGAGCATGTTCATGAGTGTGGCAGATACCGTGGCAGATGGCTCAACAACGGTATATGGTTGTTCAAACTCACGCTTAATCAACTCTCCGTTACCATTCTTCATGGTGATGTATCCCTTGAGAGTGAAGTCACCTATTGAGCCACATACTGTCTCATAGTGTCCGTTTGACTCCTTGAGGAGAGTATTACCAACGAAGATATCTGGACGCTGTGTCGTATCCACGGCAGCCATGACTATCTGTGCGGAGAACTTACCACCACGAACAACAGTCTTTGACTCTGGAATGACGAATGCGCTAATCTCATTCACACGCACATCCTTAACGTCGATGTTGGATATAAGCTGATGGAGTACCTGACTCTCGGCATGCTTGACATCCGTCTGTAACTTTGTGAGAAGCGTAACGGCAGCAACAACAGGTGTGTTCTCAAACATATACTCCTGCCAGTTCTTGCCAAGGTTACGTACAGATGAAGGGACATTTGTAGTGAGGTTGTCACTAATGATACGACGCTGAACGGTGTCGTTTATCATCTTCAAGATACTCTCGCGAAAGTTATCAATAGACTTCTTGAGTGCCTCACCCTGTCCGCTTCCAGGAGCAAGCATAACGTGGGTTGCAGCCTCAAGATTGTCACGGCTACTGATATTGTGGATGTCGCCATCGTCACCATCAGCCTCCTTGACGATTCGTATCTTAAGGTTCTCGGAGAAATTATATAGCGAGTCAGAGAGGGCACGTACCTTCTGTGCCTTGTTGTACCACTCACGAGTCTTCTCTGGATTCTGCTTCATGGCATCATCCAGTGCCTTGTAGATGGCCTCGTTCTGAATGTTGGAATTATCCTTTGAACGGTTGAGACTTTCATCCACAAGCGTGAAGCCCTTGAGCACATCTGAGCTGACGTTCATGGCAAGCATTGCCATAAGAACGACATACATCAGATTGATCATCTTCTGACGCGGTGTTATCTTCTTCTTTGCCATATCGAGCTCCCATCAACCGAAGGTTGTGTCCTTCGGATTCAGAGGTATTTTGTTTTATTGTTAAATAATAAGCTTTATGAAATCTTCATCTTGAGTGCCTCAACCATCTTGGCATATACCTCATTCAACTCCTGAAGCTGAGAAGCAAGACGCTTTGTCTGTTCGTTCACATCATCAATAGTTGCGGACTGTGAGCCTACGCTCTTAAGCTGAAGCTCGTAGAAGCGGTTGATACCTGTGAGTGTACGGTTCATGTTCTCCATCTCCTCTGAGTCGCGAGTGAGACGTGCGCTCTGCTCTGCCACCTTCTTGAGTGTCTCAGTGAGGTCTGTGAGCTGCTGAACGTATGCTGTAGTAGCCTTTTGCATATCTGGAGTCATGCCCTGGAACTGTGCAGCCTGAATGACTGGAGCTGAAGCAGTAGAGATGTTCTCTGCAAGCTCGGCAGCATTGACAATAGTAACAGGTGTTGGAGATACAGGAGCATTGCTTGGAGCAGAACCTGCACCAGCAGCGGCAGCGTTACCAAGGTTAGCGGCAGCATTGGCAAGAGCAGCGGCTGTTTCCTCAGAGATACCAGCACCGCCGCCTACGACAACCGTACCACCAGCAGCAGGAGCGCCTTCACCTGAGTAAGGAGCACCACCACCAACATATACAGTACCACCAGCAGGTATATTACCCATATTGGCTGCAGCCTTTGCGAGTGCTTCTGCCGTATCATCAGTAAAGATTGCGTTGCGTGCATCTTCTGCGGCATTATCCACATCTTCACCAATAGCCGTCTGATGTTCAAAACCTGCAAGGAAGAACACAATAACCTCCGTACCCATTCCGAGGAACAGCATGATATCTGCACCACTGATGTGGGTAAGCTTGAACAATGCACCAAGGATTACGACTGATGCACCCCAACTATATGCGAAGTTCAGGAATGTCTGACCCTTCTGACTGTCCATCCATTTCTGGATACCTGATAACTTATATCTCTTTGCCATCGCTTTATTAAATGAAGAATGAAGAATGAGGAATGAAGAATATCAAAACATCTTCATGCCATTCACTATTCATTCATGGTTTACTATGTTTAGAAGAATTTCGACTAAAGACTGAATATTTGCAAATGCCATTTCTCATTCTTAATTCTTTATTCTTCATTCTTAATTATCTTCTCGCTCTTGTAGCAGTTCCGACCTGACTTCTTACACAACGGAAGCCGATGTATGAACGTCCCACATTCTGGTATTCACTTGCACGCCAAGCTGACTTGATGTAACTCTCTGGGTCTTTCCATGAACCACCTCGAACACTCTTCTTCTTTAATGCATAAGGGTCTTCCTTTGCTGCATTATATGTAAGTGTTGGGTTCATATCGCTCATAGAAAGGACACCCGCCTCTGTAAATACCGTGCTTGTCCACTCTGCCACGTTACCTGCCATGTCGTAGAGGCCGTTGCTATTGGCACTATAGATACCTACCTTTGAAGTGATGAGGTTTCCATCCTTTGTGTAGTTACCTCTGTCTGGTTTGAAGTTAGCATAGAAGCAACCCTTGTCGCTTGCCACTCCGTCCTGCTCCCAAGGAAGTTCGTTGCCACCCTTGCCTCGTGCTGCATACTCCCATTCTGCTTCAGTTGGGAGGCGGTAACGTTGGATGAACTTAGCAGCATCTCCAAGTCCCTTGACGAGGAAGTCTGTACGCCAGTTACAGAATGCATTTGCCTGTTCCCAGTTAACTCCCACTACAGGATAGTCGTTGAAGTTAGCATGAGTAAAGTAGAGTCGCATGTATATTTCGTTCTCCGCATTCTGGAAGTCATTAATCCAGCAAGTAGTATCAGGATATACGTTTACGATGTATGTATTCACGAAGTCCCAATGGCTTGAAAGAGGACGTGTGATTGTCTCACGATGTATGATACCTGCTTCATCCACGTAAGTTGTATCCTTGCTTATCATGACAACCTCGTTTGGGTCAACGTTGACATCTGTGTTGAGATTGCGTTCTGCTGGGTCAAGACGATACTTACGCTTAGCTGCCATCACATAGTCATAAACCTCGTAGCGGTAGTTCAACTGCTTTGCGTCAAGCATCTTCTCTCCCGTGAATGGATGAGTGGTATAGACACTCTCAATGGCTCTCTGCTGCTCCTCATCAGGATTACGCGGAATAGCCTTATTCCAGTTGATGTGTGGCTTGACAGGGTCGCCATTCTTGTCCGTGTCAATCATGTATGTCTCGTCGCCTCCGTAGTTAGGATCAGCAAGACGAGTACGGATGATGGAGTCACGTACCCAATATACGAACTGACGGTACATGGCGTTTGTCACTTCCTTCTCATCCATCCAGAAGGCATCAACGGAAATCTCCCTTGATGGCATGTCCTTGCCCCATAATGTGTCCGTTGTCTCAGAACCCATCTTGAGTGAACCACGCTTAACAAGTACCATTCCGTATGGAGCAGGTTCAGTAATAGCCAAACCTCCGACACCTGTAACCTCGCCTCCTGTGGCATTCACGTTACCTTGCATGGAGAAACATGAATGAAGCGAGAGAGACAAAGTCATCACACTTACTGTGAAAAGAACTGTTATTATTAAACTCTTATTTTTCATTTTATGATTTAGTTTCTGTATATGGGGTGACCAAAGACGGTCGCAAATAATCTTGAATTATTAATTATTAATTTCCTACAGCCATCTTACAGACTTGTGCTTGTTGCGTCCCTTCTTGAAGAGGTCAAGGTCAGTAAGATATCCCACCACCAGTTCGTGCGAACCGTTCACCATACCTATGCCGTTTGTGAACATCTGGTAGGAATAGCCTAATGTGGCTCCATGGAAATCTCCTCCTAACATAAAGGTAGTTGATATTCCGGGACTATATCCAAGTCCTCCATAGAACTTTCTACCTTCATATTCGTACACCAATTTGCATTGTACATCCTCCCTCCAAGTTTGCAAGTCGGACATGACCATACAAGATGGTTGTAATGTTATTAACGAATTTTTAAGCTTTATATTGCCTCCAGCCATAAAATAATATGAGCGAGGAAACTCCAATTCGTATTTTTCACCAGCGGTAATGGTTGGTCCCATGGCATGCATAACAGAAAGTCCTGCCCACAACTGAGGCATGGTGTAGTAGATACCAAAGTTAAAGTCGAGCGAGTTACCATCAACGGAAGATGTCGGGAAAGCAGGGTCGGTTGTGTCTTCAAGTTCTACTTTTGAGCCATCCATTTTCTCAGTTATCATTCCTATGTTAGCTCCGAGGGCAATACGGCTTTTCTGTCCTAGCTTGAGGTTGTAGGCATACTGAAGACTAATCTTCGAGGTTGTGAACATACCTATAACGTCACTCATGAAACTTAAGCCTCCACCATGTCGCGGACTTAGGAAGTATATTGGCATATCAGCACTCAGGAACATAGTAGCCGGAGCACCCTGATATCCTGCCATCTGCATGGAGTATGCACCCGCTACGTTAAGTTTTCCTTCAGTACCCGATACCGCTGGATTGTAATATGATTTAAGGGATGTGTAGTCGGCGAACTGCACATCCATCTGCGCCTTTGCCGTCTTTACGATAGAGGAGAAAAGCGCAATAATGATGATAAACCTTTTTCTCATATTATAATCAACTGCAAAGTTACATTTTTATTGTCGTTTTACCAAACTTTTTTAAAAGAAGAGCAAAGTAAATGAGCAGAATAACTAAAGAACGCGAATTATGCTTACTATATGCTTCTTATATGCTTGCCATATATTTATTATACGCTTGAAATATGTTTAAATAAAAAAATAGACGTCGTTTCACAACGTCGTCTATTTTCGTTAACTTAATAGTTAATCATCGCATTTAATCTTTACCTATTCATATTTTTTGCATTGTCCCTGCTATTTTAGAGGAACATTCCTACAGAACAAATACCTAACCCTTAAATTTGTCCCGTATTATTGGAATGTTCATAGCTTTGACAATTATAATTCTAAATGGTTTAAAGAAAATTAAACTTTTTTAAAAATATTTTTCTTTTTCTTACAAAACGGTAAGATGTACCTCCATAGTCGCCTTGTATTCCTTGCCCTCTGCATCTGTATAGATGTAAGCCTGACGGATTACGTAAGTCTTATTCTTCGTAAGCCTTCCAGGATATTGACCCACATAACAGCCATAACTGTCTGGATACATCTCTGCGAAGATATAAGATGAGCCACCATAGTCGCACACATTACCTACAGAATTGAACCAATGTCCATAACAAGTGCTACTAGAAGTGGATGTTGTGTGTCTATTTGTCTCAGTCTTGCCGTCCGCGTTTAATCCTGCAAAGCGGAGATAGTTCTTCTTACCGCTTGTCTTGCCGACAACAACAGCCTTCATCTGCTGACTTGACACGCCAAGTGCCTGTGAAACGGCATCAAGGTCATACTGTACACGTACGCTTGTATAGCTACTACCGCTATATGCAAGACTTGCGTTAATCACAACTGTAGTATCCTTGCGGACATAATCCTCAGGATAGTCTCCGTATGTCTTGACAGCTCCGTAAGGGTCCGTATTGCTGAACTTAACAGCGTATGGCCATTGCTCGCCATTACCTGCAAAGCTTGAGGAAGCCACTCCACTTGTCCATGAGTGTGACCAGTACTTGGTAGGAGCACCCATCACAACGAACCAAAGGTGAGTACACTTCTCAGGAACGGTAATGCTCACTTCGCCATCCTTGGCTGAACATACGTCAGAATATGTGCGTGTTCCATCTGATGAATATGCTACAAGTCCGTAACGCCATCCTGCACGCTCTACGTATGTCTTGCCATACCCTGCACAGCCAGCTATTCCCTTGAATGTGGCAGTTACGACTGTTCCTACTGCTGGCACTTTGAGAGGATTGGCGTTGTAGCCATAGTTCTCTGGGCAATATTGTGGGTCAACTACCCACCAGCTATTGTCATTATCAAGATATGTTGAGAGAATGGATGCTGATGGTTCAATCAATCGCTGTGGCTCTGCACCAATCTTTGCCTTGCCATAGTCACGTACGCCATCAATATCTATTGTCACGAGGTGTGCAAATGTCTCGTACATCTCATTACCAAATGATTCCTCGTCAAGCCCAAAGAGGCGCATATATGTCTGAGTTGGGTCTTCTGGCTTCTTTGTCTCACGCCAGATGCGTGCTATAGTGTTCTTGCCATGAAGCTGACACCAGTAATCTTGATAGAAGCAGTTGTTGTAACGGATGTCCTCATGATGGATATTGAGGTGGTGAGTCTTGAGGTAAGCCTCATAATACTCGCCATCGGAATATTGCAAGTTTGGATAGACCTTGTAGCCCTGCCAGTTAGCACAATCTTCCCACCATTCGTTGTCACTTCCCTGACCTATGCCATAGCCAAAGCCATGAGTAGAGCCAAGGTCGGCTGATACGAGGTACTGGAACGTGTGACCTATCTCGTGTGCCACTGTATGTCCGCTACGAGCTGTTGCGGCACGTGGAGTACAATGGAACACACCCACCTTGTATGACTGGCTCTTTCTTGAACCAGAGCTATAGCTGTAAACAGCTCCGTCAACGCCACTACCGTCCGCACGCCAGTCGCCGTTGTTTCCTCCCCAACCTTTCTTGACAATATACATGTGTATCTTGGCATTATCCGTTGTGGAGTTGCCCGGTTCGACGAAACCAAGCTCGTCAACATTTACCTTCCATATCTTCTCGGCATCCTTGATGAGCGTGTTCACGTTACAAGTGTAGCCGTCGTATGAGATATTGCCATTAGGCATTTTTGTCAAACCGTTCTCCCAGAAGATGATGAAATGCTCTGACTCAACTGAACGCTGGAAACAGAACTGGGAAGTGGTCTTTGTATAGTCGTTGGTGGAGTAAGTGCTTGGTCTCACGATGAGACGTCCAGGCTTGTGGAACGTATATGAGCCAAGTGACTCGCTATCGTATGAGTAGCTTCTCTTCTGGAGTGCAGCTGACTGGTTATAGACGTACATCTGGTTGAGCTTGAACTGTATGGAGTCCACTCCCTTCATCGGGATGACGCGGTCAAGAGTGGAGCGCTCGCTATAGTCAAACCACAAAGTGTCTCCCACCTCTGCCTTGAGGCTTGATGGGACAGCACTAAGAAGAAGTGCTGATACAAAGGAACATACAATCTTCTTCATATTCATGACTTCTTTACAACCTTGAATGAGGTGCTGCCCGTACTGATTACGTAAGCACCATTAGGTAAATTATTGAGGTTCACAGCCACGCTACCGTTATTCTCAGAGATGAGGGCATCTACCTGAGCACCTGAAACGTTATAAACCTTCACCTTGTTTGCATCACCGGCAAAGACAAGTGTATTTGACTTATACGTATGAGCTTGTGCCACCTCCACGTCTTCCACGCCATTTGGGTCGTCCGTGTTTGATACCACGAATGTTGCAAGCTCTGGGAACGTGTACTTATGCTCGTCGCCCAGCGTTATCTCTCCATCCTTGATTTTCATCATAGGATAAGAGCTGTCTGTGATAAGGAAATACACCTTAGTTCCGTCCTTGAGCGTGAGCACAAGACTCTTGGCAGAGGCAGAGAACACGCCAGCTGTCATCAGAACTAATGTAAGTAGAAACTTTCTCATTTGTCCTCCTTGTTTAAGTTACGCACATTGAAACCAAACCATATTGTTGCGGCAAAGAATATTACCGCAAAAATGACGAAAATCTTCACGTTTGGGTCGCCATTTGGTAATGAATAAGCCATCCATGCACTTGCGACAAAACAAATTATCGAAAACAAGCATGATGCCATCATCATTATCTTCTTTAATATTTCCATTGCTATTCGATTTCTTTAGTTAATATTTTGACAAGTTAAAGTTGTAAATGTACGTAACCTGTCCTTCTGCATTTGTCCTCAATGCCTCCCTAATGCCTCCTCATCGCCCATTTTAACATTTTAAGTTAAAAGGGAAATGTGGTTAAAAACATTCAAAATTCCTCCTCCCCTCGTGGAGGGACGGGGGCTTTTACTTGTTCAGCTTCCAAGAATAGCCGTCCTTTGTGTCCTTAACCTCAAAGCCGAGGGCTGCGAGGTTGTCGCGGATAAGGTCGCTTGTTGCCCAGTCCTTGTTAGCCTTAGCCTTACTACGCTGTTCGAGGAGCATGTCAACCACCTTGCCGAATGCCTCTTCACGAGCATCGCTCATGCCAGCATTACCTACTGAAGCCGTAGCACCAGCCTTGATACCGAGGATGTCGAACACGAATGTGCTGAAGAGTGACTTGAGAGCCTCAAGCGCGTCTGCAGATATTGTCTCCTTCTTGTCGGCAATACTATTGATAGTCTTAGTTGCCTCAAAGAGGTTTGAAATAACGATTGGAGTGTTGAGGTCATCATTCATAGCCTCATAGCACTTATCCTTCAAGCTGTCAACGAAGTCCATTGTGACTGTAGCCTTCTCAGATGCTGAGAGGTTGTTGAGAGTCTTCCATGCGTCGAGGAGACGCTCTAGTCCCTTCTCTGCTGCCTGAAGAGCCTCGTTTGAGAAGTCAACAGTTGAGCGGTAGTGAGCCTGAAGAATGAAGAAGCGGATAACCATTGGGGCATATCCACGCTCAAGACGCTCATGCTCTCCTGCGAAGAACTGTGGAAGAGTGATGAAGTTGTTGTATGACTTACCCATCTTCTTTCCGTCGATGGTAATCATATTGTTGTGCATCCAGTACTTAACCATCTGGTCGCCCTGACTTGCAACCGACTGTGCAATCTCACACTCATGGTGTGGGAACACGAGGTCGAGTCCTCCTCCGTGGATATCGAAGTGTGAGCCGAGGTACTTGCGTCCCATGGCTGTACACTCACAATGCCATCCTGGGAATCCGTCGCTCCATGGTGAAGGCCAGCGCATGATGTGCTCTGGCTGAGCTGCCTTCCAGAGCGCGAAGTCTGCCTGGTTCTTCTTCTCGCCCACTCCTGCAAGCTCGCGGCTTGCGTCCTTGATGTTCTCAAGGCTGCGGCCAGAGAGGATGCCGTACTTATGGTCCTTGTTGTACTTCTCTACATCGAAGTAGATAGAGCCATTTGACTCGTAAGCATATCCGTTGTCCATAATCTGCTGAACGAGTTGCTGCTGCTCGATGATGTGACCAGTAGCGTGTGGCTCGATGCTTGGAGGAAGACAGCCGAGAGCGTCCATAGCCTCATGGAAGCGGTTAGTGTAATACTGAGCCACCTCCATAGGTTCGAGCTGCTCAAGACGTGCCTTCTTGGCAATCTTGTCCTCACCCTCGTCGGCATCATGCTCAAGGTGACCTACGTCAGTGATGTTACGGACATAGCGAACCTTGTAACCAAGGTGCTTGAGATAACGGAAGAGAATATCGAATGTGATTGCTGGACGAGCATGACCGAGATGCGCGTCGCCATATACTGTAGGACCACACACATACATACCTACGTGAGGTGCATGGAGTGGCTTGAATACTTCTTTTCTACGTGTTAAAGTGTTGTAAATATAAAATACTTGTTCCATTTTCAAATAAATTTTGCACAAAGGTAGTTAAAAAACAATTATCTATCTACAATATAAGTCCAAAAAAACAATTATCATCCTCAATTTTTCACGGTTCTCTCTTGCTTGTCCCTTGTGTTTCTCTTACCATCCTCTACAAATCCTCAGAGAATTGTACAGAAAACTAAGGGAAACGCAGGGTAATACTTACATCATACTTGCACCCGGATTGCTACTAAAAGAGTCTCATCTTAGTCTCATGTAAGTCAATACTTAGTCAGTACTTAACAAAATACAAAAACGCCCATACGGCAAAAGTCGTATGAGCGTTATAATTTATGCTTGAAAACATTTTAGAAACGGAATCCGCATTTGAAATCCAAACCTGACCATTTCATATCAACTCCACTTAAAGAAGTGAAGTCTGTAAATGCAGCATTGTAGCTTACTCCAAGAACAAAGCGCTTGATTCTCAAATCACATCCGAGATGGCCACCTATTTCAGAACGATTAAAATCAAGTTCTTTATCATCATACAAATCATAAGAAACAGTGCTTGAAGAATATTTCACGTCATCTGTAGCAGAAACACAATAACTCATATAAAAACCAGCATAAGGTTCAATTGAGAATTTTTCATTAATATCGATTACATACTTCAAAGCAACAGGAACCTGTAATTTAACAAACGATTCAGTGGCAAGATCTACATCTGAATTCTGTCTCTTATAATCATCCTTAACATCACAGGCGCAAATAAATATTCTTCCACCCAAGACAAGCTTGAATTTTGATGTCTCATTAAAATTAAAGAAACGATTGTAGCCAAAATTCATACCAATATAATTGTTTGATTCTGACTTAGCAAAACCATTTGCAGTAACATTTAATGAAGTAGGAGAAATAGTACCGTAAAGTTCATTTTTCCTCTGAGCATCTGCATTTACGAACAAAGCAGACATAAGAAGAGCGATAAAAATTCGTTTCATAAGGTTTTTGTTTTGATTATTGAAAATTTATACAATTAAGTTTTGTTTATTCAACGCAAAGTTAGGGCTTTTCATATTTCCTTGGCAACAATTATCGTTTCTATTGTACAAAATCACCTTAAATAATTCAGACAGGAGTAAATTCGTACAACCAATATAGAATACGACATCGTACAATTACCCTATACAAACATTTTTTACGGCTTTGAGGAAAAAGCTAAACAGCAAATGAAAGGGAGGAATGTTTGTCTGATATCACAAAAGTAAGTATCTTTGCAAAAAGTAAAACTCAAAGAATTATGAAACAGACATCAAGTAACAGATTATTCAGAATATTGGCATTATTTGCCATTCTTCATTCTTCATTCTTTACTCTTCATTCAAATGCTCAGAAGGTGAGCGAGTTGGAGAACAAGCCAAAGATAGTAGTAGGAATAGTTGTGGACCAGATGCGATGGGACTACCTCTCACGCTATTACGACCGCTTCACGGATGGTGGTTTCAGACGCATGATGGCTGACGGATACAACTGTAACCGCCTGCTCATCAACTATGTCCCTGCCGTCACAGCCGTTGGACACACAGCCATATACACAGGTTCTGTTCCTGCCTTCACAGGTATCGTGGGAAACAGCATGTTCTTCGACGGTAAGTGGGACTCTCCTGTTCGCGACCTCAAAGTGGAGGGACTCGGCACAAAGACAAAAGAGGGCAAGGCATCTCCTCATCGTATGCTCACAACTACCATGACTGACGAGCTTCGACTTGCCACAAACTTCCGTAGCAAGGTGATAAGCGTGAGCATCAAGGACCGCGGCTCCATCTTCCCTGGAGGACATTGTGCCAACGCCTCTTACTGGATGGACAGCGAGTCAATGGACTTCATCTCTTCCACTTACTACATGAAGGAGTTGCCTAAGTGGGTCAAGGACTTCAACAAGCAGAAGCTTGGAGTTAAGTACCTCAACGAGTACGGACGCAAGAAGGATAAGAATGGCGAATACGTGGCTGACTTCTGGGAACTCATGTACGATGCAAACACCTACACTCAGTCAGCTGGCCTACACGAGAAGTACTACGACCAGCGCACGGGTACCATCCTCAAGTATCTTCCTTACGGCAACACATATACAGCAGACATGGCTCTTGCCGCACTCAAGAACGAGAAGCTCGGTCTCAACCCAGATGGCGTTACCGACTTCCTTGCCATCAGCTTCTCTTGTACGGACATGATTGGACACAAGCTCGGTCCTAACGCTCCTTGGATAGAGGACACATACCTCCGTCTCGACAAGGAGTTCAGGCGCATCTTCGACGCTCTCGACGCTCAGGTGGGCAAGGGCGAATGGGTGGCATTCCTCACAGCCGACCACGCTGGTAGCCACAACGTGGTGTTCCGTCAGGAGCATGGCATCCCAGCAAGCACATGGCCATACTACCGCATCATGAAGGAGCTCAACGACGTTCTCAAGTCAGAGTTTGGCTTTGAGCAGAACCCAATACACAGCCTCGAGTGCCACAACATCTACTTTGACAACAAGGTGCTCACATCACACGCAAACTATTCAGCTGATATGCGCCAGAAGATGATTGACCATTGCATCGACATCCTCGTCAAGAAGGACATCGTGGCATACGCATACGAGCCAAGAAAGATACCTGACTATGTACCAGAGCCTGTTCGCACCATGTCCATCAACGGCTACAACCCAAAGCGTAGTGGCGACATTCAGGTCATCCTCGAAGCCAACGTGACAGAGGACTATGACGACGGCTACAAGAAGGACTACAACGGTATTCCTCTCGGCACGAACCATGCAGTATGGAGCCCTTACGACACTCACATCCCATTCATCGTGGTAGGCAAGGGCGTTCGTCACGCTTGGGACGACGACACTCATACCGTCAACGATATTGCTGCCACAATATGCGCCCTCCTCAACATCCAGCAACCAAGTGGCTGCATCGGCAAGGCAATTGACGTGAAAACGAAGCGTTAATGAGGAATGAGAATTTAGGAATTAAATGAGCAACAACTCACCTCATCCCCTAATTTGACAAAAACAATTAAACAATCATATAATTAATAACTAATCCTAAAAACAAATGAGAAAGAAGTTGTCTCCTATCTACTTGTCATTACTCGTAGCAACACTCTTTGCCGTGACATCATGCTGG
The DNA here is from genome assembly GCA_017617575.1 of Bacteroidaceae bacterium. Lineage (GTDB taxonomy): Bacteria > Bacteroidota > Bacteroidia > Bacteroidales > Bacteroidaceae > Minthosoma. The sequence goes on along the minus strand of JAFZVY010000029.1, from coordinate 29,785 downwards.
GATGGAAGCGAAGATGATGCTTACCGCAAGAAAGTCCAAGGCGCATGGGTTAGATTTGACGTATCGGCAAACGATGTAGTTCCTACCACGTCATATACCCAAAATATATCTTATGTCCTTTTCCTTAATGGTAACGGAACATATGAGACATACGCCTATGCAGAAAATAATTATGGTTATGGCTATGACTATAGCACTTATTATGACAATACAGACGAATTACTTGAAAAGAAAGGTTGGAATAAAAAAACAACAGGACATTGGATGTTGGAGAACAAGGAAATCATTCTTTCAGAGGAAAGTATTTACATACTAAACGATGACGGAGAAGAAGTTTGTAACAAAAGCGGACTCATCAAGAAAGCAAATGTAACCTTCAACAAAGAGTATATGTTCTTCTCATACACATACAATTCATCAACAGAAGGAACTGAATACGCAGAAGAAAACATTCATACTCATGAGATTTTCATAAAACCAGAAACCAGCAAAAGCATATTCTGATGCTATCAAGCAATACGCAAAAAAACTTGGAACGAAGCTCTACGTTCCAAGTTTTTTTGTCTATAACACATATGTAAAATCGTACCTCGTTCGATATGCAACATCGTTTACTATCGATGTGGTAATTCAATAAGTATCGAATTGGCAATTCGCTAGTAATTGATTTGGCACATCAATTACTAACGATTTTTGCGCTCTCTCCGAATACTGTAAAACAGACTATTAGAAGTAGTGTCTCAGACTAGCGCTAGTTTGTATTACAGACTAATGCTAGTTTGTATTGCAGACTAGCGCTAGTTTGCGAACAGACTAGCGCTAGTCCGTTCGACTGCATCTGATAGTAGCGTTTACCATAAACAAAAACGGTCGTTTAACCCTTGTTAAACGGCCGTTAAAAGTATGTGTTTACTTGAACCTAAGAACTGTTTGTTCGCCAAGGACTGTGATGGTTACGCCTTCCTTGAGGTTCTTGAAGAATGCTTCGGAACGTGGGTACCAATTCTCGCGATAGCCCCAAGCCACCTTGTTGACAGCCTCTGTACATGCTGGGTCAACAGCCTTGGCACGCATAATCTTGTCGTAGGCAAGGTTGAACTGCTTGCTTCGGTCGAGCTGGTTGGTAGTAGGAACACGTGAAATGCAACTTGCATCGTAGAGGTAAGCCCAGCCGTAGGTAGGGTCGAAGCCATACGACTTCTTACACCACTGGTGAGCCTTGAGGTACTGCTTCTTCTCAAAGTAGAGCTTGGCGATGGAGTGTGCATAGCGTGCCTTCATCTTGTCGCTCTTCTCCAGTTCGATAGCTTCCTCCATATACTTGAGCGCACCCTTCTCGTCCTTCTGCTCTATGAGGCGGTTAGCCTTTGCGATGGCTGCACGTGAAGTAGGACGGATGGCATACACATAGTCCGAAGTCTTGAAGTACGTGTCGCTTCCCTTGCAACCGAACCACTCAAGCACCTTGAGCACGGCATCAAGATATTCGAGGTCATCCTTGTGTTCCTCTATGCCTGCCGAGTAGATACGTTCGAGTATCTCGCAGTCAGCAGCCTCCGACTTGATGAAGAGGTCGTTGCACTTGTCCTTCGTTGGTAGGTAGGCATTTACAATCTGCATGGCCTTGAGAGAGTCCGTCTCGGCAAACTCCTTGGCTTGGTCGAGAAGGTTGTCGCATATATCGTTGCACTCAAGGAAGTCGCGGATAAACTCTGTACGCTTGTCGGCATTATCCTTGTCGTTAATATATCTGTTGTACGAGCACTCTATGAAACCGTAGAGCACGAAAGCCTCCGTGTTAGGTCCCATATCGTCTATGCCTGAGCGGAACATGCTGTATGCCTTCTCTATGTCCATCTCAGGACAGTAGTAGTAATAATCCCATCCCTGACGGCAAAGGATGTTACCCTTCGTAGAGGTAGTCTTAGGCGTGGCAAACGAGTTGAGGGCGTCAAGGTTCTCAAGACGCTTGTTGTAGATGAGCATCAGCTTGTCGAAGTAGGCATTCTTCTTTTCGAGGTCAGTCTCCTTCGCAATAAGCTGCTCGTACATCCACGCACCATCCGTATAGACACGTATGAGCGAGAGAGGTGCCTTCTGGAACACGACCTCCCAAGGCTCAAGGGCATCCGCATAGTCCTGTTGCTTGAAGTATTCCATATACAGACTCATGTTCTGTCGCACCTCAAGACTATCCTGTCCGTGACCTATACGGTCATCCATCTTCGTACCGCTAAGGTCCTGTGCCGATGCGCCAAGCGCAAATGACAGGAACGCACATAAAGAAATAAGATGATGTTTCATAATCAAACAAGGCCCCCCATCCCCCAAAGGGGGCGTCCATCCGGACAGAGGGTATATTGATATTAATAATTCAAAACGCAAAATTCATAATTACTACTATATGCTATTGCTCTGAACAGCCGCTCCCTTCGGGGGTTGGGGGGCTAAAACTGGAAATATATGAATGGCTGCACCTCGCTACTCTTCACCTGAATGACAATCCATATCACGATGATGAAGACGAGTGCCTGTACAGGCAGAGGGAGGTAACCCATGGCCTTGCGCGTACTGTCAGACCATTCCTTAGGTGAAAAATGCAGGACATATCCCAGTATCATGAGCGTAGCCACTCCGCAATATGAGCCCATCCACTGGACGAGGATATAGAAGTCGAGTGACGTGAATATCTGACCGAACATCTCGCCTGCCGTCTTCATGCTTGAGGCACGGAAGAGCACCCAGCATGCACTTGCCACGTGGAACGTGATAAGTCCCGTAAGTGGGAAGAGCAAGTAACGTACCGCCCAGTTAGGCTGCTTCGCATTCTTGCCAAGGTAAGTGAGAGGCGAGAGTGCAGGAACGAGCGTGTGCCATATCTTGTCGAGGCAAAGGAACAAACCGTGTATTCCACCCCAAAGGATGAACGTGAGTGATGCGCCATGCCACAATCCTCCGAGGAGCATGGTGAGCATAAGGTTCACATACTGACGGAACTTACCCTTGCGATTACCGCCAAGAGATATGTAGAGGTAGTCCTTCAACCAAGAAGAAAGGCTTATGTGCCATCTGCGCCAAAACTCCGTAATGGACTTGCTCTTGTAAGGAGCGTTAAAGTTCATAGGGAACTCAAATCCGAGCAAGAGGGCAATACCTATCGCCATGTCTGAGTAGCCAGAGAAGTCGCAGTATATCTGAAGCGTGTAGCCATATACGGCAAGGAGGTTCTCCATACCACTATAGAGAGTTGGGAGGTCGAACACACGCTCCACGAAGTTCACGCTTATGTAGTCTGATATGACAGCCTTCTTGAAGAGACCTGCTATGATGAAGAACATACCAGAGCCAAGCATCTCGTTAGTGACAACGAGCTTGCGACGAATCTGAGGTATGAAGTCAGAGGCGCGCACGATAGGTCCTGCCACGAGCTGAGGGAAGAAGCTCACGTAGAAAGCATAGTCCAAGAGATTGCCAAGTGGCTTTATCCTTCCTCGGTAGATGTCGATAGTATATGACAAGGACTGGAACGTGAAGAAGCTGACACCAACAGGCAGGAAGATGTCGAGGTCCTTCCATACCAGTGACACGTTAGGAATCCATGATGATGCCTCACAGAAGAGTGAACCGAAGAAGTTGGTGTATTTGAAGTAGCCAAGCAATCCAAGGTCTATGACGAGCGAGAGGGCAACCAAGCACTTAGCCATGTTAGCATAATAATGCTTTTCGTTATCCTTCGTGGCATTCAGTTCAAGTCCCTTAACATGGCTTATGTAATAGCCTATGCAGAAGTCCGTGACGGTAACAAGTGCAAGGAGTGCGAAGTAGAGTCCGCTACTCTTGTAATAGAAATAGTATGAGAATACCGTCACGAAGAGTATGCGTGCGGTTGTAGCTCTTTGGAGGAGGGCATACACGAATGTCACTCCAAGAAAGAGGAAGAGGAAAAGACCAGATGAGAATATCATCGGACTCTTCGGATTGTATGTCAATATCTCGATTATACGAGAAGAATCTATGTCGAACATGAAATAAACAAGTAGCTCCTCTCCCAGCCTCTCGTCGGGAAGCGTCATAATGAAGAGCCAAAATTATCCGTTGTAAGTAGTTAAATGTGAAGAAGCCTATCTCCTATGTGTGGCGAAAGGCTGTTTGTCTATTAAGTCATCGTACCATGCGACACGATAACTCTTTCCTCTTCAGTGGGCAACCCTCTCGTAGTACGTCTTTATGATTGCCTCGCCAAGGAGCTTGCCCATGAGGCTGTAGCCCGGAACAGTGTAATGAGTATTGTCGGACTGCATGTATCCGTTGTCACGCCAGTTGGTACAAGCATAGAGTTCGCCGCCTGCCATGGTGAAGATGTCCCAGCAAGCTACATGATTGTCTGCAGCAAATTTCACTATGTTCCTTGCCACCTTTGGAGTAGTCTCATTACGACTGAACGAGTACCTTGGACGGCGTCTTGTTCCGCCCACCCTCTTGTGGAAATATGAGCCAGGAGGCGTTGTGATGATAAACTTCACATTTGGGCAACGCGTCTCAATACGGCTTATGAGCGAAAGCATCTCCTTGGAGTGGCTATCCTCATCATAGTTGGGAGCATGGCTCTCATTAGTACCAAAACTGATGATTACGATATCTGGACGATCGTCATAGACTTTCTGCATCAAGTTTGACTCCTCAAACTTGCCTACCCATGCACCATTGATGCCATAGTACGACATAGTGAGGCGTGGAAGTGTGCCGAGAAGCGTAGCCTCAAGTGACTGTGGGAAGGACTTGCCCTTAACGTGCGAGTCGCCTATGAGGACTATCCTTATCCCCGTAGAGTCAGCAGCCTTGATAAGAGCGGAATCAAGATACTGCGCACCCAAGAGTTGGTTCTTTTGGGTGTGCTTGAATGATTCAGGCAGCTGTGTCCAGCGACTCTGAGCAAAGGTGCATACGCTTACAAGCATCGCAAGCATAGCTATTGTAAATATCTTATTTCCTCTTATCATAGTTTTCCTTTCCGTTCATTAATACATCATAAAGTATTCGTGCAAGCTTCTTACCTCCCGCAAAGTTGATGTGCGTATAGTCGAGGTTTGCCTGCTTGTGAGTGACCATAAGTGAGATACTACCGTCGCCACCCATTGCCTCGTAGAGGTTCCAGAATGCCACCTTCTTGTCGGCAGCCATCTTGCGCTGGTATGATATAAGCTCACGCACTCCAGGCATAGTGTGAAGATTGCCGTCAATATCCTTTTCCTCACGGTCGCCTACGCCCACCACGAGAATACTTGCATTAGGGAATTGCTCCTTCAAGTGAGCAATACTGTTAGCCATCCTATCCGTATAGTAGCTATAGTCCTTCTGCTTGCTACTTGCCACGTTGAGTCCGAAGTGTACGATGATAAGGTCGTAAGGACGCTTCTTGGCAAAGTCGGCAAGAGTCTTCTGAGGAATGTCGCCTATGAACCATCCATTGCTGGCACGCATACTGAAGTTGTCAAGCACTATACCATGCTTTCCTTCAAGTGCCACGCCATAGAAGCGAGAGGCATTTCCATTCTTTGCCTGAAGGCTGAACCTACCTATGCGTCCGTGGATGGTCTTGCTGGCAAGTCCACCTGACGACTGCTCTGCCACATTATTATGTACCTCATGAGTCAACTTGACCGTGTCACAAGGAATGGCGTTGCCAAGCGAATCTGTTCCTCCACCTTTTATTATTGTCTCTGTAACATAGCTTACCTCATCGTGTGTCTCGAGAAGTCCGCCATTGGCATAAACCGTCTTCAACTCCTCACCGTTGATTGATGTGGCAAGGTTAAGTCCGTTGCCCGGAGTGAAGAAGACCGTAGCCGTACTTACCGTATCAAGATGAGTGCCGTACTTGCTTCCCTTCATCTCAAGCGATGCCGTTGACTGAGGAATGAAGTATCGTCCGCTTATACCTTGCAAAGCCTTGTTGAACTTCTTACCCTTTGGGTCGTTGGCATTATGGTCGTTCCAACCCTTTGCCTTTGTCCATACAGTCTTACGGAAACCAGAAGTGACTGTGTAGATATCCACAAAACCGACTCCGCTTCCGCCAAACCTTGTCTGGAGCATATCACGAAGGTCTTCCGTGAGGATGTCACCTTCTATATATGAGTCACCATAGTAAGCGATACGTACAGGACGTTCCTTCACCTCGGACAGGGCTGCATAGAACTTATCCATCTCCCTGCTTCCGTCATCGTTGTCGGCAAAGTCCTCAATACCCGTCATTCCCTCCGGAATGGAGTCAACATACACAGGCTTATTTACCTTCACGGCTGTGGAGTCAAACTTATCCACCTCTATGCCTTGTGCCTCGTCAACTTTTACCTCAGCAAGGATATTGCCCTCGCTGTCCCTGCGCTCAATGTCGCTCAGGATGTTTATTCGGCGCAGTTCCTTGTCACCTACCTTAATGTGAGGCAAGAAGAACATAGCCAAGAGAACCACAATCACTAACGCCGTAGTGATAAAAGGTTTCCAGATGTTTTTATTCATTTCTTTTCGTTAAGTTCTGGATAGGATATACGTGTGTGATATACTATCTTTAGTTTCTCCTTGAAAACTTCTTTTGCTGTGGCAATATCCTTAAAGGTTATCGCACATTCGTTAAAGTAACCTTCGTTCTTCTGACCGTCAATAATCTTGTCCACGAGGTTACTGATACTTTCTTCTGTATATTCCGTCAAGCTACGTGAAGCAGCCTCTACCGCATCAGCCATCATAAGTATGGCCTGCTCCTTCGTGCTTGGGTTAGGTCCAGGATAAGTGAACAATGATGCGTCTGGTTCTTCGCCCGGATGCTCATTCTTCCATGTGATATAGAAGTACTTCGTCTTACTTATACCATGATGGGTAGTGATGAAGCTCTTTATTATCGCTGGAAGATTATACTTGTCGGCAAGAGCCAAACCATTGCGAACATGGTCAATTATGACCTCAGCACTTCGCTCAGCTATAAGATGACTATGTGGGTTAGCTCCTCGCTGGTTCTCCGTGAAGAACACTGGACGTTCAAGCTTACCAATATCGTGATAGAGGGCAGCGGTACGCACAAGTTGTGAACGTGCCCCAATCTTCTTAGCCACCTCACTCGACAGGTTAGCCACCTGCATGGAGTGCTGGAACGTACCCGGCGCAATCTCCGACATCTTCTGCAGAAGCTCATTGTTGATATTGGAAAGTTCCACAAGTGTCACATCCGAGATAAATCCAAACGCTTTCTCCAAGATGTAGAGCAATGGGTAAGAGAAGAGGAGGAGAACTCCATTAACCACCATATATATAAGATGACTTCTGCTTACCTCAGGACTGTCGTTCTGAATAAATGTGATTGATGTGTAAACCACAAGATACGTAAGTGTGATTACCACAGCCGAACGGATAATCTGTGAACGCTGGGAAAGCTCACGAAGTGTCTGTATGGCTACCATACCTGACGTAAGCTGCATAATCACGAAGTCATACTGTTCCTTCAGGAATGATGATATGATGATAATCATCACACAATGGAACATAAAGGCTGTACGGCTATCCATGAACACACGAATAATGATTGGCACCATACAGCATGGCAGAATCATGATATGGTAGAAACTATGCGAAACCATCCATCCTGCAATACTACAGAAGAGTGTCAGCGTTCCGAAGAGGAGTATTCCCGGACCTATCTTCGCAAAGTAATCTTCACGGAAGAGGTTAAGGAAGCTGATAAGCGTAAGCATCATGAAGAACACGAGCGTCACCTGTCCGAAGAAACTGAAGCTAAGGAGCGAAGACGTGTCCTTATGCTGTTTGTTTGCCTCACGTTTCAACGACTCAATAATCGCTGCCTTATATTTATCCACAATCTCTCCTCGGTCAATAATCTTCTGACCACTCTCCACCATGCCTATTGCACCTGACACATCACGCATACGGTCGGCAAGTTCGGCATTCGTCTTTTCGACATCTGGGATAACATTTGGCTGGATGATATCGTACAGGTTGAAGTGCTGCATCACCAATCGTGAGAACCTTACAGTATCAACTTCCATCAGATACTCGTAAGCAGTACGTGGAGTGAACACCGCCGGAATTGGGACAGTTCGTGCATTCCTGCCCTCCACAATACGTATGACACGTTTACCGTCAAGCGTCAGAGCGTCATACTCCTCCGTGGATATCACACCTTGGCTGTAGATGGAATCAATCTTTGCGCTGATATATCGAATGTAGAGCGATGAGTTAGGTCCTGACCATTCATGTTGCTTGCGATTGGCAAGTCGTTTCTGCATCTTGAGCTTCACGCCACCATCCATCTTATAGTAAGGGATGATGGAACGCCTAACGCTGTCTTGCTCCTGACGCATGACAGAGTCGCTCTTATATATAGGAAAACTGAATGGCGCAATGACCTGCTTGGAGAACCATGGCTTGTTTATCTCATAGACATAGTCAACGGTCTCACTACGTGGCATGAAGTACACGATGATGAGTGTGGAAAGCAGAACAAGCAGACCTTGATAAATCTGCTTGCCATGCTCCTTGCGCTTCAACTTGAAATTCTTTACCATAACTTTTATAATGTCAAATTTCAAATCTATAATCTATGCGTCCGATAGAAATGATGTCAAATCTCAAATTTATAATTTATGCGTCCCGAACAATTGTTCCGAAGGCATAAACTTGAATTCATAGATTTGAGATTACACTACGTTCCGAAGGCATAAACTTGAAATGATAGATTTGAAATCCTTTTATTCTGCGAGAAGGAATGCCTTGAAGTCGGCAAATGCCTTGCTCATAGGAATTGACTGCTTTGTTCCCTTCATGAATGCCTGAAGCTTAGCAGGAATATCTATATCCTCACCGAGAATCCTATCTACAGTATCCTTGAACTTTGCTGGATGTGCGGTCTCAAGGAAGAATCCTACCTCGCCTGCCTTCAATCCTTCGGCAAGGGCACGATAACCACATGCTCCGTGTGGGTCGCATACATAACCAGTCTCTGCCTTTACCTGCTTTATTGTCTCTGCAATCTGAGCATCCGTATATGTTGCACCAGAGATGTCAGCACAGATAGCCTTGTGATCCTTCTTGTAGAGGTCGTAGATACGAGCGAAGTTAGATGGGTCGCCCACATCCATGGCGTTTGCTATTGTCTGAACAGATGGCTTTGGATTATACTCACCAGTCTGGAGATACTTGTAGAAGATGTCGTTTGCATTATTAGCAGCAATGAAACGCTTGATTGGAAGTCCCATCTTCTTACCGAAAAGTGCTGAACAGATGTTACCGAAGTTACCAGAAGGAACACAAGCAACGAGCTGGTCAGCCTTGCCAATCTTCTTCATCTGTGCATAAGCATAGAAGTAGTAGAATGACTGTGGAAGGAAACGTGCCACGTTGATTGAGTTGGCTGAAGTAAGCTTCATGTGTGCATTAAGGTCGGCATCCATAAAGGCTGACTTAACGAGAGCCTGACAGTCGTCAAACACACCATCCACCTCAATAGCTGTGATGTTCTGACCGAGTGTTGTGAACTGGCACTCCTGAATTGGGCTTACCTTACCCTTTGGATAAAGTACATAGACATGGATGCCATCCACTCCGAGGAATCCGTTTGCCACGGCTGAACCTGTGTCACCAGATGTTGCCACAAGCACATTGACCTGTCCCTTGCCTTCCTTCTTGAGGAAATACTGGAGGAGACGAGCCATGAAACGTGCACCCACATCCTTGAATGCAAGTGTTGGACCGTGGAAGAGTTCAAGGCTATAGATTGTGTCCGTAACCTTAACTGCAGGAACGTCAAAGGCAAGAGTGTCATAGACAATCTTCTTCAGGCTCTCTGCGTCCACATCCTCACCAAAGAATGCGTCGGCTACAGTATATGCTATCTCTTGGAAAGAGAGGTTTTCAATGTTGTCGAAGAAAGACTGTGGAAGTGGCTTGATGTTCTCAGGCATATAGAGACCCTTGTCCTCTGCAAGTCCCTTAACCACTGCCTTCTCAAGTGTTGCTATTGGCGCTTTGCCATTTGTGCTATAATAATTCATAATTTCGATATTTCTTTTTAACTATATATTCGCCCTCACCTATGAACAATTTGTCAGCAAATATGCCGAATGTTCTTTCTTTTTGCCATTGTCCTATATTTCCCTAATCCTTCGCTAATGGTTCGTTAATGGTTCGTGAACCTTTCGTGAATCTTTTGCTTGACAAAAGGAATACGTTTACCAAGGATTTTGTGACAAAATGGCAAGGACGTCTTTTATCTTTAACTTTTAATTTATTGCCATGAATGCCTTGATGAAGCCATCCTTTTCGAGTGTTCCGTACGCACCTTCCTTACAAGCCACCTCGTCGAATGTCTGTACTCCGTCTGGCTCTATGCCCGGAGCATAGATGAGGAAAGGAATCGGCTCGTTGGTGTGAGTCCTGTGTGCCACAGGTGTTGGGTGGTCAGGAAGAACGGCTATTGCCACTGGCTCGTCCCAGTTCTTCACTTCCTCGTAGATAGGACCGATGGCACGTTTGTCAAGGTTCTCTATCGTCTGAAGCTTCAGCTCAAGGTCTCCGTCATGGCCAGCCTCATCACTTGCCTCCACATGAAGATAGACAAAGTCGTCTGTTTTGAGTGCCTCAATGGCTGCAGCTGCCTTGCCCTCATAGTTGGTATCGTAGAGACCTGTCGCTCCTTCCACGTCGATGCAACGAAGACCTGCATAGTGACCTATTCCGCGAATGAGGTCAACGGCTGTGATTACCGCGCCCTTCTTTATCTGTGGGAACGTCTCCTGCAACGTAGCCATGTGAGGACGGTAACCGCCTGCCCAAGGCCAGATGCTGTTTGCCGGGTCTTTGCCCTCAGCAATCCTCTGTGCGTTGAAAGGATGCTTGCCGAGAAGTTCCTGCGACTTAACGATAAGCGTATTGATAAGCTCAGCCGTCTCAGTAGCCGAAAGCTTTGTTGGCTTTGCACCATTGGCGATAGCCTTTGCCTCTGCCTCCGTGTCAGGCTTCACGAGTTCAGGTCTCCAAGGATGGAGAGGAACATCGTGAGGAGGAGTACACTTGATATACTTGTTTCCTCCGTTGATTACGAGAAGATGGCGATACTGGACGCCCGTATAGAAATGGACGATGTTGCCATACTTAGCCACAATCTCAGGATCGTTTGCAAGTTTCTCCTGAAGGTACTTGATGAGGATGTCTCCCTCCTCTGTCTCGAGTCGTCCACAAGAGTGGTTCTTGATTAAGTCGCCCTCTATGCAGATGATGTTACAGCGGATAGCCATATCATCAGGAGCAAGTTCCACTCCTATGCTTGCTGCTTCGAGAGGGCCACGACCCTCATATACTTTTTCCTGGTCATAGCCGAGGATGCTTGAGTTAGCGACCTCGCTTCCAGGATGGAATCCGTCTTGTACGGTTTTCAGCATACCAGTCTTACCTTTACTTGCAAGCAAATCCATGTAAGGTGTCTTGGCGTACTGAAGCAATGTCATGTTACCGAGTGACTCAACTGGCCAGTCAGCCATTCCGTCACCGAGAATTATTATGTGTTTCACTATAAGGCCCCCCAGCCCCCAAAGGGGGCGGCCATCCGGATTCAAGGGGGAAGATGACCGAATATTATTATTATTTGTTTGTTTACATTTTCTTGTCGTCAAGCATCTTTAAGCCGTTCCATCCTTATAGGGAAGACTGGAAAAACATCCGCTTCCACCTCTTCCGGATGGCCGCCCCCTTCGGGGGTCGGGGGGCTAAATATTTGCAATCGACATGATATCCGCAAATACTCCGGCTGCCGTCACGCTTGCACCAGCTCCATAACCCTGGATGAGCATTGGATACTGGTTGTAACGCTCCGTGGTAATGAGGATGATGTTGTTGCTGCCCTCAAGTCCGTAGAATGGATGACGCTCGCCTACCTTCTGGAGACTTACGCTACCTTTGCCGTTCTCAAGTTTAGCCACAAAACGCCAACGCTGGTGTTCTGACTCGAGTACCTTACGATCAGCCTCAAACTGGGCATCAAGACTTGGGAGGTTCTTCCAGAACTCTTCAAGCGTGCCGTCAAAGAATGACTGAGGAATGAAGAGTTCCTTTGTCACGTCTTCCTGACTCAACTTGTAACCTGCCTCACGAGAGAGGATAACAAGTTTGCGGATAACGTCCTGTCCACTCAAATCAACACGTGGATCAGGTTCTGCATAACCCTCTTCCTTTGCAAGACGGACAGTCTCTGAGAAAGGAATCTTCTCTGAGATAGTGTTGAAGATGAAGTTAAGCGTACCTGAGAGCACAGCCTCAATCTTCAATATCTTGTCACCAGAGTTGCGAAGGTCATTTATTGTGTTGATGATTGGCAGACCTGCTCCCACATTTGTCTCGAAGAGGAACTTGACACCTCTCTTGCGAGCAGTAGCCTTGAGCTTGGCGTAGTTCTCGAAGTCGCCTGATGCTGCCACCTTGTTTGCAGCCGTAACAGAAATATTGTGGCTGAGGAAATCGTGATAGAGGCTTGGAACATCCGAACTTGCAGTACAGTCAACAAACACGCTGTTGAAGATGTTCATGCCAATCACCTCGTTCTTGAGACGTGTAAGGTCACTTGGCTCTGCACTCTTGAGCGAAGAACGAAGCTTGTCGATTGAGAAGCTGCCGTTCTCGTTATACTGGTTGAGGTCTATGCCGTTACGGTCAAAGATAGCATTATGACCGCTTGCAATACCTACTACATTTATCTTGAGATTACGTTCCTTCATGAGCTTCTGCTGCTGACCGGCAATCTGTTCAAGAAGGCTGCCTCCTACTGTTCCGATTCCGCAGAGAAACACGTTCAGGACTTGGTACTCTGACAGAAAAAAGGAGTCGTGGATTACGTTGAGACTCTTACGGAGTGACTTACTTTCCACAACAAACGAGATGTTTGTCTCACTCGCACCCTGGGCACAGGCAATAACGCTGATACCGTTGCGTCCGAGTGTTCCGAAGAGCTTACCTGCAATACCAGGAGTATGCTTCATGTTCTCTCCCACGATGGCAACTGTTGCAAGATCACGCTCAAGCTTCATCTTGAACATAGAGCCAAGTTCAATCTCCTTGGCAAACTCATTGTTGAGAACCTCACAGGCAGCATCGGCATCTTCGTTGCGCACACCAATGGATGTAGAGTTCTCTGAAGAAGCCTGACTCACCATGAACACGCTTATTCCGTTGGCAGCAAGTGTAGAGAAGATGCGCTGGTTCACACCGATGACACCTACCATTGAGAGACCGCTGACGGTAATGAGGCTCGTGTTGTTGATACTTGAGATACCCTTAATTGCACGAGCAGATTTGTCACAGTCGGCAGTTATGATTGTTCCCTTATCCTCTGGACGGAAAGTGTTCTTGATGAGGATAGGAATGTTCTTAACACATACTGGATAGATTGTAGGAGGGTAAACCACCTTGGCACCGAAGTTACAAAGCTCTGTAGCCTCCACGTACGAGAGCTGGTCGATAGGATATGCTGTGTTGATGACGCGTGGGTCAGCTGTCATGAATCCGCTCACGTCCGTCCATATCTCAAGAACCTTGGCATCAAGCGTTGCCGCAAGGATGGCAGCAGTATAGTCGGAACCACCGCGGCCAAGGTTAGTTATCTCGCCAGTTGCAGCATCCGTGGAGATGAATCCTCCTGCAAGGCAAACCTTATGGTCAGCCTTGCCGCTCATGAAGTCGGCATAAGCCTGCTTGATAAGGGGAGCAGAGATGCTGTTGCTGTAATAGTTCTTGCCGTGTCTTTTCTTTGTCTTGATGTATTCGAGTGAGTTGTACCACTTGGCATTGTTGACAAGTGCTGCAACGATGTTGCTTGAGATGCGTTCGCCAAATGAAACGATTGTTGCGCTCGTCTTCTCGCTAAGGTCGCCAAGAAGGAACACGCCCTTGTATATTCCGAGGAGTTGGTCAAGGAGTTCATCAACTGTTGCAAGGAGTTTTGCTTTCTTGTCGGCATCAGTTATAATGGCTTCAATCATGGCGTGATGGCGCTCCACCATCTCGTTATATGAGGTAAGGTATGCGGTGTCACCGGTGACAGCAAGTTTGGATGTTCCGATGAGTTTATCGGTTATTCCACCAAGAGCTGACACGACTACAACTACAGGCTCGTCGCATGCCTCTACGATTTTCTTGAGATTAAGAATGCTTTCTACGGAACCTACGGATGTTCCGCCAAATTTCAGTACTTTCATTTGTTGTTTTAAACTGTATTTGAATTTAGGCGCAAATTTACTCCTTTTTGATGAATTTACAAAGTGTTTCGTGCTAAATGCATATGAATTATAAAAACTTTACGAAACAAAACACAACAGTCTGTATTTTAATTATACACATTAAATATTTATCACCAAAATAAGAGTATATAAAATTAGAGCACACACTTTCACAAGTTAAAGATAAACTATCAATATGATTTAAATAGCAATGATTTACAATATACGCTAACAATATCAACATAAATTACAGATATTTACATTAACTATCGAACGTTATTTTCCCACAAGTACATTTAATATCTCCTTCCGAAAAAACAGTATTTTTTTCGACGAAGCAATAATAAAGCAATTTAGAACATTTTTTCAATTTTCGTTTGTTCTATACAAAAGGTTGCTCTGATAGTTCAGTCATATGCCATAAGATTTTATGATTGTAGATAAAACAAAAAAAGGAGCATAAAGACACGACAAGTTAAGCACTAGCATAACTTGAGTAATTTCAAACATTAGTATGGAAGTACGATTAGTTTTTTTTCACTATAATTTAGGACAAAAGAATGTCCATTTAACAAATCCAAATTTAGTTGACCATACTTATTTTGTCCTTCATAAAAATCCAAACAATTCGATCTGCCAGCAATTTTCACACATGTATTTTTGTAAACCCTTTGTTCCTGAATCGAAAGAGAGTGCAGCAAATTAGCAGATTCAACTTTTACCAACTCATAATCTGCGAATTGTATTCCTCTTGGCAATTTATTTTTTTTACTTCCAGAATCAAAAATAAAATTATATTTTTCTTTATCTATTTCACATTCAAAAACTATTGACTCGTATGGAATGTCACCAAAAGATTTCCAATCCTTCCATTTATAAACGTCCCCTTTTTCTTTACACTTTACATTTAATGGTTCTATTTTTTTTGTATAGCGATCAAATTTCAAAATTCTGTCTTTTAAAATTTCTGCACCTATTATGAATTCTGGAGCATAACGTCTATATTTCCCTTTAAGATCTGCAACAAAACATTTAACATTTTGATATTTTTTTCCACAAAAAAATAACGAGTCAATTACACAAAAGGATACTTTATAATTATTGGAATTAATCAACACATAATTACTATCTAAACTATTTATAACAATATTTTTACTTACAAATGTAGAATCTATAACACACAAACTACATCCTGTGTCAATAAGAGACAACACAGGGATATCTTTCTCTGAATACAAAATTGTATTTGTATACAAAAAACCATCTTTTTCAATTAAACTAGATTGCCCAACCGAAGCAACAGAATAACAAATGAAAAAAAGTAAAAAAAATAATAATTTCATTTTGAAACAATTGATCTTATTATATTTATAAATTCCATTTTTTCAAATTTTTTTTTGTAAAAATCCGTTTTTTTGTATTTATAAAAAAAAGGGTTAATATCTTTTGTTTTTTTATTTTTTGCTACACTATCATTCAACCTACAAAAAGAATAATAACGTAAAACATAATTCGTTGTGTCAAGATATTGCTTTGCATTTCTTTGACACAACGAATCAACCTTTACAAACGCAGTATCCTTGTCATTTTGTGCATAAATTTTACACGACAAAAGATTTAACGCTAAAAAGAGTAGAAGACCTGCAGACATAAATTAGATATCAAAACCAAATCCATACATAGTAGTACCGTCATATCCATGGGTACTCATTGACTCAAAGCTATGCTCATCAACCTTTTCCTTAAAGAAATGGCGCTTAAACCAAGCTAAAATGCTACTAAAAATACTACCACCATAAATTGAATGTAGTTCTTCTTCTGTTAAAGAACGCATAAAATATTCTGTTTCCATAAAACATTTATAATTATTAGTTAATTTTATAAAAAAACAATGCAAACATAAGAAAAAAAACAAAAACAGCAACAAAAAAAACGATCTTTTTTGTACAACAAATTAAAAATTATTATTTTTGAATACATTTTCATATCATTTGCTACAAATATGTTCGACAAAGGCATCAAAATAAAACAGCAAGATATTACAGACTGTGGAGCAGCGTGTTTATCATCTATATGTGCATATTATGGATTAAAATATCCAATTGCTAAAATACGCCAACACGCTTTTACAAATATTAAAGGAACTAATATCTGGGGGATAATAAATGCTGCAGAAAAAGTAGGGTTATCAGCTAAAGGCGTAAAAGCCAATGAAAACACTTTGAGAATTCTTCCATTACCGATAATCGCTCATATAATTGTTAACAACAAATTATTACATTTTGTTGTAATATACAAAGTAAATGATAACTTTGTAGAAACCATGGATCCTGCAGATGGCAAGATGCACAAAATAAGTATGTCTGACTTTTGTAAAATGTGGACAGGTGTATTAATTATTATAGAAAAAAGTAAATCTTTTAAAAAGGGGGATGTTCGTAAAGAGCACATACTTTATTCCATTATAAACACACATAAATGGGCTTTAACAAAAATTTTATTATCAGCGATTGTTTGTAGTATTTTGAGTCTGTCGACATCAATTTATGCAGGTAGAATCATTGATGAAATTTCAACAAATCAAAACATCAGTTTCATTATTACCATGAGTATTATTATGGTAATAATGATGATTGCTAGAATTTTTATTTCTGAATTCAAGTGCCATCTAGTTTTAAAGACCAGTAAAATTATTGATAAAGCTTTAATACTAGGGTATTATAACCATTTGCTAAAATTACCTCAAATATTTTTTGATACAATGCGCATTGGAGAAATAATGTCGAGAATAAATGATGCAATCAAAATACGTACATTTATAAATAATGTATTTATAAATATAATTGTAAGTAGTCTTGTTCTATCATTTTCTATAGGAATCATGTTCATGTATTCATATGAATTATCATTAATTACTTTAATTTCTATCCCAGTGTTTGTTTATATATTTTGGAAATATAATAATATTAATAAAACATTTCAAAAAAAAATAATGGAGACAAACGCGGAATTAGAATCTCAAATGGTAGAATCCATATCATCTATTTTACTAATAAAAGAATTTAATGCAGAAAAATATACCACGAAGTTAACCGAAAATAAACTTCAACAAGTTTTAGATAACATCTACAAAAGTTCAAAGTATTCTATTCACACGACCAGCGCCACGAATTTTCTATCCAGTTTTGTCATTATCGCAATATTATATATAGGAAGCAGTTTCGTTATTAAAGAAAAAATAAGTATTGGTACATTAATTGTTTTCTTTTCATTAACAGAAATTATACTTTCACCATTAGAGACCATTATAAATTCAAACAAATCAATACAAGAAGCTATAATTGCATCAAATAGACTTTTTCAAATAATGGAGTTAGAAACTAACGAAAACAAAAGAAAGGAAAATGTATTAACAAAAGACGAAATAGGAGATATAATCTTTGATAATGTATCTTTTAGATATGGGGCAAATAAATTATTATTTAACAACATCAATCTTAGAATAACGAAAGGGAGAAAAACTGCAATAGTGGGCGAAAGTGGTAGCGGAAAAACTACACTTGTGTCATTAATTCAGAACATTTATAATATACAAGACGGTCATATTTACATCGGGAATTATGACGTAACTACAATTTCTGACGAATGTCTAAAAGACATAATAGGAATTATTCCTCAAAAAGTTCAACTTTTTTCTGGCACTATACTTTCTAATATTGCATTTGGAGACGATAAGCCAAATATAAATAAAGTATTGGAAACAATTAATAATCTTGGTATGTCAGATTTTATAAAAGATTTACCATATGGTATAGACACTCAAATAGGAGAAAATGGTATTACATTATCAGGTGGAGAACGTCAAAAGATTTCCATTGCAAGAGCTTTGTATAGAAATCCAGAAATTATAATATTCGACGAAGCAACATCATCTCTAGATTCTAATTCAGAATTATTTGTAAGAAATACAATAGACGCATTAGCTATTTCTGGTAAAACAGTAATCATAATAGCACACAGATTAAGCACGATCAAAGATGTGGACTCAATTATTGTTGTCAAAAAGGGAAAAATTATCGAAAATGGCAATTTTGAAGAATTAATAAAGCGAAAAGGAGAATTTTATCAACTTTGTAAAAATCAGATATCAGACTTTATCATTAACTAAATATCAAATTTATCGTCTAGTTAATAATTTATTTTAAGCAAAAGCAAAGATCGAGCTCAAAAAAAATCTTTTTATCAGCGAAACACAATTTTTTATCGCTTAATGTTTGTCATATTACGGAAACTCCGTACATTTGCAAGCGGTTTTCATACAAACACGTACAAATGGAATCATTAAAGCATGAATGTGGTATAGCAATGATTAGATTGCTCAAACCGCTTGATTATTACGAGAAGAAGTATGGCGACAAGCACTACGCTCTTGGCAAGCTCTACCTTATGATGGAAAAGCAGCATAACAGAGGCCAGGAGGGAGCTGGTGTCGCCAGTGTCAAACTCCACCAACCATCGGGACACGAATATATGTACAGAGAGAAGGCTGAGGGCAAAGACGCCATCACCAAGGTCTTCGGCTCCATTTATCAGCAAGCATTATCCATCGACGAAGATGACCCATCTGCAGGACCCGCCTTTCTTGGCGAACTGTACATGGGTCATCTTCGTTATTCTACTACTGGTAAGGGAGGTCTCAAGTACGTGCACCCATTCCTGAGGCGCAACAACTGGAGGGCTAAGAACCTCTGTCTGTGCGGTAACTTCAACATGACAAACATCGACGAGGTGTTTGCCTTCCTCACGGAACAGGGACAAAGCCCACGTATCTACAGCGACTCTTACATCATGCTCGAACTTATGGGTCATCGCCTTGACCGTGAAGTGGAGCGTCTCTTCGTCGAGGCAAAGGAGCGCGGACTGGAGTCAACGGCAATAACCGAATATATAGACTCACACGTGGACATGAGCAACGTCCTCAAGACTACCCTACCTCACTTTGACGGTGGCTACGTGATGTGCGGTATGACTGGTAGCGGAGAGATGTTCTCCATGCGTGACCCTTCAGGTATTCGTCCTGCATTCTACTATGCCGACGACGAGATTGTGGCAATAGCAAGTGAGCGTCCAGTTCTTCAGACCACATTCGACCTCAACCTTGAGGACGTTAAGGAGTTGCAACGCGGACAGGCTCTCATCATCAATCGTGCAGGCGAGATGCGCCTCGAACAGATTCTGCCTGCTGCCGAGAACAAGGCTTGCTCATTTGAGCGCATCTATTTCAGCCGTGGCAACGACTACGACATCCACAAGGAGCGCAAGCAACTCGGTTATCAGTTGCGCGACCAGATTCTCAAGGCGATTGACGGCGACATAGAGCATGCAGTATTCTCCTACATACCTAATACGGCAGAGGTTGCCTACTACGGTATGCTTGACGGTATGCGAAGCATCTCCCCTAACGTGCGTACGGAGAAGGTGGTATGGAAGGACATCAAGCTGCGCACATTCATCACGGAAGGAAGCACACGCAACGACCTTGCCGCACACGTCTATGACATTACATTCGGTTCCGTTGTGCCTTATGTGGATAACCTTGTTGTCATCGACGACAGTATCGTCCGCGGTACCACCCTGCGTGAAAGCATCATAAAGATTCTTGACCGTCTCCACCCAAAGAAGATTGTCATAGTAAGTTCCGCACCACAGATTCGCTATCCTGACTATTACGGCATCGACATGAGTCGCATAGGAGAGTTCATAGCATTCCAGGCATGCGTATCATTACTACGTGAGCGCAACATGGCATCCGTACTCGACGATACCTACGCCAAGTGCAAGGCAGGAGACCTTGAGGCAATACGTTCCATCTACGAGCCATTCACGGCAGACGAGTTGAACGAGAGAATGGTCAAGCTGCTCCGTCCAGAAGGCGTAACCACTCCTATCGAACTCGTGTTCCAGACAATAGAGGGACTCCATTCTGCAATACCAAACCATCCGGGCGACTGGTACTTCACAGGCCACTACCCAACACAAGGAGGTGCCCGTCTTGCAGCCAAGAGCTACGTTGACTGGTACGAGAAGAATTGTAAGAAATGATAGCCACAATACAAACGTAAACATGAGCTTTTTTTTTAATAGTGGCTTTAGAACTCAAAAACTTAGAAACTCAAAAACTCACACATCCACATGACTCGTTATATATTTGTTACAGGAGGAGTTGTTTCCTCACTCGGTAAAGGAATTATTTCATCAAGTATAGGTAAGTTGCTACAGGCAAGAGGCTATAGCATCACCATCCAGAAGTTTGACCCATACATCAACATCGACCCGGGTACTCTCAATCCTTACGAACACGGAGAGTGCTACGTCACAGTTGACGGTATGGAGACAGACCTCGACCTCGGTCACTACGAGCGTTTCACAGGCATCCGTACCACTCGCAACAACTCCATGACCACTGGACGTATCTACCAGAGCGTCATCGAGAAGGAGCGTCGTGGCGACTACCTCGGCAAGACCATTCAGGTAGTGCCTCACATCACAGACGAGATAAAGAACAACATCAGGTCTTTCGACGGTTCGTTCGACTTCGTCATCACGGAGATTGGCGGTACTATCGGTGACATCGAGTCAGCCCCATTCCTTGAGGCAATACGTCAGTTGCGCTGGGAATTGGGCAAGAACGCCATCAGCGTTCACCTCACCTACGTGCCATACCTCAAGGCTGCCGACGAGCTCAAGACAAAGCCAACACAGCACTCTGTCAAGGAGATGCAAGGCATGGGTATCCAGCCAGACGTACTCGTACTCCGTACAGAGAAGCACCTGTCCGACGGTATGCGTCAGAAGGTGGCTTCATTCTGTAATGTTGACCTCGAATGTGTCGTACAGAGTGAAGACATGCCAAGCATCTACGAAGTACCAGTAAGCATGCAGAACCAGGGACTCGACGCAGCCATCCTCCGCAAGTTCGGCATTCCTGTAGGCGAGACACCAGCCATGATTCCTTGGAACCGCTTCCTCAACCTCCAGCGTTCAGCAGAGCGTGAGGTACGCGTTGGCCTCGTTGGCAAGTACGACCTTCAGGATGCGTACAAGAGTATCCGCGAGAGCCTCAACCTTGCAGGTATCTACAATGGTGTGAAGGTAAAGATGGACTTCATCAACAGCGAGGAGATAACAGAGGACAACGTGGCAGAGAAGCTCTCAGGCGTCAAGGGAATCCTCGTATGCCCAGGCTTCGGCCAGCGAGGCATAGAGGGCAAGATTATCGCAGCCCACTACACACGTGAGCACGACATCCCAACGTTCGGTATCTGTCTCGGTATGCAGATGATGGTCATCGAGTTTGCACGTAACGTACTCGGTTACAAGGACGCCAACTCACGCGAGATGGACGAGAAGACTCCACACAACGTCATCGACATCATGGAAGAGCAGAAGTCCATCACAAAGATGGGAGGTACCATGCGACTTGGTGCATACGGCTGTACCCTCCGCAAAGACAGCCGTGTAGCCACAATATACGGTGAGACGGAGATAAGCGAGCGTCACCGCCACAGATACGAGTTCAACAACACATACAAGGAAGAGTACGAGAATAAGGGCATGAAGTGCGTAGGCTTCAACCCAGAGAGCGACCTCGTGGAGATTGTCGAGATACCAGAAAAGAAATGGTACATCGGTACGCAATTCCACCCAGAATACTCAAGCACAGTCCTCAAGCCACACCCACTCTTCATGGACTTCGTAAAGGAAATTGCTAAGGACTAACTCATTATTCTTGGAGTTAACCGAAGTTAACGGGAGTTATGGGGAGTTAACGGACAAATGACCATCGTCCATATCAAATTTATCATTTCAAATTTATGCGTTCCTATATGAACCAAAGGCATAAATTATAAATTTGGAAATTTGAGATTCACTCTGAGTATCGTCCGTTAACTCCTTGTTAACTACCTGTTAACTCCAGTTAACTACTCAATTTAATGTAACACACAAAATATTAAAGGCTGTGAGGAATCTCCCCGCAGCCTTTTTATTTTGATTTGTTTAACTCTTTTATTATGTCATCCACAATACAAGCATCGGCAAGAAGATACAATCCAGTTTCCTTGTCATGTAGTTTGCGGCAAGTGTCCGAAGTATAAAACATATCCAGAGCCTTTTCTATGTCTATATTGAGTGTTGTGGCCAGTTGGGAAACAATTCGTCCAATCTTATTCCACATATTCAAGTCGTTAAGCATGTTGTACGGTTTGTGTGAATGTCAAATGTTTATCTATTATATCTTGGTTGAGTATGCATATCTGATTGTTTCATGCTTGCACTCCTTTCTTCTTTTCCCATATTTCTATGGTCTTTAGAATATCTTCTGTTATGTTCTGACGACTCTCTGAGTGCAGCACATTATAGCATGGCAATATGTAGTCTTTGATTAGCCCTATTCGTACCATACGTCTGTACATCGCATCGGAGGTCATGCCTGTAGCCTTGGCTGCGGTCTCTATGCACGATGCGACAAATATGGCTTTACATTCTTCCAATGAAAGATTGTATGTGTATTTTAAGTCTGCAAGATTCATCATAATTCCATGCATTTTTGTTGTTGCTGCAAAATTATGAATATTTTACCAATAAAGAATAGGTTTTCTTTTGTTTTCTTTGGTTTTCCCCATGTTTTTCTAACAGGCCGCTTGGCGGCAAATTTGATGTGGAAATGTCTCTGATGAAGAAAATATGAAAAAGACAACCTTATTTCGCTTCTTGCTATAAATCGGGTACTGCCGAAGTACCGTCAAAGTACTGACTAACTATAGACGAAGTACTGACTATGAACTTTAGGACAATTTGGGAGGAGTAAAAATCCACCATCTTTATCGATTTCTCTTATCGGTCTCTTATACATTCGTTGAAAATCTGCTACTTGTCTGCAAAATAGCAGAGGAACAACGGACTTACATCGGAGTCACATAAGAGTCATAACCTTAGATGGGCAGACAGAAGAACACCTGTCATGTCAAAGGCTGCAATGGAAACAAACCCTTTGCAGCCTTTGTTTTATCGCCTTCATCTCTCAACCTTTGCATTATGAAATTTACGTAACGTAAAAACCATAATAAAATAAACTATTATATATCAAGACAATCCATTTATCATAGAAGACCCTATTTCGCCAGAATACTTCTGCGACAGCCATACACCTTGAGCACGATTTCGTCACACGTGAGGAAGATGGCTCATACATCGTCTATGACCGTTTCCTCAACCTTTGGATAATGCGAAATATGGAATGAACATTTCTCTTTCCTATAAGATATACAGAATAAATATATAGCAACATTCCTATTGTAAATATTACAAAAAGTATTTCATTATTTAGCGGTATGGTAGCACCTAATAATGAGAGATTATTTAACAAGAATATTACAAGATTAGTCATAGAATGCATAAACATGACGAAAATCAAGCTGTGGTTCTTATAGAATACCATGCAAGTGGACAAAGATATTACCCAAAATACTATTATCAGCATACCCTGTTCTTGCAACATGGATATTAACAATGCGCTTCCGACTATTGCAACTAACTTGTTCATATATAGTGATACGAATCTTAGGAACAAACCACATACAATAAATTCTATTATCATAGGGAACAAGATGCAATAATTCAGAAATTGTAATGGCGAATTATAATTGAATCCATCTATCTCAAAAATTGTTTTTATCGGAATATATAGAAGAAGAACACCCATCGTTTGAATCAGGAAAACATATCCCAAACAATCCAAATCAAAAGTATAGTAATTCATAAAAACAGCCATTTTCTTTTGATTAAGGGTAACAAAAGAAAACGTCAAAAACAATATGGAACAAACAGTTGTCCATAATACAATATCCGAATCATTTAATCTGTATATCATAACAATAACATTTATAGGCTGTGGTAAAAGGTTTTTACCACAGCCCTCTAAAAAAGATTTATGTGTCTTTTTAGTAAATCAGACGATTTTATCAAAACATATCAGTTACGCTTCATCATTTCGACTCTCTTATTAACCATTTCTGTAAAGTCGGCTTTATTTATAACCTTTCCTTCTGTTGGCTTTATAATATCACCTTCTACCACATCGTTTATCTCAGTTGCAGTATATGTTTGTTGTCCATTGTCAAATTGTAATACCAACCCGTTTAGACCACATGCAATTGGTTCATCTTTAAGCGGAATATGTGGAGTGTACCAAATGGTTGTTTTTTTATCTGAAGAAACAGCCTTAATACATTCAAACCCAAGGATGATTTTCTTTTCACCTTTAACCTCAGTGAAGTCTGAAGAACGAATACTATCTACGACAATATATTCCTTTCCAAAGACAGAAGTTTTATCTAGAATGACGCCCTCATTATGATTCTTATATGTATAATTCTGCGCTTGTGCCAATGCTGCAGCATTTACATCTATTGTTTGGCCCATAAAAGTGATTTCCTGTTTTCCTTCACCAGGAATCAAACGATACTCACTCTCATTGTCCTTGAATTTAAGTCTATAATTCATTACTACATCCTTGTATGCATTAGCAAGACTGCTTCTCATTTGTTCATTTAATCCAGCAGTTGCAAACAAGTCTGGAGAATCGCTGTTATATACAGCCTGATATGTCACAGTTAATTCCTGTGCATGAGCCATAACCATCTGAAGAGTTATGGCAAGTAGAGAGAATAATTTTTTCATGTTAACTTATCTTATAAAATGTTTATTTAATATTTCATTGTTATTCCAGCAATAATATGACCAGGCAAATGCCAAGTAAGACTTTTAGACAGATAATAAGATGATATATTTCCTACCAATTGTCTTCGTTCGTTTATGTGTAGTATATCCGTTCCAGATACTTCTAAAACGAGTTTTTTTGACATGTTATACCTGAAATCAAAGCCATAATATACATTATTTGTCTTTGTCTGATTAAGATTGAATGTCTTTAGTTTAGCATTAAAATCCGCATAAATATCCTTGTTTTGCCATGATACTAATGCAAGAATATCATTTGTCATATATTTATTTTCAGTTGGTGTTCCTGAATATTTCATATTCAAAGCCGACCATTCCATTTTACAATTAAACCCTTTCTTGAAAAATGTTCTCAATTGCAACATCATTTGAACATTATTCGAGGTCGTATTATAAAGAGTGCCAGCATTAAGCATAGGAGAATGTGTCTGATTATAATTTACATTATACCTGATATTTAATGGTAAATCAACAAATTTATATTCAACTGACGACATAAATGATAATGATGTCTCTTTGGCTCCTATTTTTTTCTCCGTAATATTTAGTACTCCTTCCTGTATGTTATTATTGCAAATAGGATTATTTATGAATTCATACGACAAAGTGTTAAGAAAATTCCAACCACTATATTGTAATGACAACAAATGAGAACATGATATCTTATGTGACGAACTGAAGAAACGATTAGCCGAACTTTTATACAGTTGATTATAGCTCTTTAGCCATTGACCGTCAAAAAGATTCATAATTGAATTTCTGTTTGTTCCATATTTGTAATTTGTCATAATATAATGGAATGGCGTAAACTGGTACTTTGCCTGGATGAATGGAGAGAAAACATTCGATTTATTGTCATTAAAATCTTTTTTTATATTTGTACACACATTATTGTGAATATAACGCAATCTTACAGAATAAACAAATTTGCCCCTGTCTCGCCCTATTTGTACATCAGAAAACAAACTTGAGTAATTTAATTCCGAGTTCTCATTTTCATCTTTTATAGAATACTGTTCACAATCAAAAGCGCACAAGTTTTGTTTCTCTAAATCCCCATTAACAGCCAGACGCAAATAATAAGCATCATTTATTCTATACATATAGAACAATTGCATGGATATCGCCTTATTGTCATTTTCATAATAAAAATCACGTTTGTCGTCAAGATTCAATCCTTTAAGAAATGATAAATCCGAACTTTTGAAATCATACCTTTCATTATTATTTTTTAAAGTCTGATTGATTGAGAAACTCAAAAGATTTTTACCCAAGCGTTGTGCTAAAACAACAGCATTATTAATAGATAAAATATGTGACAATGAGTTGTATGATACAGGATTATACCCTAATTCATTATTACCGCTTTTATCTTGTGAAGCATTTATCATGTTTCCTGTATATATAATACTAAAATTCTTATTCGGGATATAACTCATTTTAAGATTCATCAAGCCATTATGCTGTCCTGACTTTTCTGTTAAACTTTCATGATAATTAAATCCTGACATATACTCATAGTCGATCTCCTTATGAGAACGATAGAAATCATATCCATATACTCCACTAAAAGATATCTTGATTTTGTCGTTTGGGATATTGATATAATTCAGCGCAGCCATGCTGTTATTTCGTTGAGTAATATCCTTTTTATTATTTGTAAATGCAGAATAATCCTCAAGTTGTTTAGAGAGTTCTTCCGTCGGACTCTCTCCGCTCAATAGATTTTTATATCCACCATTGAACTGGATAATATCCTGGAATGAAAGTAAGCGTTCACCAACATTATTTGAAGACACAATTGTTGATAACATTTTTTTGCTTCCAATATAAATTGAGGAATTACGCATCTTATATTTATTTACAACCCCTCCATACCCTTCTATTTCACCTTTTATCCTGTTACGTGATTTTTCGTCAAAGCCTACATTTACCACAGTTTCATTTGATGTCTTAAAGCCATCAAAGATATTGTATTCAGAGTAATTGTCAATAACATCAACCTTTCTTACCGAATTGGCAGAAATATTATCCATAGGAATAGATGTGTTACCCTGAAATAAATCCTGGCCTTCCAATAAGATACGACTTACATGCTTGCCATTAGCCGTTATACTCTTAGAATTTTCATCAACCCTGACATTTGGCAATTGATTAAGAACATCTTTAAGATTCCTTTCGCTTCCTGACACGAAATGATTTACAATATATGTTGTAGTATCAC
The DNA here is from genome assembly GCA_017617575.1 of Bacteroidaceae bacterium. Taxonomy (GTDB): domain Bacteria; phylum Bacteroidota; class Bacteroidia; order Bacteroidales; family Bacteroidaceae; genus Minthosoma. The sequence continues at coordinate 2,485 of JAFZVY010000029.1, read as the reverse complement.
CACTAACATTAATGCCAGTAGAAACGACTTTTACCTCTTGTAACTGTTGAGCATCATCAATAAATAACTCAATATTGATTTTTGATTGGTTCCAGATTATTATTTTTTTCAGAGCCGTACTACTACTAAGATAAGTAGCCTTAACATAGTAGCTTCCTTTAACCACTCCATCAAAGACAAACTTTCCATCATCATCCGTATATGTCATCTGAGCAATACTTGTGTCTTTTTGATGGAGCAATATAACTTTAGCCGTGGCAAGAACACATGAGTCGTTATCAAACACTTTACCACTCACATGTCCTTGTCCACTCGCTAAAATATACGAACACAAGACGAATATTAATGTGAATAATATTCTCATATTTTTATGGATAATTTAATTAAACAGATCTTTAGAAATCCATCTTTTCATTGTTTTTAGAGTCACTCTATTTTTCGTTGCCAATGCCCCGTTATCATAAAGAACACATGCACATCTAAATGCAAAGTAAATTGTCAAATACAATATCAACAATGATAATATAATATTCATTGTGACACCTTGTTTCGCAAATATAGGAATTGATGCTATAGGGCTTGATAAAGGAATATAAGATAGAGAAGTTAAAATATTACTTTCTGCTCCAAAATCCTTAATTACATATACGAATGATAGTAACAACGGCATTGTAACAATCAAAGAGAATTGTTGTGTGTTTGTATTCTCATTTGATATGGCACCAATAATAGAAAATAATATTGAATAGAGCATAAAACCTCCAACAAGATACATTACATACAAAACAACAAACTCAACTAATTGTGTAAAAGGAACAGATGTTATCATAAGGCGTAATGTTTCTATTGCATTATTGTTAAATGACATTATAGACATTTCTTTAGAAAGAAAAACAACAGAAACTGCAATTATACACCACAATGTCATCTGTAACAATGCAGCAATTAAACATGCAACCAGCTTTCCTGACATTATCATTTTGCTTGACATTGCAGACAAAAGTATTTCACAAATCTTATTTTTCTTTTCTTTCCCTATCATTCTCAAAATTGAGCTTGCAAATTGTAGGACAATTAAATACAATAAAAAAACCGCAGACAGGGATAATCCCATAAGTTTGTATCTAGAATTCTCATTATGTAATTCTATATAGAGTTTTCTGCTTTCATTTTTTTTAAGTTCTTCCAAGTTTACACCCAATTTGTATTCCGCCATCTTTACCTCCAAGTTATCTTTTATTGATAATTGGTTAACAGGCAATAAAATATTTTTGGAAATAATATTGCACTTAATGTTACCATCTTTGCTATCAGTCAAAAACACACATGCATCATATCCATTAGTACGCCAATCATTATCTGAACCATACGAAACAGTCATACTATTAGTTGTCTCTATTGGTTCAAACAGATCTGTTTTGTTATCAACCAAAACTGAATCTACGTGCCCGCTATTGTAATTGACAACAAACATAACAATCATGGCCAATGGTGGAATAAGCGATATTAGCCAAAAAGACTTTGTTCTTATTTGAGTCATAAGCTCAAATTTCAAAACACTGGTAAATAAACTTTTGTTAAACATGATTGAAAATATTATCTTTTGTTTAATTCAATAAAAATTTCTTCCATAGACATTACTCTACGAGAACATTGATACACGTCATATTCCTCTAAAGTTTGCAAAGCGTTTTGCATACTTTTTGAATAATTTGACAAACTAGAATCTACAATTTCGACGAACAAATGTCCTTGGTCAACATTTGAGGTAATAATATGGAACTTATTATTCAACTTTGAGCATATACCATTAACACAATCAAAATTGTCTCCAATGTTCACGTCCAACAACAATGAATTTCCCTTCGAATATGCTTGCTTCACTTCATTAACATTTCCAGATATTTCAATTTTACCGTCTTTTATAATAACAACATCCGAACATAATTCTTCTACAGACTTCATATTATGAGTTGATAGAACAACTGTTGCTTCATGTTCTTTCTGGTATTCTAGAAGTATTTCTGCAAACAACTTAAAATTAACAGGATCAACACCTGAGAAAGGCTCGTCCATAAACATCAATGAAGGGTTGCTTACCAAACAACTAATAAACTGTACCTTTTGTTGCATTCCCTTTGACAACTCAGAAACATGGCGAAATCTCCAGCTATCAATGCCAAATCTTTTAAGCCAATAATTTACATTTTCACGAGCCTGTTTTTTATTTAGTCCTCTTATCTCCGCAAAAAAAACAAGTTGAGTCTCAATATCAACACCAGTATATAGTCCTCTCTGTTCTGGCAAATACGCAATTTTTTGATTATATAAATTAGTTGGTAACGTAGGATTATAAGCAATTGTACCAGAATCACATTTTAGAATTCTCGTCAGAATTTTCAGCAAAGTACTCTTACCCGCACCATTAGGACCAACAATTGCACAAATTGATCCATCTGGAACGGAAAAAGAAATATTGTCTAAT
>JAFZVY010000028.1 GCA_017617575.1 Bacteroidaceae bacterium | reverse complement strand
GATATATAACTCTGTGTCCTCTGTGCCCTCTGTGTTGTCGCACTTAATTCTTAATTCTGAATTCTGAATTATGAATTAATGTCACCTTGCCACCATCTCAAGCATTTCCTTGCCCGTGAGCTTGTGAGTGAACTCTGTGCCGTCGAGGATATTCTCGGCAAGGGCACGCTTGCGCTCGTGGAGACGAATAATCTTTTCCTCGATGGTGTTTTGGGCAATGAGATGATAGACGGTGACAGCCTGACGCTGACCGATACGGTAGGCACGGTCGGTGGCTTGTTGCTCAATGGCTGGGTTCCACCATGGGTCAAGATGGAATACATAGTTGGCACCCGTGAGGTTAAGACCAAGTCCTCCTGCCTTAAGGCTTATGATGAACACAGGGCACTCACCCTTCTGGAAACGATTGACAAGCACCGTACGCTGGTTGACTGGCGTGCTGCCGTCGATGTACAGATACTCGATGCCTTCCTTGTCAAAGGCGTCGCGAACGATGCTGAGGAACGAAGTGAACTGACTGAACACAAGGGCACGGTTGCCTCCCTCGATGACATCGCTGAGAAGCTCAATGAGAGCCGTAATCTTAGAAGAAGGACCTTCCCACGCAGGTTCGACGAGCTGTGCACTACATGATGCCTGACGGAGACGTGTAATCTCGGCAAGGACATTGACGTCCATTGCCTCGTCGCCAAGCTCGCGAAGCATGTTCTCCGCTCTCATGCGGATGACCTCGTAGATGGCGTTCTCCTCGTTGCTCATCTGTATCGTCTGGTAAATCTCCGTCTTCTCAGGAAGCTCCTTGAGCACGGCATTCTTTGTACGGCGAAGCATGAACGGATGAACCACGCGCTCAAGCATCTCCTGTCGCTCCTCGTCCTTGTCACGTTCAATAGGGATGACGAAGCGGTTGCTGAAGTCGCTGTAACCGCCAAGGAGTCCAGGATTGACAAACTGGAAGAGGCTCCACAACTCGCTGAGGTGGTTCTGTATAGGCGTACCCGTAAGCATGATGCGGTTCTCGGCGTTAAGCTTCATGGCAACGCCACTCGTCTTTGCACCACGATTCTTGATGATGTGCGCCTCGTCAAGGCATGCCACCTTCCACTCCTTCTTGAGTATGTCGTCCTGAACGGAGAGGAGAAGACCGTAAGTCGTAACAACAACATCACGTGCACCTGCCTTATCAATCACTTCCTTGCGCGAAAGCTCCGAGTTGAGGAACTTGCAACTAAGTGATGGTGCGAACTTCTCAAGCTCGCTCATCCAGTTAGGCGCTACGGATGCTGGGGCAACGACGAGCGTAGGACCCTCGTCTGCCTTGAGCAGGAAGAAAGCAATGGATTGTATGGTCTTACCAAGACCCATATCGTCGGCAAGGAGCGCGCCTGCACCCCACGAGTTAAGACGTGCTATCCACTGGTAACCATCCAACTGGTAAGGACGAAGCTCCGCCTTCAGTTCCTTTGACACGGCTGGTGAATACTCAGAGCTGTCGAGTATGCGCCTGCGATATTTCCTTACGTAGTCATCCACGTCGAACTTGATTACTCCGTCGAGCGTGCTGTCGTCAAGGAGTGCTGCAGAGAATGGAGATATGCGTATGTTGCCCTTATCCCTTGCAGAGATGGAGTTGATTGTGCTGAGCTGGCGACGAAGTGCATCGCCAAGTGCCACGAAGTCACCATTCTCGAGACGTATGTAGTTTGACTTTGACTTGTTTACGAGGTCAAGAAGCTTTGACATGGAAAGCACGGTGTTCTCGTCAATGCGCACCTCACCTTCCACCTCAAACCACTGTCCACGGGTGCTCAGCTGTATGCTTCCGCTGAATCCCGTCGTTCCTGATATCACCTTGCGGAGGTTGAGACGTCCCTGCTTTGGCCACTCGGCGTACATCACGTTAGGATTGTCCTGCACGAACTCCACGAGCGGAAGGACGTACTCAGGTTCCATGATGTCCACATCGTCCGAAGGGTCAAGGAGGTACTTGATGTAGTCAGGGTCGAAGTTGAGCTTGTTCTTGTATATTCTCTCAAGCTCCTTGCGTATTACGGCAAGGTTCATCTTCTCACCGTCAATGTTACGCTTAACCCTCACGCGCTCACCATCGCGCTCGTCAATGTAAATCTCCTCGCCCTTGCCGAGGGCAAAGAGCTTCTTGCCACCGTGAAGCGGCTTGGCTGCAATACATATATGGTAGTATTCGCCCTTGTGAGGGGTAATCTGAAGACATGCCACAGGGCTTCCGTCAACCATGTTGAGCGTTGAGCCACCCTCGATGAGGTCGGAGTGAATCTCCAGCTTTGCACCAAGTGTCGGGAGCAATTCCCTTATCTGCTGCTCGGCTTCAAGAGGGAAGACGCTCTGGTTGAGAAGTGTCTTGTAGAGGAAAGCCTGTTCCTTAGTGAGGCGTGTGAACGTGAAGTTCGTCTTGCTGTTGCGACGAATGATGATGTTGTCGTTGAGCTGTGCCTCGTTCACGTTCGACCTTATGCGGAAACCGTCCTCCTCCTTATCTATTATAATATAAGGCTTGTCCTCCGTCACGTTGACAAGCTGGTAGGAGTATTTACCAACATACAAGCGACTCTCAGGCACCATCTCCGTGATGACGTCCTTGATGTGAATGCCGTCGTACGCATGACTCATGCTCTTGGCATGAATGCGCTTGTCGGCTTCGTTCATGAATGGCATGTTACCCATCTTGTAGGCAAAAGGTGCAATCTGTTTGCCCTTGCCCCATTCTCCGTTCTTGAGGCGGTTCTGCTCACGCACCTCCACATAGTCGTCGTTCTCGCTTTCGAGCACGTACATCAGTCGTACGTTGCCCTCGTCATCACGTCCCTGCTCCTGTTCGCCGTTAAGCGTACGACGAAGCGTGCGGATGGCTAACTCCCACTGCGAGAGGCAATGGATGGACGTGAGTGCTGGCGTTGTGCCGTACTTTGATGCGAGGAAAGCCTTGTCTTCTTCCGTGAATGGAAGTATGGACGACATCTCATGACGGAGGATGGCGAGGTTTGGCATCTCGGGTGTGTAACGTGCCAAGTCTTCATCCTCTATGCCCGTATATTTGGCAAGAAGGTAATAGATGGATTTGTAACCCTTTGCGAGGATACCGTCCTTTGCAAGTCGGAAGTTGCTGAGTATCTCCTTCCTTGTCACGTCGGGATGCGACTCAAGCATTATCTCTGCCACGAGCTTTGATGGGCAAAGGCTTGGGTAGGTCGTCACTTCCTTCTTGTTGACGAACGTGTGCATCTTGTTGCGTGAGTCGGACGTTGCCTCATGGGCGTATGTAAGTATGAGGAAATAGTTCATCAGGTAGTTGATGAACATATTCTTGTATTCTGAAACAGGATTCTGCACCTTGAAAGCAAGGGCAAAGTACTTGGCGGCATCGTTGTAGTTGCCTTGCACCGCATAATGGATTGCCGCGAGCGCAATGCCCGAAGCATCCTTGTCGCTCACAGGTGTCGAAGGCAAGGTGCCATCCACGAAGTACCTATATATATTAACAAGCGAACGCATGTTGCGCTTGTTATGAATCAACAGGTTTATATTGTCATCTATGACTCGGTTGAGAAGGTCGATGTCAATCACCTTGTCCTCCTCGCATAGCTGCTGGATGTACCTGTCTAACACCCAAATGAACACCTCCTTGTTGAGGTTGGCAAAAAGCACCCTCGTCTTGTCACTAATATCAATGGTGAGGAGGTAGTGCATCTCGCTGCGTGATATGTTTTGCGCCTCACCGCAATAGGTGTAGTCGCTATCCACGAGTTGCGCAATGGCGTGGCGTATCACGTTGTAGTTGGTTAACTTAGGTAAACTCATGTTGAGGAACACCGCCACAAGGTCGCGTCTCTTCTCCAGGGTGTAGAAAAGCGCAGGAAGGAAGAGCTTGCTGCGAATCTCATAGCTCCTTGAGTTCTGGTACCAGCTGTAACCTCTGTCCGCAATGTAGTCAACCGACAGAAGCTCACCAAGAGCCTTGTCGGCATCATAATCCGCAAAGGATTTCTCCAGCAATGCGTGTATGTCGTCCACACCCGTGTGTGAACCAGAGAACTGGTATGCCAAGAGACACAAAAGTCGTTGTGCGTTCTCGCCAAGTGATGAAAAGTTTACATCAACCATTATTGTTATTTTTGAAGTTCAAGAGTTCTAAAGTTCAAAGGGTAATGAGTCCCAAAGTTCAAGAGTCCTAAAGTCAAAGGTTCAAGAGTTCTAAAGTTCAATGTGGCAAAACTCCGCAAGAACATAATAACTAAAAACTCACACCCCAAAACTTAAAAACTTACAAACCTAAAAACTCACAAACTTACCCCACGATTAGGTCTAAAAGAAATGGCGAAGTCCCTAAGAGACCTCGCCATAGGTTTTTGATGCAAACGATTGCTTATGACTTACGGCTTACGTATGAACCGTCACGAGTGTCAACCTCAATCATATCACCCTCGTTGATGAAGAGTGGTACGCGAATCTCCACACCTGTCTCGAGTGTAGCTGGCTTAGTAGCGTTTGTAGCAGTGTCACCCTTGAGACCTGGCTCAGTGTAAGTAACCTGAAGAACGATCTTAACTGGTGCCTCAGCTGTGAGGATTGCACCTGTCTGGTCGTCGATAGTAGCCATTACCATTGTCTCGCCTTCCTTGAGGAAGTCACCACCGATGATAAGGTCCTTAGCGATATTTACCTGCTCAAATGTCTCGTTGTTCATGAACACCATGTCCTCACCCTCCTTGTAGAGGTACTGGAACTGCTGGTGAGATACCGTCACGTCGTCAAGCTTAGCTGATACAATCCATGTACGCTCAAGTACACGACCGTCCTCAACGTTCTTAAGCTTTGTGATCATAACTGTGTTACCCTTACCTGGCTTCTTGTGAAGGAAGTCGATAACTACCCAAATCTTGCCATCATCAAGGCGGAGGCAAACGCCCTTCTTAATGTCACCTGCTAAAATAGCCATATTTTTTCTTAAATTTTAAGTTTTTGAGTTTTCAAGTTTTTAAGTAATAGCCTTAGAAGCTTCCCCCAAAAACTCAAACTATATTAATAATTGTATTCTTTCTTATCGAAATCGAGTGCAAAATTACAGTTTTTCATTAAAATGACAAAAAAAGATGCGTAAAATCAGCAATATATTTTGTCTATTTATTTAAAATGCCTAATTTTGCACCCGCTTTTAGTGCGAAGTGATGCACTTTACGGCGACAAGATTGAATGAGATAATTCAAGAAGATTAATAACAATAAAAAAGATAAAAAGATATGAAAAGAACATTTCAGCCTCACAACAGAAAGAGAATCAACAAGCATGGTTTCCGTGAGCGTATGCAGACAGCTAACGGTCGTCGAGTTTTAGCTGCACGTCGTCGCAAGGGACGCAAGTCACTCACAGTTTCAAGCGAGCACCACGGAAAGTAATCGATTCTCGTTCGCAAGGAACAAAAGCAGGAGTTTCACACCGAAACTTCTGCTTTTTTCGTTTTTTACACCTTTATTATAATGGTGAGTCAAAGCGTGTTGTACGCATAATTCTCAATTAAATCTTAATTATTAATTCTTAACTCTTAATTTTTAATTCTTTTTCGTACCTTTGCACCGATTTATATAATTAAAGGAAAATGGATATAAAATCATATTTCAATGGTCAGAAGGCACGCGTCTTCTGGATTAACGTAGGATTGATGGTGGCAGTACTCATCATCGTACCTGTTATAACTCTTTATTACATCGACCACTACACTCATCACGGTGAGAGAATAGAAGTACCTAACCTCGACGGTATGGATGAGGAGGACGCACAGGATATGTTGGCAGAAAGCGGACTTATCGGTGTGGTCAACGACTCCACAATCAAGGAAGGATACAAGCCAGGTACCGTGTGCTTCCAGACACCAAAGGCAGGAAGCTTCGTGAAGGACGGACGCAAGGTTTACCTTACAATCATCAGGATTGGCGAGGCAAAAGTGTCATTCCCTAACGTGGCTGGCTACAGCACAGCCAACGAGGCTCACCAGATTCTCTCCAACCTCGGCTTCACGCTCAATGAGGACATGATGGTGGAAAGCCCAGACAAGGGTCTTGTCATCAGCGTATATCAAGGCTCACGCATGCTCAAGGCAGGCGAGATGGTGTCAACCAAGCGCCCAATCACTCTCCACGTGGGTTCGGGTAACGACATCGACACGCTTGCAACCAACGACTTTACTGACGATGACATTGACATTGAATAATGGAGAACGAATACAAAGACGAATATATAGACGAGGAATTCATTGACGGCAACGAGGAAGTGGAGGACGAGGACTCTGCGGGTCTTTACGAACACTTCAAGGTGGTTGCTGACAAGGGACAGAAGCTTCTCCGTGTGGATAAGTTCCTCCTCATCCATCTTTCCAACACCTCACGCAACCGTGTGCAGAAGGCAGCCGACGCTGGCTTCATCATGGTCAACGGCAAGCCTGTGAAGCGTAGCTACAAGGTCAAGCCTTTCGACGTGGTGCAGGTCATGCTCGACCGTCCACACTATGACAATGCCATCGTTCCTGAAGACATACCTCTTAATATAGTATATGAGGACGATTACCTCATGGTCATCAACAAGCCAGCAGGACTTGTCGTACACCCAGGCTTCGGCAACTGGCACGGAACGCTTCTCAACGCCATCGCATGGCATCTCAAGGACCATCCTGAGTACGACATCAACGACCCAGAGATTGGACTTGTCCACCGCATTGACAAGGACACGAGCGGCCTTCTCGTTGTTGCTAAGACGGCAGAGGCAAAGACTCACCTCGGACTTCAGTTCTTCAACAAGACAACCAAGCGAGAGTACAACGCACTCGTGTGGGGTAACTTCACCGAAGACCAAGGATGCATAGAGGGCAATATTGGTCGTGACCCAAAGGACCGTATGCGTATGGCTGTCTTTCCTCCCGGAAGTGACATAGGAAAGCATGCCGTCACACATTATCAGGTATTAGAGCGATTTGGTTACACTACACTTGTTAAGTGTGTTCTCGAAACGGGACGTACACACCAGATACGTGCCCACATGCGACACATCGGCCATCCGCTTTTCTCCGACGAGCGATACGGTGGCGACCAGATACTCAAGGGAACAACAAGCAGCAAGTACAAGCAATATATAGAGAACTGCTTCAAGCTCTGCCCTCGTCAGGTGCTACACGCCAAGACACTTGGCTTCGTTCACCCAAAGACAGGCAAGGAAATGATGTTCAACAGCGAGTTGCCTGAAGACATCACCGCACTGCTTGAGAAGTGGCGCAACTATGCCAAAGAGGTTTAAGGCTTATTCCAATTTGGAAATAGCACAAAATTATGATTTCGTCCCAAATGCATTACGGAATAATTAGGGAGGCATTAGGGAAGGTTAACGAAGGATTAAAAAAGCAAAGAAGATAGGACAAAATTAACTTTATACGATAAAGATGAAGAAAGTTATTGCAATCATCGCTGGAGGAGATTCCTCCGAGCACGATGTGTCTATGCGCTCAGCAGCAGGCATAGATTCTTGGATTGACAAGGAGAAATATGACGTATATACTATTGAAGTACGTGGAACAGAATGGCAGGCACACCTTCACAATGGTAACCTCTCACCTGTGGCACTCCACAACTTCACATTCCTCGGCGAATGGAACAAACGCGTAAGACCTGACTACGCATACATAACTATTCACGGCACTCCTGGTGAGAACGGTATCCTTCAGGGCTACTTCGACCTCTTGAAGATTCCTTACAGCACAAGTTCACTCCTCGTAGAGGCAATGACATTCGACAAGTTCACTCTCAACCAGTATCTCAAGGGCTTCGGCGTTAAGGTGGCAGAAGACGTACTCGTACGCAAAGGAATGGAAGTGAATGCTGAAGACATCGTGGCAAAGGTAGGTCTCCCATGCTTCATCAAGCCAAACGCTGGCGGTTCATCATTCGGAGTAACCAAGTGTAAGACAGTTGATGACGTCCTTCCTGCAATCGAGAAGGCTCGCAACGAAAGTGACGAGGTTCTCATCGAGAGCGAGATGAAGGGAACAGAAATATCAAACGGAGTTTACAAGGCAAAGAATGGCGAGGTTTGCGTACTTCCAATTACAGAGGTAGTACCAAAGACAGAGTTCTTCGACTATGATGCAAAGTACAACGGACAGGTGGAGGAAATAACTCCTGCACGTCTTTCTGACGATACGACAAAGCGCGTTCAGGCACTCACAAAAGCCATCTACAACATCCTCGGAGCATCTGGTATCATCCGTATCGACTACATCATCTCAAAGAATGAGGCAGGCGACGACGTAATCAACATGCTCGAAATCAACACAACTCCAGGAATGACAGCAACTTCATTCATCCCACAGCAGGTTCGTGCTGCAGGTCTTCAGATGAAGGACGTACTCAATGATGTCATTTCGGAGAAGATGCCAGACGAAGAAGAATTGTAAAATCTCAAATGCATTATGTGAAATTTCAAATCTATCATCTCAAATCGATGCGTTCCGAACACTTTTCCTGAGACATGAATTTGAGATTTGAAATTTGAGATTGTCCAAAAGTCATAAATTATAAATTTGACATTATAAATTTTAGATTTCCCCAAAAGGGCAAATCTACCAAAGAATAGCCGTTCGTGACACTTTATCCGGACGGCTATTACTATAAAAAACAAAAAAGAGAGGAAAAACAAAACCAACCCAAAAGAAGTTTGGAGCAAAAATTACCACAAAAACAAACATTGCGTTTGACGATTTACACTTTAAATCCAAAACGCAAATAAGTGTATTTTTAACAATATTGAAATAAAAATGAGCAACTTAAATGTTTTTTAATGTAAAATCCATAATTAGTTCCTATTTTTGACAATTTTTACAATTAACGATGTCTCAAATGAACATTTATAATGATTTGATACATGAAATTTGTAACAAAACAAGAAATAAAACCACTTTACATCCAAAAGAAAAGTGAATATTGAGGAAAGTCCATATCTTTGCAATGTTCAAAAATAATAATAGCTTTTTCTAAGTTCATTACTTTCTAAAGAAGATCCAAGATTAATTACTGAAGAGTCAGATAATATAGTTTAGGAAAAATAGTTGCCATCTCGAGAGAGTGGCAACTTTTTTATGTATTC
>JAFZVY010000027.1 GCA_017617575.1 Bacteroidaceae bacterium | reverse complement strand
TATTGTATTGTATTGTATTGTTACACATTTTTATGAAATATGCAAACATTCCAGCAACTTTTCTTGCTGTCGAAACAAAATTTTTCTTGATATTTAAAGAGTTATTATTCATAGAGTCTAGTTTTTCTTAGGATATCTCGTTACCTGTGTTTTTAACCTCACAAGATAGGGAATTCTAAAGTTCTAATGCAAAGGTAATACTATTCCCAAAAAGGACAAACAATAACAGCAAAAAAGATTATTTTTTTGACTTCAATTAAGAAAGTCATTTTTTCAATTTCCATCCACTTTACGTTTTACATTTGCCCTGTCTCCATCATGACTTCGCTATGACTCCGTAGTGAGTCCGAAGTGAGTTCGCTATGGCTCTACTATTATAGTAGAGAAAGCGGAGCCACAACGTAATCACAACGAAAAGACAACAAATAATCTGTAGAAAAACAAGTGATAATTTGCTATTTACTACTAAGCGAAGAAGATTCATCATCCATAGTGAAGTAATTAGCAATGAGCAATAGCGTTTAAGACTTTCAAGGGAATGAGGAATCAAACCATACATTTGTTCTTTTTGTACGATTTCTTTTCACGACCTTAGGGATGACTTATCGTAAATTTTGCGTCATAAAAATTCTGTTTGGCGAGATTTTCAAAAATTGCACGCGACAAAAAAATATTTGCTTCTCGAACAAAATTAATTTTGTACGCGTACAAAAAATTTTTTCTACGCGCACGAAAAAATTACCAATTTCCACGTATTTTAAAGGACAATAGCGTATGCATTCTTGTACCTCATACTTATCGTATTTTATGAATCCGATAGACATATATATTCACATATGAACAGTAGTCAAAATAGGAATTACATTTGATGTTGGTTAATTACGGCAATACATCAAACAAAAGAGGCAAAACGTAAGAATTTACGTTTTGCCTCTTATCATATGAGTTCTTATGTTTCCCTTACGTTCTCTTACAGATGATAAGGGAACATAAGAGAAATACAAGGAAAAACTGTTGTGCGGCTTATAAATAATCACTTCTTGTAATAGTGATACTGAAGTGGCTGCATGCCAAATGCTTCCTTGAAACACTTAGTAAAGTAAGAAGGTGAAGAGAAACCTACCTTCTCAGCTACGGCAGATACAGATGCATCTTCTTCACGAAGCATCTTGGCTGCGGTATGGAGACGTATCATACGCACAAACTCAGATGGTTTCTGACCTGTTATCTTCTGTATCTTGCGATAGAGGTTCATACGACTCATACACATGTCACTTGCAAAGCGTTCAGTGGTGTAGCTTGAGTCACTAAGATGCTTCTCTACCATCGCCTTTGCGTCAGCAAGGAACTTCTGGTCAGCCTTGGTGAGTACCCTCTCTGCAGGTTCCTCTGACTCTGCCTTCTCGTCCTCTTCCATGCCTTCCTCTGGTTCTTCCTCATCTGGTTCTTCCTCGTCATCTCCCTCGCCTTGAGCGTTACGTAAAGATTGAGTTTCGCGCACCTCCTTGGCAAGGTTGATGAGCTTTTGTATCTCCATGTTTTGCATCTTATTGCGATAATAAATGCCTGCTATGAAGCACACGAGAAGTATCAAGCACACAAGCCATGTAAAGTGGAACCAGAATGTCTCATACCAAGCTGGCAGGCGGTCAATAGCCAAGCACGTAACTGGGTCGCTCCAATTGCCATAGGCATCTGTTGCACGAACGTCAAGGTCGTATTTTCCGCACTTGATGTCAACCAGATAGACGGTATTGTGTCCACGTGGGAGTTCCACCCACCTTGATGGTTCAGAACCTGCTGCGTGCAAGCAATAAGCATAGCGAATACGGTCTGTTTCCAGATGGTCGAAGGTACTGAAATTGATTGACACGTTCATCACGTCTGGTTCTATCTCAATCTCCTTGACTGATGATGGAATGATACGTTTCTCGCCGTCCTCCACATACGAAGTGGCAACTGGTACGACACCTACGACCTTACCGTCGATAGCCTTTGAGGAAGGCACAAGGCAATAGCCACCTGCACCAGCCACACACATCTTGTTGCCTACCTTCTGTAAACAAGTGAGGTAGTCGAGGTCAATATTGCTATCCGAAGCATAAAGGTAGCGTGAAGTCTTTGTCGAAGGGTTAAACTCCCTTACATACTGTCTTGTCAACAGCCAAAGGTGGTTATTGGCATCAAAAGCAATATCCGATATCTCGTCGTTATTCTCCAATGTGGCATTAGGCGTAAGGACAAACCTATCCGTCTTGATGCTATAGAGGTACACGCTTCCCACCTCCGTAGTGGCACAAATATCGCCAAGAGGAGAGATGTCGAACGACTTGAACAGTTCCTTTATTCCTTCTGAGATTATCCTTATCTTGCCAGTCTTGACGTCACCTTCGGCAAGTCCAAGTTTCTCGGAAATGAAATATAGCTTCTTTGTGTCCTTGTGAAGCCTAATCCTTTGAACAATACCCGTATGGTCAAATACCTTCTTCACAGCCTTCTTGGCAATATCATAGCACCAGATGGAAGAATCCGTACCTACCCACAGACGTTGTTCACTATCCTCATATAGGGCACGAATGACCTTGTCAACCTCAACTACATCGGTATTGCGAACCGTCATGTCGCTATGCTGAAGAAGACACACGCGATTGCCCTTTGTTGACCACACGCCATCGCCACTCATACATTTTGCCATCACGTTGGAACCAAATCCCTCGTGCTGCTTGCTAAGAACTATGTTATCGGCATCTGTCTTGATATTGTGAAGCATAAGGTCGAGGCGAAGGTGCCATATCCATGCATAGTCGTCCTCAAAGACGATATTCTCCACGATTGTCTGTATGTCATTCTTGGCAAACACATTAGGGATGTCATACCTCTCAATAGTCTTGTCCTTCTGCGACAAGATGAACGTGTGAGGCGAATAGGATGAAACCCATATATTGCCCTTGGCATCCCTATACATAGGGGCAAGAACCTTCTTGCCCGGAGGGAGCAATCCGTCAATATTAAACGGATGGAGCTTACCGTCACCACCTACCTTGTACACATACATGCCATCCATGGCACAACACACGATAAGGCTCTTGTCACTTGATGACGTCATGGAAACTATCTTAGCCTTGTTGGCGTTGAGGGTATTACCCTCTATGGTACAAGGCTGATACTCTACCGTACCCTTCGTACCATCTCCTCCGTCAGGGATGTATTTCACCACTCCCTTGCCCCATGTGGATATCCAGAAGCAGTTGTTTTTGGTGTCGTGTACAAAGCCTCCATGAGGTTCACAGTCATTTGGCCATGCACATTGTACGAAGTCGTCCTTCTTCTTGTCAAGCTTGCAAAGAACGCCCCTACACTCGTATAGCCATATATTATGATTCATGTCCTCGCTCACCTGATTGAGGTACTTATGACCGTCGCCTTTGTTCTTGGCATCATAAGTTTTTATGACCTCGCCAAGTGAAGAGAGACGAATGACCTTCTTGCCTCCCGTAACCCATATAGAGCCATCTGAAGCACAGAAGATGAAATTAAGTTCGTCTGTAGGAATATCCTTATGCACTACCTCGTGCATAGTATAGTCAGACTTGTCCAGATAGTACAAGCCAGATGTTGTGACCACCCAAATATAATCGTTCTTGCCAACAGTAATATCCATTATCCTGTTAGACTTCCAGTAGTTTGGGTTCTTCAAGTCATTATGGAACACGTCTATCTGGTAACCGTTGTCACGACAGAGACCTGCATCCGTACCATACCACATATAGCCCTCCTTGTCCTGAGCTATATGGTGAAGGTTGGTAACAGGCAACTGCGAATAAGTAGGCAGTTCCCTAACCTGCAAGTTCTGCGCCCAAACGCTATTGCACATCAGCAATATAGCACCCGTTAATAAAGTTTTAAGTCTCTGAGCAATCATATATTATAAGGATATTATTGCGGCAAATATATGAACATTTATAAAAACTAAACATATAAACACGCAAAAAATTATAATAATACGACCAAAAAGGCCGTCAACCCCAATTTCTATATTGTTTTAAATCATGTTTTCTGAAAGTTTAGTAGTAAAATGGAGCAAAAAACACTTCTAACAACTCTTTATTACATGATTTTCATACACCATCTCTACTCTTGAATATATTGGCAAGGATGGTACCGCTAATTGAATGCCAAGCACAAGAAATAGCACAAGGAACGACTGCCATTGGATTTGTGGCAACAAAGAAAGTCATGGCAAGGTTTGTGCCAAGTCCTGCATTCTGCATACCCACCTCTATGCTTATTGTACGTTTCTTAGCCTTGGAGAACTTAAAAAGAGTACCTACGCTGTAGCCAAGAACATAGCCTATGGTGTTGTGACAGAATACCATACCGAACGTGAGGAGGAACAGCACAAGTCCATTCTCCACAAGTGGGTCGTGGACGGTAGTCACCACTCCACCTACGATGCAAGCAAGGCAAGCTACGGAAAGTCCAGGCATAGTGGATTGAATTTTCTGAAATACATCCTTATGTCCAAGCCATAAGTTAAGACAGAAACCTACGGCAATAGGAATAATCGTGACGATAAGTATCTGTTGGAACATACCCATGGCATCGACATCTACCCTTGCACCTGCAAGCCAAAGGACGAGCAGAGGGGTAAGGACAGGAGCAAGCAAGGTACTGGCGCAAGTCATTCCAACGGAATAAGCCACGTCACCACCACAAAGGAAAGACATGATGTTTGAACTTACTCCTCCCGGACAACATCCTACGAGAATTATGCCGATAGCCATAGCCGTAGCATACTGTTCAAAGGCAGGAACAAGACCGAAAAGCCATGAAAGCGTGAAAGCTACCAAGGGCATGATTGTGAACTGAGCGAGTGTTCCGAGGAAGATGTCGAAAGGACGCTTCGCAAGCAATCGAAAATCCTCGGGACGTAACGTAAGTCCCATGGTGAGCATAATGATACCCAAGATAACGGTCTGTGTATTACCCTTCACCCATACAAAGAGTTCGGGAACGAAAAAGGTGATAATTGCAACAAGAATGACAAAGATACTTGCCTTGCCACTCAACACGTCAGATATTTTCTTAAGAATACTATACATAGGAAAAAGTATGTAGTTCGTTTTATTTTGTTATCACAATAATTGGAAAGAATCACTTAACGCCACAAAGTTACTCAAAATTACACAAAATACGCCAGTTAGAGATAAAGATATTTTCTTAAAACATGTATTTTCACAATTTTTCAATTCCCATCATTTATATTAGACACACGGATAACAAAGCTTTTAGCTAAAAACGACACAAAAATAAGTGTCAAACACACACGCTTTACTTGCGGATAATTAGTAAGTTACATAAATAGTGTAAATATTGGTCAATTCTCATTATCATATTTACATTTTTGTTCTCACATATTGTCGGAGGTGTAAGTTTTTTTACATAAAAAGCCAAAAAAACAAACAAAAAGGCTTGCTTTTATTTGAATAAAAGAGGATATTTGCAATCGTATATTTTTCATCTTTGCAATTAATTTCTCACCCACTAACAGGTCCACTATTATGAACAAGTCAAACACTATTATGCTCGTGATATTATTATCACTTGGAGCTATTTTCAACACATCGTGTACCAAAGAAGAAGTTATAGACAACACATCGGAAAAAGCTATTCATCATGTCGCTCTTTACTCTTTCAGCAAGGATCTTATGGAGATATATGACGTGAAAGTAGAGGCTGTATGTGACGGAAAAACTGTCAGCAAGACTAACCTCAAGAAGGCAGATGCATACTCGGAGGACGACGAAACGGTCTCGTACAACGTAGACACATATACTTCAGGTCCGGTAGAGTACAAGCTTATCCTCAAATGCTGTAAGAAAACAGAAGACCTCGTAGAGGAACGTAAATATGACTTAGGCTATAATGCCCAGTTCATGAGCGTAACTCGCTATCCAGAGAAGGCACTCAAGATTCTCGACGAGAATGCCGACTGTATGCCACAAACAATAGTAGGTAAGGTTCTTCAAAGCACTTACGGCGACGAGAAAACATTCAACGGACAGACAGTTTATGCCGTCTATGCCATAGTCAACAGTTATTCTTATCTGATGACAGAATAAAAGATTTTCAACATTTTTGTCTATCACTTCTAAAAGGAACAAAAAAGAACAAGCGGTAGAAAAAAGTTAAGGCATATTCCAATGAGGAATATGCCTTACTTTTTTATATAAAATAGAAGTAAAAACTACTTCACATTAAGAGCGCCACCTGTACTTGTGTTGTTCTTGAAGTTGTAAGCCTTTGTTGTGGAATCCGTAGATGATACTGTGATGTTGATAGTTCCTGCTGTCTGCTTGAACTCAGTATCAGCCTTGATGCCATAGCATACGGTATTGTCAGAAACATTCTTTGCTCCAGTTACGGTAATGTCGGCATTTGTGCCGTTGAAGTACATATAACCGCCATTAAGGACTGTGTCGGTTGTCTTTGTAGTCTTCTTTGCACGTATTCCCCTTGCACCCATTCCTGCAACTGTTCCGCTCAAAGAGCCACCGTCAAAGTATGCTGCATAGGAAGTACGAATACCATCGGAGATGTTACCTGTCACGTTAAACTTGATGTCGCCACCTGTCATATAGAGACAAGAGTCAACCTTCAAGCCTGTACCGTCCTGCTGTGAGACATTAAGGGTAAGATTACCACCCTTGATGATTGCGCAACCATAGTCATCACAGTCAATACAGTCGGAACCAGCATTTGATATTGTTACCTCTCCTCCATTCATCTGGAAGAAGCTGTTGTCATCATTCACCTTGCCCTTGCCACAATGTATTCCATCGCTCACGGCACCAAGGATATTGATTTTACCTGTTGTCTTCTTAATCTGGAGATACTCCTTGGCACAAAGGGCATGCTTGGCATTTCCCTTCACGTTAAGAGTTCCGCTACCGCCAATCTCAAGGTGACCAGATGTGTAGAAAGCACCCTTTGCCGCATTTGAAGAGGCATCCACGATTGTATTTTCCGTACCAGCCACAAGGTTAAGCTCAATACGCTTACCACATTCGATGTCAACTGGTGCCTTTGAAGTCGTACTTGTGAGGTTCAATCCTGCCAAGGCAACACTCAGCTTATAGTCACCTATGATTGTGAGAGAACCGTTGCTACTTGTTCCTGAAACAGTATAAAGAATCTCATCAGTAGTGTTCTTGCTTGTGAGGACAACCGTACTTCCTGTCACGGAACTTGTAACGCCCTTCACGTATGAAGGGATTGTGACAGTTGCGGTAGAGCCATTGTAAGCCACCTTCACCTCGTTGAACATAGGTGCAGAGAAAGTAAGGGAGTCAACATCTGAGAGCTTGAATGTCTTGCTTCCTACCTTAATGGTGTTTGATGCCTCTGAAACAACAATGTCCTCTGTGGAGTTGACCGTAACAGCCTCTGCATTGAAGCCGTCACAGACATATACCTGTTGCTGGGCACTTGCACTCGCTCCCACCATGAGAGGAAGCGCAAATAAGAATAGTCTTTTCATAACGCACCTTTATTTTACAAGCACCTTCTTGCCACCAACAATATACATTCCCTTTGGAAGATTGTCCCCAAAGTTTTCGCTCACCTTGCGACCCATGAGGTCATATACAGCACCTTCCACCTTAACGTTCTCGACATCTTCTGCCTCAACGCTCTCCACACCTGTGGCAGGAGTAGCGAAGAAAAGACGCTTAACTGCAGAGAGGTTTGTCGTCTGAGTTGTTCCATCCTTAAAAGTAACAGCAAGCACGCCATTCTTGAAGACGAGCTTCTGCAACTTGGCAACGGCACTTACCTCCACGTTTCCACCCTCTGTGGCAGATTCGTAATAAAGAGTATAGTCCTCAGCAAAGGCAGACATGGTGAAAGCCATTGCTGCAAACATCATTAAAAACTTCTTCATAAAAATTAGAATTTATGGTTATAACCCAATCCAAAGATGTGACCATTTGGCTCATCATCATCATTTTCCGTCTGGAAACGATAATAGATAGTCAACTTGTCAGTCTTGCCGAGTTTATAATCCGTTCCTCCTGAAAGCTTCCACTTGTGACCTGTATAGTTCAAGCCACAGCCGTAGTCAACAGATACGAATGGAGCCAATGGGCAACGCTTGATATCATATTGAACCTCAGCCTTAGAGCGAAGTTCAAAACGGTCACGTGAATCCTTGCCACTAACAGACTTCAAGTAAGCCTCATCATCGTCGTTGTAACGATACTTGAAATTAACGCTATCAACGGCATTATAATGATTGTAGCGAACAGACTCCTTGAGTGAGAAGCTCCAACGTTTGTTTGGCTTGTATGAAGCACCAAGACCTACGGTAGTCCTATGACGTGGCTGCCAATATTGCTTAGTCACGTTGAAGCCCTTACTATTGCCGCCTTCATCAAACTTATCCTCAGTAAGTCCGAGCTTGTTCTGCCAGATGTACTCCCATCCAGCAGAAGCCTTGAGGTCAAACTTCTTTGAAGCAGAAGAGTATAGCTTGAAGTCAAGTCCGAGACCTGCGCTCCAACGCTCTACCTCCTTGCTGTTGTCCTGAGTGCGCACTCCAAGTTCTGCTTCGAGGTTCACGCCCTTTGTCAGTTTTTTCTCAGCACTCACGCCAAGGTCAACACCGAAGTCGTCATCCTGTGCAAATGAGAATGATGGCAAGAGCATGAGAAGGGCAAGTGTGCCCAATATTTTTTTATTCATATAAATTTCTTTTTGCGGTTACAAAAAAATGCTAAGTAGCCGTAAATTGTATTTTTGCCAAGAGTCTCATACAAGTCTCATATGAGTCTCATAATAGTCAGTACTTTCTTCCTACTGAAAATTGAAGATTACTGATACTCCTTTGGCATCTTCTTAACTGACTCGTCCTCCTCATCTGTATTATAGTAAATCTTGATGAGTGCCATATCCTTGAGGAAGTCAATAGAACCAATAGCTACGTTTGTGATGTCAAGACCTGTACGCTCCTTGAGGTCAGCAATAAGTTCCTCGCGCTTGCTTGGCTTGATGAGGTCAATCTTGTCGTACTTGATGTACTTTGAAGAAAGGCTCTTTACGAGCATGTTAGCCTCAGCCATCCAAACACCAAAGATGAAGATTGCATCTGTGAGGATAAGCTCACCCATAGAAGTCATAAGTGGACCTGCAAACTCTGGATGCTTAGGACTGATGTCTGCCTCCCATGCAAGACCGTTGATTGCTGAGAGTGAGATGATAAGGAAGAGGTAGGTCATCTCGCGGATTGGCACAGACTCTGTACGATAACGCATGATGCAGAAGATAGCGAAGAGTCCCATTGCAATACCTGTCTTAATCTTAGCGTCACCCATGAGGTGGATAAGCATGAAGATACAGAAACCTACGAGAATGTAAGTGAAGAAGAAGTCCTTGCGACGTGCCTTTGGGAAATAAAAGCATCGTGCGATGACCATTGAGAAAAATGTGTTAATAATCAAGCGGAGAATGAGGTCAAGAATACGACAAGTATCACTTGAAAGTACCGCGAGGAAATCATTAATTGCATCCATTGTATTGTAGTAATTTTTTTAGTTAATAATTCGTTTAGTATAATGTGAAATCTATCATGTCAAATTTATGCCTCCGGCTCATATCGGGACGCATAAATTATAAATTTGAGACTTGAGATTCTTGTTAAATTGGATTCTTTATGAACTTGCGTCCGTTAATCTTTTCTATGTTCCTGAGCCTTGGCTTGAAATTGTTACGCTTCAGCGACATGTCTGTCAGCGCCATGCCGATGCAGCATTTGCTGAATCCTGACACAGGCACGTGGATGTCGCGAAGAAGATTGATGATTGGCGAATAGACGTTTCCGTCACGCTTCAATTCGATAACCACGAGCTGGTCGGTACCGTGTTCCTGTCCTGTCTCGAAGTTGTCAAAGCGGATGTTGAAGTCTATCGTCAGACGCTCAGTCTTTTCGTGATTCACGAGAGTGACACGGTCAAAGTGATTCTGTACCACGGCGTTGAGGCTGTCAAGACGGAATCCAGTCTTACGCTCTACGAGTTCGCCAGCACCCTCCGTGTCGCGGAAGTTGTCCTGCGAAGGCACCTCGATACGCTTTTTCTTGGTACGTCCGTGGTTGTTCTTGTTCTTCACCTCAAGGAACGTAATGTCTGAGGCAAGATACGTACGAACCCTTACCTTGCAACGTCCTGCACGCTTGTTGTGGTGCATCATGTACATTGCATGGTCATCCGTGTCATAGTAAGTTGTACAGTATGGAATAATTCTGTTGTTTAAAGTTTCCTGAACATAATATTTATCCTGAACCAATCCCAGCAACTGAATCAATTGTCTCTTGTTCGCCACATACTTGGTGTCGAGACGATTCATCAGGCGTATTCCTGACATTTCCTCCAATGTGATTGGCGTCATCGAAGAAAGTAAAGAAGATATTTCCTTGTCCAATTCGTTCAATTCATTCATTAATGGTTAAATTGTTTTACGGTAAAAATCATTTTTTATTCTTTTATCTTGTGCAAAAATAGCATTTTTTTTATTATTTATGCGATAAATCGAGCAAAAGTTAGATATTTACAATAAAAAATGGTTTAAATCCTCACATTTTTTTGTAATTAAGAATATTATTCGTAATTTTGCAGCGTAGAAAAGGAGAGGGGGCTGCAAAGTTCCCTCTCTCTAATTTTAAGAACTTACGTCGGGTTCTGATTTCAAACAATAATTTCAGGAGGCAAGACAGCCGATTGGAATCCGACTTATCTTATCAAAAGTTATTTTTACGAATTTCTATGATCGACAAAAACAAAGTAAAGGAGTTAGCACTTGAGTGGCTTTCAGGTAAGGAATATTTCCTCGTTGACGCCAACGTGGACGACCAGAACAAGATTACGGTTGAGATTGACCACAAGGATGGTGTATGGATTGAGGACTGCTGTGAACTCAGCAAGTTCATCGAAGAGCACTTTGACCGTGAGGTTGAGGACTTTGAACTTGAAGTAGGCTCTGCCGGAATAGGCCAGCCATTCAAGGTGGTACAGCAATACATTAACAACATCGGCTACGACGTGGAGCTTCTCACAGCCGACGGCATCAAGATGGAAGGATGCCTCAAGGAGGCAGACGAGAACGGATTCAGCGTACTCGTACAGGAGAAGCAGAAGGTTGAAGGCAAGAAACGTCCTCAGCTTGTCGAGGTAGAAAAGAAGTATGCTTACTCTGACGTAAAGTGGGTTAAGAGCATAATCGACTTCAAATAACAAGTCTGGCAGAATATTTTTCCCAGCGAGAGCCTCCGGAAATCCTTCGTTAAGGTTCCCTAAAGGTTCCCTAATTTTTCCTTGGAAAGGCAAGAGAAAAATATTCTAACAAACAAAATGCCGTGTACGGCATTTTACCAAAACAAGAATAAAAATTAAAACTAAAATATAATGGCAAAGAAAAAAGAAGAACAGGTAAACTTGATTGACACCTTCAAGGACTTCAAGGAGACAAAGAACATTGACCGAGCAACCCTCGTCAGCGTTCTCGAGGATTCATTCCGTAGCGTATTACAGAAGACATTCGGTTCAGATGAGAACTTCGACGTTATCGTGAACCCAGACAAGGGTGACTTCGAAATCTACCGCAACCGCGTGGTTGTAGCAGATGGCGAGGTACAGAACGAGAACGCTGAAATCAGCCTTTCAGATGCTCAGAAGATTGACGCAGACTTCGAGATTGGCGAGGACGTGAGTGAGAAGGTAAACTTCGCAGACTTCGGTCGCCGCGCCATCCTCACACTCCGTCAGACTATGGCAAGCAAAATCCTTGACCTTGAGCACGACAACCTCTACAACAAGTACATCGACAAGGTTGGTACTATCGTAAGTGGTGAGGTTTATCAGGTATGGAAGCGTGAGACTCTCCTCATCGACGACGAGGGTAACGAGCTTCTCCTTCCAAAGTCAGAGCAGATTCCAGGCGACTACTTCCGCAAGGGTGAGACTGCTCGTGCCGTCGTTCTCCGTGTGGATAACCTCAACAACAACCCAAAGATTATCCTCAGCCGTACTGCACCTGAGTTCCTCCAGAGACTTCTTGAGAACGAAATCCCAGAAATCAACGACGGACTCATCACAGTACGCAAGATTGCGCGTATCCCTGGTGAGCGTGCAAAGATTGCCGTTGAGAGCTACAACGAGCGTATTGACGCCGTTGGTGCCTGCGTCGGTGTGAAGGGTAGCCGTATCCACGGTATCGTTCGCGAGCTTTGCAACGAGAACATCGACGTTATCAACTATGCTAACAACCTCCAGCTCTTCATCCAGCGTGCACTTAGCCCTGCACGTACAGAGTCAATCGTCATCGACGACGAGAACAAGAAGGCAGAGGTTTACCTCAAGCCAGATCAGGTTTCTCTTGCCATCGGTAAGAACGGACACAATATCAAGCTCGCAAGTATGCTCACAGACTACACTATCGACGTATTCCGTGAGCTTGACGGTAGCCAGCCAGACGAAGAGGATATCCTCCTCGATGAGTTCAAGGACGAAATCGACGAGTGGATTATCGACGCCATCAAGGGCATTGGCCTCGAAACTGCCAAGAGCGTACTCAACGCTCCACGCGACATGATTATCGCCAAGGCAGACCTCGAAGAGAACACTGTGGACGACGTCCTCAATATTCTCCGTGCAGAGTTTGAACAATAATCTCTTATGAAAGATGAGAGATGAGTGCTTAGAGTTGAGAGACTTTACTCTATTCACTCATTAAACCCCAACACGATTTGGCTTAACAGTAAAGGTCTCTAAACTCTAAACACTAAACACTAAACAAGAAAAGATGGCAGTAAGACTAAATAAAGCATTAAAGGAACTCAATGTAGGAATCAACACCGTGGCAGAATTCCTACAGAAGAAGGGACAGGCTCTTGAGGACGCCAGCCCTAACGCAAAGATCACGGATGAGCAATACAAGTTGCTTATGAGTGCTTTCGGCGACGACAAGAACAAGCATGACGAGACTCAGCAGAAGATTCTTGAGCGCAAGGAGCGTGAGAAGCAGGAAAAGAAGGAACTCAAGGAGAAGAACCGCGAGGAGAAGCTCCGCAAGGAACAGGAGATTTTCCGTCTCAACGCTGAGAAGCAGAAGCTTCAGCTCAAGGTTGTCGGCAACATCAACGACGGCAAGAAGGCTGAGGAGGAGAAGGCTCAGGCACCTGCTCCTGCCAAGGCTACTGAAGTAGTCAAGGAAGCTGTGAAGGAAGTTGCAAAAGAGGCACCTGCCGCAGTTAAAGAAACAAAGCCAGAGGCAACTCCAGTTGCTACTGTCACTCCTGCACCTGAGTCAGACAAGACAAAGAAGAGCGTAAGCGACCGTCTTGAGATGACTGAGGACGGCGTTTACCGTCTCTCTGCACCACAGGAGCCAAGCGTACAGTTCAAGCAGGTTGGATTCATCGACCTCTCAAGCCTCAACTCAAAGACTCGCCCTGACCGCAAGAGCAAGGCAGAGAAGAAGAAGGAGCGCAACGAGAAGAACGGTGAGAACGGTGAGAAGAAGAAGCGTAACCGTATGAACAACCAGCGCGTGGACGTTGAAGCTGCTGCAAAGGAGCAGAGCCAGCAGAACCAGGGCAAGAAGAAAAAGAACAATAATGGTGGCGGTGGCAACAACAATAACGCCAACCAGCCAAACCAAGGCAAGAATAAGAACAACAACGGTGGCGGCAACGCTAACCAGCCTAACCAGGGCAAGAAGAAAAAGAACAAGCAGCCACAGAAGCCTGTTGAGCTCACTGACGAAGAGGTAGCAAAGCAGGTTAAGGAGACTCTTGCTCGTCTTACTACCAAGCAGGAAAAGAAGGCAGTCAAGTACCGTAAGGACAAGCGTAACGCAGCACGCGAGCGTATGTCTGAGGAGGAAGAGTTGGAGAACGCAGAGAGCAAGGTACTCAAGCTTACTGAGTTCGTGACTGTAAGTGACCTCGCCACTATGATGGACGTACCTGTCAACAAGGTTATCGGTACATGTATGGCTATCGGTATGATGGTAAGTATCAACCAGCGTCTTGATGCCGAGACAATCAACATCGTAGCAGAGGAGTTCGGCTTCACAACTAACTACGTGAGTGAGGAAGTTTCCAACGCCATCGTTGAGGAAGAGGACAAGGAGGAAGACCTTGAGAGCCGTGCTCCTATCATCACCGTGATGGGACACGTTGACCACGGTAAGACTTCACTCCTCGACTACATCCGCAAGACAAACGTCATCGCAGGTGAGGCTGGTGGTATCACTCAGCACATCGGTGCCTACAACGTGAAGATGTCTGACGGCCGTCACATCACATTCCTCGATACTCCGGGTCACGAGGCGTTCACAGCCATGCGTGCCCGTGGTGCTCAGGTAACGGATATCGCCATCATCATCGTTGCTGCCGACGACGCAATCATGCCTCAGACAAAGGAGGCTATTGCTCACGCACAGGCAGCAGGCGTACCTATGGTATTCGCCATCAACAAGATTGATAAGCCAGGAGCTAACCCAGATAAGATTCGCGAGCAGCTTGCTGCCATGAACCTCCTCGTGGAGGATTGGGGTGGTAAGTACCAGTGTCAGGAAATCTCTGCAAAGCAGGGTATCGGAGTAGCTGAGCTTATGGAGAAGGTACTCCTCGAAGCTGAGATGCTCGACCTCAAGGCTAACCCTAACCGTAAGGCAACAGGTTCAATCATCGAGTCAACTCTCGACAAGGGTCGTGGTTACGTAGCAACAGTACTCGTAAGCAATGGTACTCTCCATCAGGGTGACATCGTACTCGCAGGTACTCACTACGGACGTATCAAGGCTATGTTCAACGAGCGTGGACAGCGCATCCAGCAGGCTCTCCCAGCAGAGCCAGCCGTTATCCTCGGTCTCAACGGAGCACCTACAGCAGGTGATACATTCCACACAATGGAGACAGAGCAGGAGGCTCGTGAGATTTGTAACAAGCGTGAGCAGCTCAAGCGCGAGCAGGGTCTCCGTACCCTCAAGCGTGTTGACCTCAACGAGCTTGGACGTCGTATCGCACTTGGCGACTTCAAGGAGCTTAACCTTATCGTCAAGGGTGACGTGGACGGTTCTATCGAGGCACTCTCCGACTCACTCATCAAGCTCTCTACAGAGAAGATTCAGGTCAACGTCATCCACAAGGCTGTGGGTGCAATCTCAGAGAGCGATGTAACTCTTGCAGAGGCTTCAGACGCAATCATCATCGGATTCCAGGTTCGTCCTTCAGCTGCTGCACGCAAGCTTGCTGACCAGGCAGGTGTGGACATCCGTCTCTACTCTATCATCTACGACTGTATCGAGCAGATTACAGACGCCATGGAGGGTATGCTTGCACCAACAGTCAAGGAAGAGAACACAGGTCAGGCAGAGGTTCGTCAGGTTTACAAGATTACAAAGGTCGGTACTGTTGCTGGTGCATGGGTTACTGATGGTAAGATTCACCGTTCAGACAAGATTCGCGTTATTCGTGACGGTATCGTTGTTCACACAGGTGAAATCCTCGCCCTCAAGCGCTTCAAGGACGACGTCAAGGAAGTTGGTCGTGACTTCGACTGTGGTATCTCAATCGTTAACTACAACGACATCCGCGAGGGTGATATCCTTGAGACATACACAGAGGTTGAGGTTAAGGCAAAATTGTAAGACTTTTAAGTTTGTAAGTTCGTAAGTTTTTGAGTTTTTTAGTTCTATTGCAATTTCCGCGAGAACATAAGAAATTAGAAACCGAATAGCGATTTTTTTAAAGTTCTTAGCTTGATGGTATTTCCGCGAGAACATAAAAACTTATAAACTTAAAAACTAACAAACTCAAAAGAATATGAACTTATTGATATTGATAGTACTTCTGATAGGAGCCTCCATAGGCTTCTATCAGGGTGCTTTTAAGCAGATAGCACATCTTTGTGGTGTCATTCTCGGACTTATATTGGCATCTATGCTCTACAAGGGCTTTGGCGATTTCCTTGCATCTGCAAGTTCCACTTCGTCAAGCGTAGGCAGGATATTTGCCTTCGTGATTATCTTCCTCCTCGTACCAATAGTTCTTGGATGGATAGCGTCACTCCTTACTAAGGCATTTGAGTCTGTACACCTCGGATTTGTTAATAGAATATGTGGTGCTGCCATTGGTGTTGTAAGCTACACCCTACTCTTGAGTGCAGTATTCAATTTCTACGACTTCGTCGAGAGTTCATGCGGTTATCATACGGAGAACCTTGAGGAACGTCCAGCATCATTTTACATCATCAAGCAAACGGCACAGTTCATAGTACCGGACATCATCATCGTGACCGATGCTACGGAAGAAGCCAATGGTGCCAAGCCAATGAGAGGCATCAAGACATCTGTTGAAAATGCCGTTGATAAAGCCGTTGACTCCGCCTTTGGAGAAGACGAATAATATGTATATCATATATGAGTGAACAGAACCAGTTTGTTCGTGAGGTGGCGGAGAAGAAATATGAATTTGGATTCACCACCGATGTACAGACAGAAATCATAGACAAGGGTCTCAACGAGGATGTGATTCGCACAATCTCTGCCAAGAAGGGAGAACCAGAATGGTTACTTGAGTTCCGCCTCGAAGCTTATCGCTACTGGCTTACTCAGGAACAGCCAACATGGGGGCATCTCACTCTTCCGGAGATTGACTACCAAGCCATATCCTACTATGCCGACCCAACAAAGAAGAGCGCAGACGGAGAGAAGAAGGAGCTTGACCCAGAACTCGTAAAGACGTTCGACAAGTTAGGCATTCCTCTTGAGGAACGACTTGCCCTCAGCGGTATGGCGGTAGATGCCGTCATGGACTCCGTATCTGTCAAGACCACCTTCAAGGAGAAGCTTGCTGAGAAGAACATCATATTCTGTTCCATCAGCGAGGCGGTAAAGGAATATCCAGACCTTGTAAGGCAATATCTTGGTAGCGTTGTCCCTTATCGTGACAACTACTTCGCAGCACTCAACTCTGCCGTGTTCAGCGACGGCTCATTTGTATATATTCCACAAGGCACTCGTTGTCCTATGGAACTTTCGACATACTTCCGCATTAACGCCCGCAACACTGGACAGTTTGAGCGTACGCTCATCATCTGCGATGAAGGTTCGTACGTAAGCTACCTTGAGGGATGTACCGCACCTATGCGTGACGAGAACCAGCTACACGCCGCAATCGTCGAGATAGTGGTCATGGACAATGCCGAGGTAAAGTATTCTACTGTCCAGAACTGGTATCCAGGTGATGAGAATGGCAAAGGTGGTGTCCTTAACCTTGTTACAAAGAGAGGACATCTTCGTGGCGTTAACTCAAAGCTCTCATGGACACAGGTAGAGACAGGTTCAGCCATCACATGGAAGTATCCTTCATGCATCCTTCAGGGTGACAACTCACAGGCAGAGTTCTACTCTGTTGCCGTGACGAACAACCATCAGGTTGCAGATACGGGTACCAAGATGATTCACATCGGCAAGAACACACGAAGCACTATTATATCTAAAGGTATAAGTGCAGGTAAGAGCCAGAACTCATACCGTGGACTTGTGAAGGTGGGAACAAAGGCAGACGGTGCACGTAACTACTCAAGTTGTGATTCCCTGCTTCTCGGTTCAGAATGTGGAGCGCATACTTTCCCTTATATGGACATTCACAACAATACAGCCACAGTAGAGCACGAAGCCACGACTTCAAAGATTAACGAAGACCAGCTCTTCTACTGTAACCAAAGAGGAATATCCACAGAGGAAGCTGTAGGACTCATCGTGAATGGTTACGCCAAGGATGTCATCAACAAGCTCCCTATGGAGTTCGCCGTAGAGGCACAGAAACTTCTTAGCGTGAGTCTCGAAGGAACAGTAGGATAGCCCCCTAACCCCCGAAGGGGGCAGTCATCCTGAAAAAGATGTTTGCATATTCGGGGAAAACACTAAGCCATTCCCCCCAAACCGAATGGCCACCCCCTTTTGGGGGTCGGGGGGCTTTATGTTAGAAATAAAGAATTTACACGCCACAGTTAATGGCAAAGAGATATTAAAGGGAATCGACCTCACCATCAACGATGGCGAGATACACGCCGTCATGGGTACTAACGGTGCCGGAAAGTCAACACTCTCTAATGTCATCGTCGGCAACCCTGCATATGAGGTTACAGAAGGTAGCATCACTTTTAATGGCAAGGACCTCCTTGCCATGAAGCCAGAGGAACGTGCACACGAAGGTATATTCATGTCATTCCAGACTCCTATAGAGATTCCGGGAGTGAGCATGACTAACTTCATGCGTGCCGCTGTTAATGCACGTCGTCAGGCTAAGGGTGAGGAACCACTCAAGTCAACAGACTTCCTCAAGATTATGCGTGAGAAGCGCAAGCTCGTTGAGATAGACCAGAAGCTCATGAATCGTTCCGTTAACGAAGGATTCTCTGGTGGTGAGAAGAAGCGTAACGAGATATTCCAAATGGCTATGCTCGAACCTACATTCTGCATCCTCGACGAGACAGACTCAGGTCTTGACGTAGATGCCCTCCGTATCGTAGCCGAAGGATTCAACAAGCTTCGCACTTCAGAGACAAGCGCCATGGTCATCACACACTACCAGCGTCTTCTTGACTACATCAAGCCAGACATCGTACACGTACTTATCGACGGCAAGATTGTAAAGACTGGTGGACCAGACCTCGCACTCAAGATTGAGAACGAAGGATTCGACTGGATTAAGGCAGAACTTGCTTCCATCTAATTCCATAATGAGTACCGAGCTCGGTACTCAAAAACTCAAATTATGAAAAGTGAACAGCAATATATAGAACTCTATGGTGAGGTAAGCAACCTTATCAAGCAGAAGAGTTGCGACATTATGAACAATGTTCGTGATGCCGCATTCGCTTCGTTTGAGAAGGTGGGATTTCCTTCCAAGAAGGTGGAGCGATATAAGTACACGGACGTGGATGCTTATTTCGCGCCTAACTATGGTGTGTCGCTCAACACACTTGAGGTTAAGCCTTCAAAGTACATCTTCCGTCTTGCCGAGTCACCAATAGACCTATCAGCATACTACAACACAATAGCAGATAATAATGACGGCATCACAGCCCTCAATACTGCCATTGCACATGATGCCTTGGTCATTTACGTGCCAAGAAACACGAGAGCCGAAGACCCTATACAGGTTGACAACTGGCTTCGCGGCAACACTTCAACAATGGTGAACCGCCGTGTCTTGGTCATTCTTGAGCAAGGAGCAGAAGCTACCATCATAATGAATGACCATGCCGAGGACAAGCAACGCTTCCTCACGACACAGGTCATGGAGATTTTCTGCAAGGATAACAGCCACCTCGACATCTACGAGATAGAGGAGACAACCCCACTCTGTAGCCGATTCTCCAATGTATATATAAATGTGGAGCGCGACTGTACGGTCAAGCATAATAGCATAACACTCTACAACGGTCAGACACGCAACCTCTGCGACGTGGTACTCAAAGGCGAGAACTCCGAGGTAACACTCAACGGTTGCGCCATAGCAGGTGGAAGCCAGCGTATTGACAACAATACTCTCATCGACCATCGTGTACCTAACTGTACATCCAACGAACTATACAAGTACGTCGTAGATGACAAGTCAGTAGGAGCTTTTGCTGGTAAGATTCTTGTAGAGAAGGATGCACAGAAGACCGTGAGCCACGAAACCAACTCTAACCTGTGTGCATCAGCCGACGCTCGTATGTTCACTCAACCTATGCTTGAGATATACGCTGACGACGTGAAATGTGCCCACGGCTCTACAGTAGGTGTCATGGACGAGACGGCTCTCTTCTATATGCGACAGAGAGGTGTGCCTGAGGAAGAAGCACGTATGCTTCTCAAGAACGCTTTCATGGGTCAGGTCATCGACCAGATACAACTTCAGCCTCTTCGTGACAAACTCTTTGTCAAGGTTGAGAAGCGTTTCCGTGGCGAACTTGAGAAATGTGATGATTGCAGACTCTGTAAATAATGAGAAATGAGTAATTAGTAATTAGTAATAACTAGTTAGCCTCATGTGGGCCGAATGGCTTTTAATAATGACAATTTAGTATTAACTAGTTAGCGTTATATGGGCCGAATGGCTATTACTCATTACTAATTACTAATTTCTAACAAAGAAACAATGTACGATATAACCAAGGTTCGTGAGGATTTCCCAATCCTATCACGCAAGATATATAACCGTCCACTCGTCTATCTGGACAATGGAGCTACCACACAGAAACCACGCTGTGTGGTAGAAGCTATGGTGGATGAATACTATAATGTAAATGCCAACGTACATCGTGGTGTACATTTCCTGTCACAACAGGCAACAGACCTCCACGAGGCAAGCCGTGAGACAGTACGTTCATTTATCAATGCAAAGAGTACCAATGAGATTCTTTTCACTCGCGGTACAACAGAGAGCATCAACCTACTTGCATTCTCCTTTGGTGAGGCATTCATACATGAAGGCGACGAGATAATTGTCAGCACAATGGAGCACCACTCCAACATCGTGCCTTGGCAGATGTTATGCGAACGCAAGGGCGCCACGCTTCGTGTCATACCTATGACAGACAATGGTGAGCTTTGCCCACTAACACCAGAAGAGGGCTGCCTCAAGGGACAGAGCTTTGAGGAGATGTTCAACGAGCATACCAAACTCGTTTGCTGTGCTCACGTGAGCAACGTACTCGGTACGGTCAATCCTGTCAAGGACATCATACGCATAGCACATGAGCACAACGTGCCAGTCCTTATTGACGGTGCACAAAGCACGCCACACTTTAAGGTGGATATGCAGGAGCTTGACTGCGACTTCTTCGCATTCTCTGGCCACAAGATATATGGTCCTACCGGTGTAGGCGTACTATATGGAAAGGAAGAGTGGCTTGACAAGCTTCCTCCTTACCAAGGTGGTGGCGAAATGATAAAGAACGTATCATTTGAGAAAACAACATACAACGAGCTTCCTTATAAGTTTGAGGCAGGAACACCAGACTATGTGGCAACCCACGCACTTGCAAAGGCACTCGACTATGTTTCGTCACTCGGCATGGACAACATTTACGCCCATGAGCAGGAACTGACACGCTACGCCATGGAACGTATGAGCCAAATTGACGGTATGCGCTTCATAGGTACGGCAAGCCATAAGGATGCTGTCATCAGTTTCCTTGTCGGCGACATCCATCACCTTGACATGGGTACTCTCCTCGACCGTCTTGGCATAGCAGTACGCACAGGTCACCATTGCGCAGAGCCTCTCATGCGTCGTCTCGGCATCGAGGGAACGGTACGTGCAAGCTTCGGGCTCTACAACACAAAGGAAGAGGTTGACGCACTTGTTGCAGGAATAGAGAGAGTGGCTAAGATGTTCTAAGAAGACCCTCTCCCCAGCCCTCCCCCTCTATGGGGAGGGAG
The DNA here is from genome assembly GCA_017617575.1 of Bacteroidaceae bacterium. Taxonomy (GTDB): domain Bacteria; phylum Bacteroidota; class Bacteroidia; order Bacteroidales; family Bacteroidaceae; genus Minthosoma. The sequence goes on along the minus strand of JAFZVY010000027.1, from coordinate 17,767 downwards.
AACCATCCGGGTAATTTCTTAAAAAAACTAACAACGCCCCATCTGTCATTTTCCTCCCCCACGGGGAGGTTAGGAGGGGGCCATCCATTATATTTTTAATTTTTTATGGCACAGAAACCAAGTATTCCAAAAGGTACACGCGACTTCTCACCAGTAGAGATGGCAAAGCGTAACTACATATTCAACACCATTAAGGATGTGTATGCTCTCTACGGCTTCCAGCAGATTGAGACTCCAGCAATGGAGAACCTCTCAACTCTCATGGGTAAGTACGGCGAGGAGGGCGACAAGCTCCTCTTCAAGATTCTTAACTCAGGCGACTTCCTCCACGGAATGACTGCTGACGAGGTGGCTAACACAAGCACACTCAAGCTTGCAAGCAAGTTCTGTGAGAAAGGTCTCCGCTACGACCTCACAGTGCCTTTCGCACGTTTCGTCGTTCAGCACCGCGAGGAACTCACACTTCCTTTCAAGCGTTACCAGATTCAGCCAGTATGGCGTGCTGACCGTCCACAGAAGGGTCGCTATCGCGAGTTCTACCAGTGTGATGCCGACGTCGTAGGTTCAGAGTCACTCCTCAATGAGGTTGAACTTATGCAGATTGTCGATACAGTCTTCACTCGTTTCGGTGTACGTGTATGCATCAAGATTAACAACCGCAAGATTCTCACAGGTATTGCAGAGATGATTGGACAGGCAGACAAGATTGTTGACATCACAGTAGCCATCGACAAGCTCGACAAGATTGGTCTTGACGCAGTCAACGAGGAACTTGCCAACGACGGCATACCTGCTGACGCCATTGAGAAACTCCAGCCTATCATCAAGCTTTCCGGTACAAACGCAGAGAAGCTTGCCACAATGAAGGAGGTACTCAAGGACAGCGAGATTGGTCTCAAGGGTGTAGAGGAAAGCGAATATATCCTTTCAAAGCTCACAAGCCTCAACAACGAGATAGAGCTTGACCTCACACTCGCACGTGGTCTCAACTACTACACAGGTGCCATCTTCGAGGTTAAGGCTCTCGACGTACAGATTGGCTCTATCACTGGTGGTGGACGCTACGACAACCTCACAGGTATATTCGGTATGCCAGGACTCAGTGGTGTGGGTATCTCATTCGGTGCAGACCGTATCTTCGACGTACTCAACCAGCTCGACCTTTACCCAAAGGAGGCTGTCAACGCCACACAGCTCCTCTTCGTCAACTTTGGCGAAGCAGAGGCAGACTTCTGCCTCCCTATCCTCGCAGAGGTGCGCAAGGCAGGTATCCGTGCAGAGATTTACCCAGACGCTGCCAAGATGAAGAAGCAGATGTCATACGCCAATGCCAAGAACATCCCATTCGTTGCAATCGTAGGTGAAAGCGAGATGGCAGAGGGCAAGGTAAACCTCAAGAACATGATTACTGGCGAGCAGCAGATGGTTGCCCCAGCTGACATTGCCAACGCAATCCGATAACCTCAGAGCATATACAACGCTGGACGATAACAATCATTCCAAATAGCGTATAGCTCTCACTATATAAAAAGGTGGTACGAACTCTTCCGTTCATACCACCTTTAATGTTTATTTGAACACTCTTCGCAGCAATAAAACAAAACACCGGTACACAATAAGAACAGACAAGCAGGACGTTTCCATAGTAAGGGGAAACGTCCTGCTCTCATGTTACTGTAGTAAGGGCTACAGATTAGAAGCCACCGCCACCATTGTCATCGCCTCCGCCATTATCGTCAGGAGGGGTTGTGTTGTTGTCATCTTCCTCAGCATCCTGCTTTCCGTCCTTGGTAGGAACCTCGACGAAGCGGAACTCCTTTTCGTCATTGAGACGAGACGTAAGCTCATCGGAAGGGTCAAAGACAACCGAGATTGTAGCACCCTGACTGGTAACTTCCTCCTTCTTGAGCTGACTCTTGCCTGAAACCTTCAATTTGAACGTTCCAAGACCATCAATGCTGACAGCGTTTCCGCTGAGCAACTCATCGAAGATGCACTGAGGGAAATCGGCAAACACACCGCTTACCTCACCAATTGAAAATGTGGAGCCACGAGCCATGCGCTTTGCAAGTTGTGTCTCGTTCACAGTTGTCTGACGTGTCCACTTAGGGTAAAACAATTCAGTTTTCGTCAGCGGGTTAACACCCTTTTTCTTAACCAAATAAATCATAATAGAAAATTTAAGTAAAAAGTGATACAATAGAGTTAATTAATACTATCTGTCGCAATGACAGGTTTCAATATCTTGATTTATATTTATTGCCTGAACCAGTTATAATCTTCAACAGGGTCGGTTCAAACAAATAAAATGATAGTAACAATAAGGATAAAACGCTCTGACATCGCTTGTAGTTTGAGTGAATATCTTAAAATAACGAGTCGGTTTTCTTAGGCTAACAGACCGATTATCTTAGACTGTCGGAGCAGTTTATATGCATCGTCAATAGCACTTGATTCGTTTCGACGATAGCACTTGATGTACTTTATCCGAAACAACCATACGCATCGTTCATTTAATCTATACGTATCGTTTAGTCAATCTATACGCATCAATCATTTAATCTATACGTATCGTTTAATCAATCTATACGCATCAATCATTTAATCTATGCGTATCGTTTGAGTGAATCAAACTATCAACGTGGCAAATGTAAACATACTGTTTTATCCAACCACACTTTTCAAGAGAAAAATCGAACATATTGATGTGTGATAATGAAAATCATCAATCTAATACGTAATATGTAAACTCCATGTATCAAACTTGACTGTTTAAACACGATTAGGGGACAAGCATCGCTGCCTGCCCCCTACGAGTTGGTTATAATAGTATTTAGTCAAGTTGGTTTTACCTTAATGTATGTTCCGCAATGTCGCTCACTCAGTAGGAATGAGTATGAGGAAACATACAGCATGCAAGAGTTTAGAACTCTATTGACTTGACACCGCCAGCTGTGAGTGGCTTGTCCTCTGGTACTGGTGCACCCGGACGTTCATTGAACTGACGGAGAGTCTCCTTCGTTCTCTTGTATGTTGGTGATGACTGCACCATGCTGATGATGTCGTCATTGTCCAAGTCTTCGTCCTTGAAAAGGTATGAATAGACAGGACGACGGATTGAACCGCCCTTCTTGTCCTCACCGTAGTACTGACCGCGGAGAGCTGCCTTCTCAGCCTGTGCCTCTGCCTCCTCTGGAGTAAGAACCTTCTCAGCCTTTGACTTGAAGCGCTGTCCGAGTTCCTCTGAGTCGATGTTCTCGATGCCGAAGCCTGTGGCAAGGATTGTCACCTTGACCTTGTCCTTGAGCGACTGGTCAACGGAGAGTCCCCACTTAGTCTCCACATCCTTGTTCTGTATCTTGTCCATGAACTCGTGTACCTCGTTCATCTCCTCCATCATGAGTGCTCCACCGTCTGTCTCGTCACCAGGGAATGAGATACGGAGAAGAATCTTCTTGGAGTTGTAGATATCGCTATTGTTGAGGAGTGGTGAGTTGAGTGCATCCTGAATAGCCTTTGTCACACGTCCTTCGCCCTCACCATAACCAGAGCTCATAATGGCAACTCCACCATCCTTGAGCACTGTGCTCACGTCATTGAAGTCGAGGTTGATGATACCGTGCATGGTGATGATTTCGGCAATGGAACGTGCTGCATTACAGAGCGTGTCATCAGCCTTGGCGAATGCCTTGACTACAGTGAAATCCTGATAAATCTCACGGAGACGCTCGTTGTTGATTACGAGAAGTGCATCCACGTTCTTGCTTATCTCCTGCACTCCGTCGAGTGCCTGGTCTATCTTCTTGACACCTTCCCACTTGAATGGGATTGTTACGATACCCACTGTAAGGATGCCCATCTCCTTTGCTGTCTTGGCAATGAGAGGAGCAGCACCTGTACCAGTACCACCACCCATTCCAGCTGTGATGAACACCATCTTTGTGCCGTCGTTGAGCATGTTCTTGACAGCTTCGATTGATTCCTCAGTAGCCTTGCGGGCACGCTCTGGTCGGTTTCCCGCACCGAGTCCCTCAGAACCGAGCTGAATCTTGTGAGGCACAGGTGAGTCCTGAAGAGCCTTATTATCTGTGTTACATACAACGAAGGTAACGTCGTGGATACCCTCATTGTACATGTGGTTAACAGCATTACCGCCACCACCGCCTACACCTATTACCTTTATTATATTAGGCGATGAATTGTTTGGAACATTCGCAGGAAACGTAAACTCTGCGATACCATTATTCTGTTCGTCCATTGTATATATTTTTTATTAAGTAGTTATAGGAAGTAAAAAGGAGCAAGTCATTAGTCTCTTTACTACCTTTTAATACTTATAAGACATTATTCTGATACTATATCTGAGATAAACCTACCGATGCGTGAGAAGAACTTGTTGTCTTCCTTTGCCTTTGCAACAGCATCACGAAGCTTACCTGTTACGTCACGAAGCTTCTGGGCAAGCTGTGTTCCCTCGGCAGCACTCAGCTTGTACTTGTCCTTTGAAGAGAGTGTGTCAACATGCTGCTGGAAGTCCTCTGTGAGAACGCTGAGTGCAGAGTCGCACACCTTCTCGGCAGCCTCACGCACCTTCTTGTCGTTGCCGTGGTTCTTTACCTCCTCAAGGGTCTTCATCACAGTCTCGTACTGGGCACGTATCTTGTTCTTGATACCGTCAAACTCAATGGCACACTGCATGTCTGCCTTATCGCGCTCCTCCTGTTCTTTCTTAATCTTCTCGCGCTCTGCCTCATGCTCCATCTGTGCGATGAGGTCTGGCTGAGGAGTTGGAGCTTCTTCCTTGCTATCGCCAGCACAGTTCTCCTTACCTGCAAGGAGAAGAGAAAGGACTGAAAGACCAACTGGAGTCTCAAAGATGGCAGGGTTGCCCATGCCAGAAGCCTTCTGAATAAGTACGTCAACAGAGTTTGCAATACGTACCTTCTCCACCTTAGTGGCATTCTGGAATGCAACCTCAATATTCTTAATCTGGCTACCACCACCCACAAGTACAAGACCTGCAAGGAGCTTGTCAGCATAGCCAGAACGCTCAAGCTGATTGTTTACATTTGCGATAATCTCTGTGAGACGAGCATCAATAACCGTACGGATAACATCAACACTAATCTGTGTTCCCACGTTAGTGACGAATGTCTGTGGTTCCTTCTCTGCCTCCGAAGATGAAGGGAAGGCATCAGCATACATGCACTTAACGGTCTCTGCCTCGTCATCGAAGAGTGAGATGGCAGAAAGGTCCTTGTTGATGCAGTTCATACCAATTGGGAGGGTAGCAAGGAAACGAATCACCTTGTTCTTGTAAACAACAATGGTAGTCGTTTCTGCACCAAGGTCAACAACGGCACAACCACTGCGCTTCTCAATATCAGTAAGAACCTGCTCACACAACTCATAAGGAGCGAGGAGCACGTCAGCTATCTTCACCTTTGTAGCATCAAAGGTAGTAGTGATGTTGTTAAGGAGCTTCTTATTAGCTATTACGTTGATGAAGTCACCCTCTATATTAGTACCCATGATACCAACAGGCTCTGGCACGAGGTTGGAATCAACCACGAAGTCCTGTGGGAAGTTCTGGAGCACCTGACACTCAGAGAAAGGAATGTCGTAGCTCTCTTTACGGATACCCTCTATACACTCAGCAGTAATATAACTATGAGTAACCATATTACGCTTGATAGTGTTTCTGTACGAACGTACAGACTGACCAGCCACACCTACGTACACACGCGCAATAGGTGCCTTGATGGTACCCTCAAGCTTAGTTATAATAGAGTTTATGCTTTGGTATGTCTTTTCGATGTTCAAGATAACACCACGCTGCACACACTGCACAGGATTCTCCTCTGCGTATGCGACAACCTGCATGACACCATCTTTCTTCTTTCCAGCAATACCTGAGATTCTGGATGAACCTAATTCAATTGCAACTATAAAGTCTTTATCCGCCATAATAAGTTATTACTGCTTATAACAAATTCTAACAACCAGCCACAAGGCACACAGCCCAAGGTTAATTCTTAGAGTCTGTCTTATGTTTAGTACAGATTAATTGATTATCGTATTCAAGATTAAATTTGGAATATTTTCCCCAACCAACAACTCCGGACGCCTTGTCGTAGAATACCTTCATACGATGCAGCTTGTCTTCAAAGTTCTTCATCCTTCCGAGATAGATAATCTGGTCACCCACTCGTGGGACAAGTTCCACCACCCTACGGTGCTTCTTGTCGAGGACAACATTTATCTGCTCAATCTGGTTGTTCCAGAACTCATTTCCCTGGAGGAAGAGAGCGAAAGGAAGCAACTCGTTCTTGGCATACTTCTCATCTATCACACCCGTGGCAACAACGATGTTACTCACATATCTATTGTTCGGTATCACCGCACCAGTCTCATCAAGGAAATAGCCTTCCTTATCCTCTGGCAAGACATAAACAACAGGAGTACGTTGTACCACCTTCACGATTACCTTTCCCGTTGATGACTTAAAACAATTAACCTCCTTAACAAAAGGATTCTTTGCCACGTAAGTCTCAATGTTCTTGGTATCAATCTCCCTCATCATACATCCCGTAGGAGTGAGATGATTCTTGTTGAGGATGTCATCCACATCCTTCTGGTTGACGAAAGGAGAACAGCCATCACCATCCATCACGAGTTCCACGCCTGTGCAACGGATGTCAGGATTAGCTTTCGACTCGCAAAACATATAGAAAGAGAGGTAACCTACTACTGCAAGAAGCAGAATAGTCACCAAAACAATCTTAGCAATCTTCTTAGCTTTTGACATTCTTTCTATATTATTTAATTAGGAATGAGGAATGAGAAATCAGTAATGAGGATTTAAATGTTCCACTTCTCTCAAAACTAATTATCAATTCTCAATTGTCAATTATCAATTACATTATTGCCCCCCCTTGGTAACTACTCCCCGCCCTGAAAGAGAGGAGACTGGGGGAAGGTCAAGTCTTTTACTTCTTCTTCAATATCTCCGCAATCTCAGGAACATAGTTCTCGATATCACCAGCTCCAAGTGAGATAAGTACGTCGAAGTCGCCCTTCTCTGCTATGCCAAGGATATCTTCCTTATGGATAAGATGTCCCTCGCATCCTGCGCTGAGGTTGTCGTAGATAATCTTTGAAGTGATTCCTGGAATAGGAAGTTCACGAGCAGGATAGATGTCACAGAGATAAACAACGTCAAGAAGTGAAAGGGCTGCTGCAAATTCCTTGTAGAAGTCACGAGTACGAGTGTAGAGGTGAGGCTGGAAAATGGCAGCAATCTTCTTGTCCTGATAGAGTTCACGAATAGAGCGGATGCTCTGGTCAATCTCATTTGGATGGTGAGCGTAGTCGCTGAGGAAGACAACCTTGTCATTCTTGACCTTGAAGTCGAAGCGACGGTCAACACCAGCAAACGTGCGCATTCCCTCACGTATCTCCTCGTCAGTAGCACCAGCAAGCTGTGCAAGAGCCATGGCTGCAATACCATTCTCAATGTTGATGCTTACAGGTACGCCAAGTTGGATATCCTTGATTGTTCCCTTTGGAGTGACGAAGTCGAAGAATATCTCTCCTCCACCAATGCGGATGTTCTCAGCATGGAAGTCACCCTCAGTACGTGAATAATCATAAACCTTAACACCTGCCTGTGGGTCTGCCTTCATCTCAAGTCCCTTGTGGATGATGAGTGCGCCACCCGGCTGAATAAGTGTTGTATAGTGACGGAAACTTTCGAGGTAAGCCTCTTTTGTTCCGTAAATATCAAGATGGTCGGCATCAGTAGCCGTGATAACCGTAGCATAAGGACGGAGCCAATGGAATGAACGGTCAAACTCGTCTGCCTCGATGACTACATAGTCACTATCCTTTGAAAGAATATAGTTTGTACCATAGTTCTTAGTAATACCGCCAAGGAAGGCGTTGCAGTCAACATGACTCTGATGAAGGATGTGGGCAGCCATTGAAGACGTTGTTGTCTTTCCATGTGTACCTGCCACACAAAGTCCTTTATGTTCCTGAGTAAGGAAACCGAGTACCTGAGCACGCTTCTGAACGTCGAAGCCGTTCTCCTTGAAATAAACAAGTTCCTTATGCTCTGCTGGGATGGCAGGAGTGTAAACCACGAGAGTTGTCTCCTTATCCTTGAAACATGGTGCAATACTGTCGACGTCCTCAGCATAGTGAATCTGTGCACCCTCTTCTATAAGTTTTTCTGTAAGTTCGCTTGGTGTCTTGTCATAACCACCTACATTGTAGCCAGAGCTAAGGAAGTAACGTACAAGTGCGCTCATTCCAATACCACCAGCGCCTACGAAATATACTGACTTTACCACGGAGTAAATGAAGTTTTATTGAATTTATTTATCAAATTTATGCGTCCAGTGCACATACCCCAGAAGCATAAATAAAAGATTTGAAATCTTGAGACTGATTAACCTTTTCTCGCAAGCTTAATAACCTCTCTTGCTATCACATCAGCAGAATCCTTGAAAGCAAGCTTGCCTGCATTCTCGCCAAGAGACTTGAGCTTTGCATCATCCACGACAGTCTTTAGTGTCAACGGAATAAGATTGCTAACAGCTTCTGAATCCTTCACGAAGAGTGCAGCATCCTTTGTTGAAAGGGCAAGCGCATTCTTTGTCTGGTGATCCTCTGCCACATTAGGCGAAGGAACAAGGATTGAAGGTTTCTCAAGTAGACAAAGTTCTGAGATTGAGCTTGCACCTGCACGAGAGATTACGAGGTCTGCTGCAGCGTAAGCATTATCCATGCTTGAGATGAAGTCTGTCACATAAAGGTTTGGAATAGTATCCACCTTTGAGAGTGACTGATGTATGCTTTCGCTATAATACTTACCTGTCTGCCAAATAAACTGGACATCGCTCTCACGAATCTCCTCAAGATGGCTAAGTACACTCTCATTTACGGTACGTGCGCCAAGGCTACCACCGATGATAAGAACTGTACGCTTACCTGGTTCAAGACCAAAACTCTTGATAGCCTCATCCTTGCTGATGCTTGCATTAAGAAGATTCTGACGAACAGGGTTACCTGTCATGATAATCTTGTCTGCTGGGAAGAATCGTTCCATGCCACTGTAAGCCACACAAACCTTCTCTGCCTTCTTGGCAAGCGACTTGTTTGTCACGCCAGCGTAGCTGTTCTGTTCCTGGATAAGACAAGGGATGCCCATGGCGTGAGCAGCATTAAGAGTAGGAGCAGAAGCATATCCACCAACACCGACAGCAACCTGTGGCTTGAAGTCACGGATAATCTGCTTAACCATATTCTTGCTCTTGAAGAAGTCCATCATGACACCGATGTTCTTAGGGCTCCAAAGAGGGCGGATGAGACCACGAACGGGAAGGCCTTTTATTTCATATCCTGCTGCAGGAACTCTCTGCATTTCCATTCTGCCTTGTGCTCCCACGAAGAGTATCTCAGCACTTGGCTCGATATTCTTTATTGCGTTTGCGATAGAAACAGCAGGGAAGATATGACCACCTGTTCCTCCACCGCTGACTATAACCCTTAACGGTTCTTTATTTTCCATACGCGTCAATTACTTTACTTTTAGTCTATTTACGTCACAAATTTACAAAAAAATAGTGGGACAAAAGTGCTTTTGCCCCACTATTTGCAATTAAGTGCATATTTTTTCTCAAATAATATGTTTTTATGACATATTTCCCTCCGATGCATACTCCGTTGTCTCTCCTTCCACCATTGGCTCGGTAGATTTTTCTGCCAATTGGGCAGCATCTGCATATCTGCTGACACTCAAGATTACAGCAAAATAGAAACTCGTCACAATAATGGACGTACCACCTCGACTGATAAACGGCAAAGTCTGTCCCGTGACAGGTATCGCACCTACAGCAACCGCCATATTCACAAGGGCTTGCAAGGTCATCATAAGTCCGAGTCCTATGACGAGATAGGCTGGGAAGAACTTACGACATTTCTGTGCAATCTTGCCTGTTCTCATGAAAAGGAAGAGATAAAGCAACATAACAACCAACGCACCTATTACGCCAGACTCCTCGATGATAATGGCATAAATGAAGTCCGACTCTGCATGCTGAAGGAAGTCACGCTGTACTGAGTTACCGAACCACAAACCTATACCGTTGGAGTTGGCAATAGCCACCTTGGCGTATGTACTCTGCGAGTTCTTGTCCTCAAGCTGTTGTTTTTTCCATTCTTCCGAACCAAAGGCAGCCTTATCCTCGTCAAATCGCTGAATACGATGTTTCACCGTAAGCGTACGATCAAGTCCAGGAACCTTTTCCACCACCTCATCAGGAAGAGTCATGATACTAAAGAGTACCACACCTCCCAAGACAACCAGCGTTCCTGCCAACTTCAGCAGGTAAACCCAGTAAATCTTTCCGATAACCATCATCACGAATATTACCGTAAAGAGCATCACGGCTGTGGAGACATTATCCTTAAAGATGACGAGGCAAGAAATAGAAAGAGGAACAACTATGAACCAGAACGGTCTTGCAGGTGTCGGTCCCTTAACCGCCCCGGATATTATCTTGCCACTATCCAACCTCCTAACCGTCTGAGTTCTTGCAAGCACAAGCGCAGTCCAAAAGACCATGGCTCCCTTGACAAGCTCTGACGGCTGAAGACTCACACCAAATATCTGAGTCCAACGATGAGTACCGTTCAACGAGCCGCCCGAACCAAACGTGGTAAGTATCAATAGGAACATGCTTATCGGCCAGAAGAACGGGGCTACCCAGTTCAACTTACTGCAAGGCACATAGTGAAGCACAAGTACTATGATGAAGCCAGCCACCAAGAACGTGAACTGGTTAAGCAGCGGTGCCCAGTGGTTACCACTACTAAACGTCATACGGCTTGATGCACTATATACTTCAACGATTGACACGCAGCACAGGAAGAAGAATATCATCCATACTGCCCTGTCACCTTTCAGTACCCTACCGAAATGAATGTTAGATAATGACATTTGTCTTGTTTAATATTATGAGCAATTAGGAATGAGGAATTGTATGTAATACCCACCCCAAAACCAATTGTCGATTCTCAATTAAGTTAGTTCCCTTGGAAATCACCTCCACCCATCGGGGATGGTCGGGAATGGGAGCCTACAAGTTCTTCACGCACTCCTTGAACTGTTCACCTCTATCCTCCATGTTCTTGAAGAGGTCGAAGCTTGCGCAACAAGGACTGAGAAGTACGCAACTGCCCGGCTTAGCCATCTTGTAGCACTCGTCCACGCAGTCCTTCATGCTCTTGACATCAGCAATAGGAATACCGAAGTTGTCAAATGCAGCATGAAGCTTTGAGTTGTCCACGCCAAGGAACACGAGACCAATGCACTTCTCCTTCACGAGGTCGAATATCTCGGAGTAATCATTACCCTTGTCCTTACCACCAAGGATAAGGACTGTAGGCTGAGTCATACTCTCAAGCGCATACCAGCAAGCATTCACGTTTGTTGCCTTTGAGTCATTAACAAAGTCAACGCCGCGAACCCTACCTGCCTTCTCAAGACGATGCTCAACGCCAGCGAAGTCGCTGAGACCCTTACGAATCTGTTCCTTGCTCACACCAGCAAGGTCAGCTGTGATACCTGCTGCAAGTGAGTTATAGAGATTATGCTTACCACGAAGGGCAAGTTCCTCCTGTTCCATGTTGAATGGAGTTGGGCCCTCCACAGTGAAAGTCTTGTCGCTTACGTAGCCAATAACACCCTTCTCCTTAAACTCAGAGAATGGACAGAGACGAGCCTTGATGTCATACTTCTTGAGTTCCTCGCTAACTATTGGGTCATCGTTCCAGAACACGAAAGCATCCTTTTCTGTTTGGTTACGTGTGATACGCATCTTGCTGTCCACATAGTTCTGCATCTTGAAATCGTAACGGTCAAGGTGGTCAGGCGTGATGTTCATAAGAACAGCAATATCAGCCTTGAAGTCATACATATTGTCAAGTTGGAAGCTACTAAGCTCTATGACATAATAGTCGAAGTTCTCTTCTGCCACTTGAAGTGCAAGGCTTCGTCCGATATTACCAGCAAGACCTACGTTATAACCAGCCTGCTTAAGGATGTGATAGATGAGCGAAGTGGTTGTAGTCTTACCGTTGCTACCAGTGATACAAATCATTTTTGCATTAGTGTAACGACCAGCAAACTCAATCTCGCTTATGATAGGAATATTCTTTTCCTTTATCTTGAGAATCATCGGAGCATTCTCTGGAATACCCGGACTCTTGATTACCTCGTCAGCATTGAGGATAAGTTCCTCTGTATGCTTGCCTTCCTCCCACACAATCTGATGACTGTCAAGGAGGGCCTTATAATTACCCTTAATCTTTGACATGTCACTTACGAACACGTCAAATCCCTTTACCTTAGCAAGTACGGCAGCACCTGCACCACTCTCTGCCGCACCAAGTATTACTATTCGTTTCATTTTATTTTGAGTTCTTAAGTTCTTTTGTTTGTAAGTTTTTAAGTTCTTGTTGAAGATTAAAAGTTGTAAAAAAAGAAGTTATTACGAAAGACTGTCCGACATGTGATTTCACAAACGAACAATCTTTTCTTATTCACCAAATCTTAACTCCTAATTTCTAACTCCCCTAAAGGGGAAGTTATTTCATCGTGCAAATTTAAGCATTTCCAAAAACATATTAGCACATTCCGTCTTATTTTCAAGGTACAGCCCCATTTTTATGCTGCACAAGCAATAATTATAGCGTAAAAAGACAAACAGAAGGACTTATCGCCACATTATATATATGGATTATTCTACGCCACACACCCTACCCGTGTTCTTAACCCCTTGAGGTTATTTTACGAAATGCTTTCAATAACACCATACAAATCTGTTTTTCCTGTTTTTATCTGTTTTCCCTTTGTTTTTCTTCGTCTGCGCCTTGGCGCGATAATTTGCTCTCAAAACATGGGATGTCTAAAAAATGGACACGGCGATGTACAAATATTGGACACATTGGGATGTTGGTAAGGGGAGGCATGTGGAAAGACGCAACGATTCCGTACTTTTGTGGAAAACTTCAAGAATACAATGAAAACAAACAAGATTATTATTGTTCTTTGTGCTGGCATACTTGCACACATGACAGGATGCAAGACGGAGACGGAACTTATTGGTACTATTGGAAAGCCAGTTGATTTGGGACTTTCCGTGTTGTGGGCTGACCATAACTTGGGAGGCGAGTGCGTGACAGATAGCGGTATCTCGCTACCTATGGAGACGAAGGGTAAGAAGAAAGTGGTCGATACTGCCAAGCTCATGTGGGGTGGAGGCTGGCATTCGCCTACCATTGCACAGATGCAGGAACTGATAGATGAGTGCGACTGGCGAAGCACTAAGCAGGATGGTGTGGAGGGCTACATCGTGACAGGACCTAACGGAAACACCATCTTTGTGCGTCGTTTTGCCAATGAGAGCATGGACTACTGGACATCGGAGATAGACAAGGAGCACAAGCCTTTCATAGGAATCATGTATATGAACAATGCGTATGTCAGCATGAGCTATTCCGAAAAGTTCATACATAAGTTCATACGCCCTGTGATGCGAAACAAGCAATATCGCAAGATAGAAGAGAAGGATAGGGTGCGCGACACATTGCTGCTCAAGGAACGTGTGCGTAATGCTGAGGCTCGCAAGGTTCTTGAGGCAAAGTTGGCTGATGCAAATGCCGCAACAAGGAAGTCTAGCAAGATGTTTACGAAGGCAAAGAAGGAAGGCACACGCGTTATGCCGTACCTTCAGCTTGACACGGCAAAAGTGATAAACTTCACGCTTGCTGAACTTGACAAGCTTGACAACGTGTTCTATCGCTTCAACGACCTCAACGATGGCTATGTTTGCTTCACAGGTGAGCAGGACCTTGTCACCATGAGATTCAAGGGACTTCTTGCCTTTACCCTCGACCTTGACATGACAGATGACAATGCATCCGTCAGTTTGAATTATAACAATGGCAATCGATTCAAAAGCGATTACATTCATGCGAAGAAAGGTGTATCTACTAATGAAAAGGTCTATTATGCAGACAAGGATAGTGTCACAACCATTTCTCTTAGTTCATGGCATGGCGGTCGTGTCACTCTAAAACGCATACGCCTCTTCCACTCGCTGACTCTGGAGGAAGAGTGAAGCGAAGTAATTAACAATTAATAATTAACAATTAACATGCAGTTAACATTCAATTACCAATTAAATTCAATTAACAGTTAACATACAATTTACATTCAATTACCAATTAATAATTAACATGCAATTAACAATCAATTACCAATTAACATTCAGTTAATAATTAACATGCCGGGACACGCCGCTCTTTGGTAAAAAAAACGTTGCGAAAAAGATTAACTTTCATCTGGAATCTGTATATTTGCAACAGTTCTAACCATAAAAAATATAACAATGGAAAATCTAACTAATCTTTTCGAATCAATTGGCTATTTCGCATTAGTTATTATTGGTATTGTTGCTTATTTCATCTTCCGACAGATGATGTTACAGTGGCGTTGGCAATTTTGGAACAAGAATACCTTTATGAATCTTGACCCTCAGACAACGAATGAAGACTTAGAGAACCTCCAGAAACTGAGGAACAGAGGCCACATAACAGAGGAACAATACAACGAAGCTGTCAGCAAGTTGCAGGAAAAGAGCGAAAAAGAGTAATCGCAAAGACAAATAAAAAACCTTCAATTTGGAAGTTCTGGTGAACCGACCAAATTGAAGGATTTTTTATGTCTGCCCTATTGCAAGAAGATGTCTGTTATACTTGTCTTACTTCTTTATCTTAGTTACGTTATTGCCTTGGCGAACAATATAGATGCCTGATGCCTCAGGAAGAGTGATGTTGTTGCCTGAGCAAGTCTTGATGACCTTTCCTTGAACGTCATAGATGACAGCAGGAGCAGGCTTTGAGTCATCAGCAATATCCGTAATGGCAGTTGCGTTATGTCTTGCCTCAAGAGTTGCGTCCTCGCTTGAATAGTAGTAGATTGAATATGCAAAACTTGGAGACCAGTCATACCAGCCTATACTGTATATTATAGGACATATAGCATCTGAGCCCTTAACATTCCTATATTTGGTGTCGCGAACGCATCTATTATTACTAAAGCCGCAATATCCAAAAGATTTATTATAATTGCGTGTCCAACCGACATTAACTCCGTTTTCATACAGATAGCCGAACGCCGCTCCATTGTATACATTCAGGTTATGGAAATCGGCTTTTTCCAAATCTTCCATGCATGTCTTTGCATCAGAGTAGCCTTTTACTGAAGTACTATACCTTGTACTTAAATATCCATAGTCATCATACATTAAGACCTCCACACTCTCTTTTTTTCCGCCATTAAGCAAATCGACAAGCTGGAATTTTGTATCGATGTTTTTACTAAAGAAAGTTGGATATAAACGCTCAATCATGAATGGCACAGCTTCTCTATCTACCTTTTCATCTTCATCTATATCCACGTCTTCCTCTTCTTCATCAGCTTTTCCTCCATTATCATTAAGCTTGTAAGTAGCAGCATATTCAATATAGTCGTTATAACATCCATGTTCCGCCATTTCCTCGATAGGTTTGGATATGTAATCCGTTGACACTTTATATGTCTTTTTTACACCATCTTCCATGACAGTCATAATGCCTCTTACGTCACGAATCTCAAAATCGGGGAAATCAACATCGTCCACGTTCATGACTAATGAATATGAGCTTTCGCCGAAGTTTCCTTCCGCATCAGCATTATAGATGTACTTTTCTGCAATCCATCCGTAGTCATTGACAGACTTAGTCACAGTCTTACGGACAGGTATGAAGTCTTTCTTGGCTGTGTCATAATTGTGGCTTATCTCTGTACGATAGCCATCCTTATAGTCAACAGTAACCTTCTCGCCACCAGTCACGTTGCCTTCGGCATCAAAGTTTTTAAGAAGACGCAAAGTCATATCCAGGTTATTGTTGTACTCGTAGTTTGTCTCACTCGTCACAACACCATCCTTGAGGTTTACTTCCTTAACAGGAAAATCACCCAGTAATTCTGTATAGCCTAAAGTGTCACGTTTTCCATTATCGCCGAAGCTGATAAAGTAGTTCTTCTTGTATGCCAGTTTGATACCGTTGATAACCTTATCATAATTAACTGGGATATTGGCCCAATAATCATAATCAAAGTAACCACTTACGAGTCGTCTCGTAGGTGCGCCTCCATCCTCAGGGTAGTCAAACACAGCCTTTGAGTCGTATTCGTCGAAATTAGAAATACGGTCAAGATACACACCCTGACTAATCAGGACATGCTGATTGTCATAAACCCTTGTTACGATACTGTCAAGGCGTACTCCTTTGACGTTAGGGTTGTGAAATACGACAAGACTCTTTGGTAGTTGGTCTTCAAAGTCCTCCTGCGCATTGGCATTAAGTGCAAACATGGTAGGAAGGAACAGTAATAAGGTAAAGTTCTTTTTCATAATTGATTAGAATTTAGAAATGTTAGTTTGTTTTTACGATGCAAAAATACACATTTTATGTGTGTCAACAAGGAAAATAGTCAAGAAAAAGTTCACTAAAGGTTCACAATTTGCATTTTAACAGCAAAATAGCATGATGACATTCTGTCATAAAAAGATACATGCGTGCTTACATCTTGACTGGAAAAAGTATGAGACTAATTAGGGACTCATTAGGGAGGTATATGAGACTATTATGAGAGATAGCACAATGGATGCAAAAACGGAAAGAATGGTAGCAAAATGTAAGTTTGGCATTTTCTTCATAAAAAGACAAAACGCCATCCTCAAAGTTTCATGTTTTGCTCATTCCTTATTATCCCAAAATGCAACAAAACCGAGCCTCAAAAGAGACCCGATTTTATTTTTTATAATCACTTTCAAAAGCAACATTATTTCTTCATCTTCATCACATTGTTGCCCTGACGGACAATATAGATGCCTGATGCCTCAGGAAGAGTGATGTTGTTGCCTGAGCAAGTCTTGATGACTTTTCCTTGAACGTCATAGATGACAGCAGAAGCAGGCTTTGAGTCATCAGCAATATCCGTAATGGCTGTTGCGTTATGTCTTGCCTCAATCGTACCGTCCTCGCTTGAATAGTAGAAGATAGAATAAGCAATACTTGGAAGCCAGTCACCTTCATTTATACTGTATATTACTGGGCAGATAGCATCTGAGCCTTTCACGTTTTTGTAGTTTGTGTCGCGAACACATCTTTGGCGACCAAAACCACAGTACCCAAATTCTATTGTGCCATTATAAGTACAACCTACATTTATACCATTCAGATATTGGTATTCATATTCTTCACCATGGAATTCAGCATATTTGTTAATGCTATTGCTTTCTAAATCGTCTAAGCAAGCCTTTGCGTCAGAATAATGCTTTAAATTAGGGCTGAAGCTTGCTATTAAATAACCATTCTCGTCATAATAATTACATTCAACATTATTGTCGCTTTCAGCATCAAGTAAATCTACAAATGTGTATTTGCATTCACTACCATGTAAGAATGACAAGAATTTGCGTTCAATCTTGAAAGGTGCAGCTTCTTTTTCACCTTTATCATTCAACTTGTATGTTACAGAATATTCAAGATAATCATTGTATCTAAGATCTTCGCTAAAAAATCTGAACTTGTAATCTGTAGAAATATTGTATGATTTCACTATGCCATCCTCAACAGTTGTCACAAC
>JAFZVY010000026.1 GCA_017617575.1 Bacteroidaceae bacterium | reverse complement strand
CATAATTCATAATTCATAATTCATAATTAAGATTTAAGAATTAAGAAACTTTAGTTCGACGTAGTCAATTAAGATTTTTACGACACAAACCGTTTATATATATAATGAAAAGCCATTCGGGTACGATTTGTCCCGAATGGCTTTAATTATGAATTATGCATTATGAATTATGCATTATCTAACGAGAATCTTGCGTGTGGTTCCGTCGTTCATCCTTACGATGTTGATGCCCTTGGCAGGTGCGCTTATGCGTGAGCCTGAGAGGGTGAAGTATGATGCAACGGACTTGGCGTCGGCTGATACGTTGGAGAGGGCTGTTGGGTCTTCCTTCGTGCTATGCTTGTACACGCCAGTCACCTTGAGGGTGAGAGGCTTGCTTGCTCCCCAGAGGGTGAGGACGCAAATCTGTGGAAGCTTGCCTGTTGTTATCATGTTTGGCTCAAGCTCAAACTTGTATTCTGTCACGCCTGCGTCGATGGCTACGTTGTCCTGACCGTCCCAGAATGCGATGCACCATCCTGATGGGACTGGCTCGGCAAACTTGACAATCACGTAGTCGCAGTCTGTTACGTCGATGTCCATCATCTTGAATGCTACCTGAAGGTCACCGTTGGCTGTGTATGTTGTTACGCCATCGGCTGTGGACATCTGAGTACGAGTGAAATTGTCATATTTTGTACCCTGGTCTTGTGGAATCTCAATGAGGTAGCCGCCCTCTGGCTTCTCCTCAGCTGAACCTGACTCGTCCGTACAGTTCTGGTTCTCGGCAGGCTCGTCGCATGAGTGGATGGCAAGGCTTGTGAACTTGTCAGCCTTGGAGTCCTTTGTGATGGTAATCTTGTACTCGCCGTACTCGCTTACGGAGAATGGCATGACCACAGGCTTGCCTACCTCGCCCTTCTTTGAGAAGAGCACATTCTTGCCGTCAAGCGTCTCCACGAGGATGTGAATCTTGTTGCCCTCCGTACCTGTTGACTCGAACTTGAGGATGTAGTTGCCAGCCTCAAACTGGAGTGAAGGATATACGTTGTTGTCCGCGTTGTTATCCTTCTTAGGTGTTCCGTAAGTGAATTGCGTGCTGTCTGCGCTTACCTTCCAGCTGTTTGTGCTGAAGTTGAATCTTGTTGCGTCGATGTTCTGGCGCCACTTGAGAGTCTTGTCACACTCGCTGTCGAGGGTGTATTTGTTGAAGAAGTTCCACATGGTGAGGGCAGAGTTGCCTTCTGGAGTCTTGTCCGTATAGTCGTTGTGACCCATTCCGTCGATGGCGTAGAAGATGTATGGGAAACCGCCTTCCTCGGCTGCGTACTCGTACTTTGTATATTTGTTGGTTACCGAAGAAGTCTTATATACAGAGCTTGCTCCATTACGTGCAGATGTGTTGCTACGGATGATAGGAGTGCAAGAGAACTTCACGAAGTCGTCAGCCTTGCCGTGGATGTGGAGGAAAGGAACAGGACGGTAGCCTGTGTGACGCTGGTGGAACTCGTTGAGCTGGAATCCGCTTATTGATGCACATGCTGCGAAGATATCGCTTGCCGCACTTGCAGCTGCGTATGTCATCATACCTCCGTTGGAGAATCCGCAGCAATAGATGCGCTTGCGGTCGATGGTGTATGACTTCTCCACCTCGTCGATGATGGCCTTGAAGAAGTCAATCTCCTCGTTTGCCTCGCCCGTTGCGTTCCATCCTGGTACGGTACCGAAAGGTCCGAAGTTCTGGTTCAGTCCTTGTGGGTAAACCACGATGCAACCCTTGGAGTCAGCCACGTCCGTACGGAACGGACTTCTGTCCGTGTCGTGACCGCTTGCCCCGTGGAGGCTGATAACGAGAGGGGCGTTATCCTTTACGTTGTTTGGCACGTAGAGAATGTACTTGCGTGCCGTACCATTTACAGAGATACTCTTCTCTGTGTTTACCTTTGCTGCCCATGTGCTGGATACGACAAGCGTAAGAAGGCATAGGAGTGTTGATAATCTTTTTGTCATAATGTTAAATATAAATAGATAAAATAGTGGCTCTTTCCCGAGGGGACATTCCTGAGTGCCCACGAGGGGACGAGCCTATTTCCGAAAAACGGTGCAAAGTTATAACTAATGTTATAAAGTATGTGTCTGCTATGTAACATCAGTTTTCCCTTTTGTTTCATAATGGGGCAAAATGCCCGAATACACACGTTTTGTTCATTCACAGATTAAACGAATATTCATAAAATAAGTCTATAATCTGAGTTTTTAATTTTTTAGGTTTTTAAGTTTATAGGTTATTGCGGATATCTGTTTCCGTGAAAACTGAACCGTGAAAACTAAAAACTCACAACCTTATCCGTGAAAACTTAAAAACTCAAAAACTAAACTTGAAAACAAAAAAACTTAAAAACATAAAAACTTATAAACTAATTATGAAAAAATTGATTCTATCACTTGCTATGTTTGGCATGATGCTGGGTGCGATGGCTCAGCAGAAGAGTTTTGATATCGACTTGTGGCAAAATGGCTTACCTAATAGTAACGGCATAGACAAGACACAGCCTTATAGCGACGAGGCGCGCAACTTCAAGCCAAGTATCCGTGTGTTCCTCCCTGAAGACTCCGTGAAGAACGGCAGGGCAGTCCTCGTCATCCCAGGAGGCGGCTATCGTGTGCTCTCCATCGGACAGGAAGGATATGAGTGGGCTGAACATCTCACCAAGCGTGGCTACGCAACCATTGTCCTCAAGTATCGTATGCCTATGGGCGTGACGGACGTGCCTATCAGCGACGCTACGGAGGCCATGCGCCTTATACGTGAGAATGCTGGCAAGTGGGGCATCAATCCTAATATGGTGGGAGTCCTCGGTTCGTCAGCTGGCGGTCACCTTGCATCTACCATCGCCACGCACAATCCTGAGGCTACGCGCCCTAACTTCCAGATACTTTTCTATCCAGTCATTTCCATGGATAAGTCATACACTCACATGGATTCGCACAACTGTATTATTGGCGAGAATGCGTCAAAGGAGCTTGAGGACAAGTACAGCAACCATCTTCAGGTTACCGCTGCCACGCCTCCAGCCATCATCCTCCTCTCGGACGATGACTTCCTTGTGCCACCTCTCAACTCAGCCGAGTATTATCGTGCCCTGAAGCTCGCCAAGGTCAAGTCTGCCATCCACGTCTATCCTTCAGGCGGTCACGGATGGGGATGCGGAAAGTGGTTCAAGTATCACAACCAGATGATGCAGGACCTCTTTGACTGGCTCGATTCGTTGAAGTAGGGCGACGAAAAAAATAGTTTGCGGAAAATTTGTATTCGCCTCAAAAAATATTGTACCTTTGTGGAGAATTAAATTTAACGAACAAAACGAACTATGAAGAGATTGCTTGTCTTCTTTTTTGCAACAATAATATCGCTCGGCACTCTGTTTGCCGAGAACGTGTACAACGTGATGTCGTTCGGAGCCAAGGGCGACGGAAAGACGGATGATGCCGCAGCCATCCAGAGAGCCATAGACGAGTGCTCACGGAAGGGTGGCGGACAGGTTCTCTTCCCTACGGGTCACACGTTCCTCGCTGGTCCTATACGCCTGAAGTCGGGTGTGGACATGCACCTTGACGTGAATGCTACGCTCAAGTGCAACCCGGACGAGAGCATCTACCACCTTAGTGCCTTCGGGGCAAACGAGGGTGAGGGAATGATGTGGATTTATGCCGACGGGGCTGAGGACGTTTCCATCTCGGGCAGGGGTACGATAGACGGTAGCGGAGTGGACTTCATGGGCAAGGAACTTCATGACTCCTACGAGCTGAAGCCTCTCAACGGACCATTCGACCCACGTCCGCACGTGCTTACGCTTATCGGCGTCAAGCGTCTATCCATCAAGGATGTGACCATCCGCAACGGAGCATACTGGACGGTTCACCTCGTGGGTTGCTATGATGCGAACATCGACGGCATAAGCTTGATGAACAACCTCAAGATTCGTAATGGCGACGGAATAGACCTTGACCACTCACGCAAGGTGCGCATCTCAAACTGCTTCATAGAGAGTGGCGACGACTGCATTTGCCTCAAGAACCGAAGGGAATATGAGAAGTACGGGGCGTGCAAGGACATCGTGGTTACGAATTGCGTCATGACCTCACGCTCATGTGCCATCAAGATTGGTTCGGAGAACATGGACAGCATAGCCAACGTGGTGTTCGACAACTGTATCATTCGCGCCAGCAACCGTGGACTTGGCATTCAGAACCGTGACGAGGGTACCGTGACCAACGTGGTGTTCAGCAACATGATTGTGGAGTGCCAGCTGTGGAGCGACGTGTGGTGGGGCAAGTCCGAGCCGATATACGTGACCTCGTTCCCACGTGCCGTGGGCAACCACAAGGACGCAGGATGGCGATTCCCTAAGGGAGCCAAGGAAGGACGATGCGGAGAGGTGAGCGAGATATATTTCCAGAACGTGAAGTGCTACAGCGAGAACGGTTGCTACATAGGAGGCGACACGGAGGACAAGGTGAACAACGTGTTCCTCGATAATGTTGACCTCGTGATGCAGAAGAAGACCCAATATGAGGGTGGGGTGTACGACAAGCGTCCTTGCGTGGGCGAGGGCTTTGTCAAGGGAAAGACATACGGAGTTTATGTGGATAATGCAAAAAATGTAAAAATGACAAATTTCCGTGTGCGATTCCAAAAATCTTATCCCTTTGAAACTTATGCAGGTGACATTTTCGGGGTAAAATGTGAATAAATGTGAAAATGCAAATTACTCCCACTTTTGTAATTCGCATCTGCCCGAAAAGGCATTCAATAGTTAACAATTAGCAAGAAAATGACGTAAATCAGTCTTCTTGCTAATTTTTTTTGTGTTTTTTCTTT
This sequence comes from Bacteroidaceae bacterium, assembly GCA_017617575.1. Classification (GTDB taxonomy): domain Bacteria; phylum Bacteroidota; class Bacteroidia; order Bacteroidales; family Bacteroidaceae; genus Minthosoma. Next base: position 4,962 of record JAFZVY010000026.1, on the reverse strand, counting down.
CCTATACGAAAATTTATCCATATTTTTGCCATCGTTAAAAGTAAAAATAAAAGATATGTCCTAAATAATTAACGATTATTCTTAGGAAATATTCTTGGTTACGATTCGGAAACGTTTTAGGTGTTTTTGGGGTTCGATTGTTAACTTTACAGAAATCTATCTGAAATATGTCCGAGACATGTAATGTGATTTTTAGGACTTGTCTAACTAATTATATTTAAAAAAGCAAAAGTAAATTATGCCCCATAAAAGTTTAGCTCCCTCATACATCTTCGAGTCAAGCTGGGAAGTATGTAACAAGGTGGGAGGTATTTATACGGTATTATCAACTCGGGCAAAGACGCTTCAGGGTACCCATAAGGACAAGGTGTTCTTTATAGGTCCTGACTTTTGGATAGGAAAACAGAATCCTCTATTCAAAGAAAGTAAGTCGTTACTGGCAAAGTGGAAAGAGGCGGCTCGTGAAAACGATGGCTTGAACATCCGCATAGGACGATGGAACATACCAGGAGAGCCAATCGCTATTCTTGTCGATTTCTTACCATTCTTTCAGCAGCGTAACGAAATATTCGGATGGGCGTGGGAAAACTATCAGGTTGATTCACTCCATTCGTACGGCGACTATGACGAGAGCCTCGTCTTCTCATGGGCGGCAGGAAAGGTAGTGGAAAGCTACTACCGCTTCTTCGGGCTTACGGCAAAGGACAACGTGGTGTTTCAGGCACATGAGTGGCAGACATGCCTCTCAGCCCTCTACATCAAGAAGTACGTACCGGAGATTGCCACCATATTCACCACTCACGCCACAACCATCGGACGTAGCATAGCCGGCAACGGCAAGCCTCTCTACGACTACCTCGCAGCTTATAACGGCGACCAGATGGCGATGGAGCTTAACGTGGAGGCTAAGCACTCGGTGGAGAAGAAGGCAGCGCATAATGTCGATTGCTTCACCACGGTTTCGGAGATTACTGGAGCTGAATGCGAGTCTCTCCTTGACAAGCCAGCCGACGTGATTCTGATGAACGGATTCGAGAACGACTTCGTGCCAAAGGGAAAGGCGTTCGCACAGGCACGTGCCGAGGCGCGCAAGACTCTCCTCCACGTGGCAAACACCCTCATGGGTACGGAACTTGGCGACGATACCATCATCGTGACGACAAGTGGAAGATATGAATACAAGAACAAGGGAATAGACCTGTTCGTTGACTCGTTCAACAGACTTCGTCTTGACTCCCGACTCAATAGGCAGGTACTCGCATTCGTGATGGTTCCTGCATGGATAAAGGGTGCTCGCGAGGACCTCAAAAAGGCTCTCAAGTCTGCAAAGGCTGGAAGTCCTGTTGGAGACCCACGCATCACTCACGACATCAACGAGCAATGGAATGACAAGGTGCTCGGTCAGATGGGATGGCTTGGCATGAACAACGCTCCATCGGACAAGGTACACCTCATCTTCGTTCCTTGCTACCTCGACGGAACGGACGGAATATTCGACAAGCATTATTATGACCTTCTCATAGGTAATGACCTTACGGTATTCCCTTCATACTACGAGCCATGGGGCTACACTCCTACGGAATCTGTTGCCTTCCACGTGCCTTGCATCACGACCGACCTTGCAGGCTTCGGTCTCTGGGCAAACAGCCTTGTAGGAGGCTACAGTTGTCTCAAGGATGGTGTGAAGACCGTCCATCGTTCCGACTACAACTTCGAGGATGTGGCAGAGGTAATCAAGAATACCGTCCTCTCATTCTCCGAGATGAATGACGAGGAAGTGGCAGAAGTTCGCAAGAATGCGGAGAAGGTAGCGGAGAAAGCCTTGTGGAAGCACTTCATCAAGTATTACTACGAGGCGTACGACTTCGCCCTCAGCAAGCGTAACGAGCGCATAGGCTAAGGCTGCCCTTGCTCGCTTTGTGCCGCTTTGGTATGGAAGCCCGCAGCAGCTACGCAGGTCGCCTGTTCGGCATCCGTCTAAGGAAGCCGTCTTTGGCTTCCCTTGAGCATAAGAGATACGTATAAGGCTGACTCCTGGCGATGAAAAGGAAAATAGGGCAGAGCCCTCATTATTGACTCATCGTATCAAGCATACGTCAGGATAAGCCGTAATAAAATAATTAATAACCAATTAAATAGTTATTATTATGAAAATTAAAGCAAGTAATGCAAACACGCCTAACTGGCGTGAGATTAGTGTAAGACCTAACATCCCAGAGGCTCTTAAGCCATTGGATGAAATCGCGCATAACCTTTGGTGGTCATGGACTGAAGAGGCTAAGCAGCTCTATCGCGACATCGACCCTGCTCTCTATAAGGAGGTTAACCACAATCCTGTGCTTTTCCTCTCTCGTATGAATTATGAGAAACTTGAGACTCTCGCTAAGGATAAGTCTATCCTCGACCGTGTAAACAAGCTCTACGCTCAGTTCCGTGCATATATGGACGTTGAGCCTGACAAGAGCCGTCCATCCGTGGCTTACCTCTGTATGGAGTACGGTCTTAGCCACGTCCTCAAGATTTACTCTGGAGGTCTTGGAATCCTCGCAGGTGACTACGTTAAGGAGGCATCTGACTCTAACGTGGACTTCTGTGCCGTAGGTTTCCTCTATCGTTTCGGCTACTTCACTCAGACTCTCTCTATGGACGGACAGCAGATTGCCAACTACGAGGCTCAGCAGTTCGCATCTCTTCCTATCGAGCGCGAGCTTGACGAGAACGGCAACCAGGTCGTAATCGACGTTCCTTACAACAACTATACAGTTCATGCACTCGTATGGACAGTTAACGTAGGTCGTGTGAAACTCTATCTCCTCGATACGGATAACGACATGAACTCTGAGTTCGACCGTTCTATCACTCACGCTCTCTATGGTGGCGACTGGGAGAACCGTATCAAGCAGGAGATTCTCCTCGGTATCGGTGGTGTGCTTCTCCTCAAGAAGCTCGGCATCCAGAAGGATATCATCCATTGTAACGAAGGCCACGCAGCCCTCGCCAACGTTCAGCGTCTCGTAGATTACGTTGAGAGCGGAATGACATTCAACGAGGCTCTCGAGGTTGTACGTACATCTTCACTCTATACTGTTCACACTCCTGTTCCTGCAGGTCACGACTACTTCGACGAGGGTCTCTTCGGCAAGTACATGGGTCAGTACCCAGCACGTCTCGGCATCTCTTGGGACGAGTTCATCGGTATGGGACGTACAAACCCAGACGACAAGAGCGAGCGCTTCTGTATGTCAACATTCGCTTGTAACACTTGTACTTGGAGCAACGGTGTGAGCTGGCTCCACGGCAAGGTTTCACAGGAGATGTTCAACCCAATCTGGAAGGGTTACTACCCAGAGGAGCTTCACAACGTGGGCTATGTTACAAATGGCGTTCACATGCCAACATGGACAGCATCTGAGTGGAAGGCTCTCTACGCTAAGTATTTCGACAAGAAGCACCTTTCTGATCAGTCAAATGAGAAGATTTGGGCAGCTATATATAACGTACCGGACGAGGAAGTCTGGAAGACACGCATCGCGCTTAAGGACAAGCTCTTCGGGTACATCAAGAAGGAGTTCAAGGCTGACTGGCTCAAGCATCAGGGCGACCCATCACGTATCGTCTCTATCGTAGAGAAGATTAACCCTAATGCTCTTACAATCGGTTTCGCACGTCGTTTTGCTACATACAAGCGTGCACACCTCCTCTTCTCCGACCTCGACCGTCTTGCTAAGATTGTCAACAATCCTGAGCGTCCTGTACAGTTCCTCTTTGCAGGTAAGGCTCACCCTGCAGATGGAGCAGGTCAGGGACTTATCAAGAAGATTTACGAGATAAGCCGTCGTCCTGAGTTCCTCGGTAAGATTATCTTCCTTGAGAACTACGACATGAAGCTTGCACGTCGTCTCGTGACAGGTGTGGATATCTGGATGAACACTCCAACACGTCCACTTGAGGCATCTGGTACATCAGGTGAGAAGGCTCTCATGAATGGTGTGGTTAACCTCTCCGTACTTGACGGATGGTGGCTCGAAGGCTACCGTGAGGGTGCAGGATGGGCTCTTACAGAGAAGCGTACATTCCAGAATGACGCTCAGCAGGATCAGCTTGATGCTGCAACCATCTACTCACTCCTTGAGAACGAGATTCTCCCTCTCTACTACGATAAGAACAAGAAGGGTTATTCAGAGGGATGGATTAAGGTTGTCAAGAACTCTATCGCTCAGATTGCTCCAAACTACACTATGAAGCGTCAGCTCGACGACTACTTCACTAAGTTCTATTGCCCACTTGCAAAGCGTCGTGCCGTTCTCTTTGCTGACAACTTCAAGAAGGCAAAGGAGATTGCAGCATGGAAGGAACTTGTTGCAAGCCGTTGGGATGCCATTAACGTCGTTTCTTGCGAGAAGGAGGAGGACATGGTTCATGGTTCTGTCGTTTCTGGTAAGAAGTATAACGTGAAGTACGTTATCGACGAGCAGGGACTTAACGATGCCGTAGGCCTTGAGCTTGTTACCCTCATCACAGACGAGGAGGGACGTGACCACGTGGCACAGGTAGAGCCATTTGAGGTTACAAAGCACGAGGGCAACCTCTATACATTTGAGGGCACACATACTATTCCTATGGCTGGTAGCTTCAAGGTTGCCTACCGTATGTACCCTAAGAACGCAGACCTCCCACATCGTCAGGACTTCTGCTACGTTAAGTGGTTCAACTAATCCCTTGGGATTACTCAATATGATAAAAGCGAAGGTGCATATTTGCATCTTCGCTTTTTTTTGTTTCTTTACAACACAGAGGTCCCGTAAAGTTATGCGCACGTGCGCTAATTCAATTGGAAGTTTTTTTTTACCCCGTCGCCATAGGCGACTAAATTACCAACTATTCTCACCGAAGGTAATCTTACCAACTTCTCTCTCTGACCGTATGGAAGTAAACAGAACAAAAACAAGAAAAAACAATTTT
>JAFZVY010000025.1 GCA_017617575.1 Bacteroidaceae bacterium | reverse complement strand
TAGAGAGCCACATCCTTGGCAGTAGTCTTCTCTGGGAGAGTACCCTCTATATTGATGCGCATAGTCTTAGGCTTTGACTGGAGGATACACTGTGAAGCAAGCACCTGTGCCACCTCACTTGTACCGATACCCATGGCAATGGCACCCACGGCTCCGTGTGTTGAAGTGTGAGAGTCACCACACACGATAGTCATACCCGGAAGAGAAAGAGCCTTCTCAGGACCTACCACATGGATGATACCATTATCCTTTGTACCCATGGCAAAGTGCTTGATGCCAAACTCTGCACAGTTCTTGGCAAGAGTCTCCACCTGCTTGCGTCCAACTGGGTCGTCGATGCGCTCCTGCTGGTCAGAAGGTGTGTTGTGGTCAGGCATAGCCACGATGTGGTCAGGACGGAATGCCTTGATACCCTTGTCGCGAAGAGTGTCAAATGCCTGTGGTGATGTTACCTCATGAGCATAGAGGCGATCAATATAAAGTTGAGTAGGACCATCCTCCACGTTCTGAACAACGTGAGCGTCCCAAATTTTGTCGAAAAGAGTTTTACCCATATAATGTGTTGTATTCTTTGTTTTGTATTGTTACGAGTTATGAACATACATTTGTCGTCCATCAACTTCCAGGCGACCGAAGGGAGAGATAACTTCTCCTAACTCCTTTTTAACTTCTCGCCCCCAAGGGGGCTCGAAGTGGGTCTATTTAAACTTATTTATTGCGTCAATATAAGCTTCCACGCTGGCAGTAACGATATCCGTATTGGCAGCAAAGCCGTAATATACACGACCGTCGTGTTCGACAGTCTGGTGAACCTTGGCAAGGTCATCAGAACCCTTGTTGATAGCTTGGATCGTGAACTCCTTGAGTGTCATCTCACGCTTGATGACGCTCTTGAGTGCCTTGATGGCAGCATCCACAGGGCCGTTACCGCTTGCAGCTGCCTCAAAGTGCTCGTTTGCCACCTGAAGACCGATGCTTGCAACGCATCTTGTACCCTTACCAGCTGTAACCTGAAGGTAGTCAAGCTTGATGGAATGAGCCTCTGCACGCTCAGCACCTGCAAGTACGAGGATGTCATCATCCGTTACCTCCTTCTTCTTGTCAGCAAGCTTGAGAAACTCCTGATAGATAGCATCGAGCTTCTCGCCCTCGATATCCACTCCGTTCACGTGGAGACGGTGCTTGAGAGCTGCACGTCCTGAACGAGCAGTAAGAACGATAGCGTTATCGTCGATACCAACCTCCTTAGGGTCCATAATCTCGTAAGTTGACACGTTCTTGAGCACACCATCCTGATGAATACCTGATGAGTGGGCAAACGCATTCTTACCTACGATAGCCTTGTTTGGCTGAACAGGCATGTTCATGAGACTGCTCACCATTCGGCTTGTCGGATATATCTTAGTAGTGTTAATGTTTGTCTCGATTCCGAGGTCAGGGTGAGTCTTGAATATCATGGCAACCTCCTCAAGGGAAGTGTTACCTGCACGCTCACCAATACCATTTATTGTCACCTCAACCTGACGCGCTCCACCGAGTACACCTGCCACGGTATTTGCAGTAGCCATACCGAGGTCGTTATGGCAATGTGTGGATAGGATAGACTTGCCTGCAGCAAAAGCATCCACGTGCTCATAGAGATACTGAATCTTCTCCTGATACTCGTTTGGCACACGGAAACCTGTTGTGTCTGGTATGTTGCAGACAGTTGCACCTGCCTTTGTAACCGCATCTATGACGCGAGCAAGATACTCGTTGTCTGTACGACCTGCATCCTCGGCATAGAACTCCACGTCCTCCACATACTTCTTGGCATACTTAACGGCAGCCACGGCACGCTCGATTATTTCCTCACGTGTACTGTTGAACTTATATTTAATATGTGAATCCGATGTTCCGATACCAGTATGGATACGTCCGCGCTTAGCGTACTTTAGGGCTTCAGCAGCAACGTCGATATCCTTCTGTACGGCACGAGTTAGTGCACAGATAGTTGGCCATGTAACAGCCTTGGAGATTTCCACTACTGAATTAAAGTCGCCTGGACTTGACACAGGGAATCCTGCTTCGATGACATCCACGCCCAAAGCTTCAAGCTGGCGTGCCACCTGTATCTTCTCGACCGTATTGAGCTGGCATCCTGGAACCTGCTCACCGTCTCTCAAGGTGGTGTCGAATATGTAAAGTCTATCCATAGTTATAGTTTTTATTTTTTCGAGGTGCAAAATTAGTGAATTATTTCATCTTGTCAAAGTTTTTTGAATAAATTTAAGCAAAACACATCAATTTGCTTACAAATGTTAAGCAAACCATGCTTACACATATTTAAAGTAATCTGAAATCCGTGCCAGTTTGGGGGAAGGGAGTAATCTCAAATCCCAAATTTGTGCCTTCGGATAAAAAGCGTTCCGAAGGTATAAATTTGAAATTTGAGATTTGCATCCCTATAACTGGCATAAATTTGAAATTATAAATTTTAGATAACAGATTTAATTATCCCTAAAAAACATTTTCACGTCACGTTTCGGACACGTAGTATCATAATGACACGACAACGTCCGTAACGCACTTTCTTTTTGTATCCGCGGTAGTCGCGGAAAAATTAGGGAGGGTTGACGAACCATTAACGAAGGATTAAGGGAGGATGGCGAAGTGTCAAAATGATAGTTGCTTACGGAAAACATAAAAATCCATAATTGTACAATTGTTACATACATATATCATACGAGAAAACAAATGTAACAAATGAGCAAAAAGAGGTATGTGGGATTGCTTAACTTTGTACCGTCTTTAATTTCTTTCTTAAAAGAATGTTAAGAGACGGCTTAAACCTATCGACCAAACGGGAGTCTTAGGAAAGTCATATAAACGTGATAAATCGTATAATGTACGAAAACAACTTACTGAAAACAACATACCTTAAGTAAATGAATTGTTATCAAAAACTAACCGCAACGTGCGCATTAGGCTTAATGACGCTTGGTGCTAACGCACAGAATCCGTTGGTACGTAACCAGTTTACGGCAGACCCAACGGCAAGAGTATTCAACAACAGAGTGTTCGTGTATCCATCACACGACATAATCAGTCCTGTAGAGCCTGAGAGAAAATGGTTCTGCATGGCGGATTATCACATGTTCTCTTCATCAGACCTTACAGAATGGAACGACCATGGTGTAATCCTCTCACAGGAACAAGTGCCTTGGGGCAACCCAAAGGGCTACTCCATGTGGGCTCCTGACTGTGTGGAGAAAGGTGGCAAGTATTATTTCTTCTTCCCTAATGCGCCAAAGACAGGCAGGGGATTCGGAATTGGCGTAGCCATCGCACAGCATCCATACGGTCCATACGTACCACAGGAGAAGAACATCGAAGGAGTAATGGGTATCGACCCATGTGTGCTTCAGGCAAAGGATGGCAATGCTTACCTCTTCTGGGGTGGCGGCGGCATCATGATGGCTAAGCTCAAGGACAACCTTCTTGAACTTGACGGCAAGCCTTCACCTATCCAAGGTCTTCCAGAGGGATTTAAGGAAGGACCTTTTGCCTTCGAGGCTAATGGCAAATATTACCTCTCTTTCCCATGGGTACGCAAGAAGAAGGGTGACCCAGACGGCAAGGGCGGCACTATAGACAATCCAACGGAGTGTCTTGCATACGCTATGTCCGACAACCCAACAGGTCCTTGGGAGTTCAAGGATGTCATCATGGACGAGCACGAGAACGGATGCTGGACAAACCACCACTCTATCGTACAGTATAAGGGACAATGGTATTTGTTCTATCACAATAACGCATACTCTCCTTCATTCGATAAGAACCGTAGCATCTGCTGTGACTCACTCACATTCAATACTGACGGAACAATCCAGAAGGTCATTCCAACCCTTCGTGGCGTAGGAGTGTGTGACGCTCGCAAGCCTCTCCAGATTGACCGCTATAGCGCAATAGGCGGAGGTGCTTACATCGAGTTCCACGACACACTCAACTGTTTTCAGGGCTGGAAGACAGTATTCCCTGCCAACGGAGCTTGGATTACATACAACAAGATTGAGTTGAAGGACGGTGGCGCAACAAACGTATGCGTCAAGGTTAAGACAACAGCAAAAGCTAACCTTCTCCTCGAACTCTCAGGTAAGAACAAGGCAGCTCTCCCTATGCCTAACACTAATGGCAAGTGGATGGAGGTCAACGTGCCTATCAAGCAGATTCCTGCTGGCATCTACGACCTCAAGCTCACTCTCAAGTCTAAGGGCGAGGTGGAAGTTGACTGGGTATCACTTGCTGACCATCCAAAGGAGCAGTACTTCACTCCTGCATCGGATGCAGCCATGACACCAGACGAGGATGGATTCATCCGTCGCTGGATGCTTCTCGAGCCAATCGACAAGCCAAACCGTAGCAATGCAGTATTTACAGACACATATCTTCGTACAGAATTTGGCAAGCAGTACTTCCCTACTCAGCACAGCAAGACCTTGCCTGCTGATGGCGAAAGCGTAACTGTAGGCAACCAGACTCTCAAGTGGCATGCCGTTGAGAGCAACCGCTTCAACGTTAAGCTTCTCCGCTTTGCAGAGAACTATGAGAAGCAGATTTACGGTGTCCTCTTCTGGGCTGTGACAGTTATCGACTGTCCAGAGGAAATCAAGGACGTACGTCTTGCTGTAGGTTCTAACTCTGCATCCATGTGGTGGCTCAATGGCGAGGAGGTAGTACTCCTCTCTGGCGACCGTCGTATGGTAAAGGACGACTGTATCTCACCACGCGTCACACTCAAGAAGGGACGTAACATCCTCCGCGGAGCCGTAATCAACGGTCCTGGTATGAGTGACTTCTGCGTTCGATTCATCGACGAAAAGGGTGAACCTGTCAAGAACGTAAGCGTGAGTGTGAAGTAAAATTAAAATGATGTAGTAAAAAGTAGTAAACAGGAGTAAAAGGAAGTAAAAAGACAAATGATTGATTTGCAATACAGCCTTTTATGCCTAAACAAATAAAGTAGCGTGCAGTAAGACGATCGTCTTTTTACTCCATTTTAATTCTTTTTACTTCATTTTACTCCCAACAGTAATGAAAGAAATGAAAAAGTCTATAATATTAGCAACAATATGCTCATCATTTAGCGCACTCAACATGAATGCGCAGATTGGCACACCATATATTCACGACCCATCCACACTTGCTGAGTGCGATGGAAAGTATTACACATTCGGTACTGGTAGTGGCGGTATCATAACAGAGGACGGTTGGAACTGGCACTCTGGTGGCGTTCGCCCGGGTGGTGGTGCTGCGCCAGACGTAATCAAGGTAGGCGACCGTTACCTCGTCATCTATGGAGCAACAGGTGGTGGTCTCGGAGGTGGACACAACGGTAGGATTCTTACCATGTGGAACAAGACCCTCGACCCTAACTCTCCTGACTTCAAGTATTCAGAGCCAGTTGAGGTAGCATCATCTGACGGTATGGAAGATAATGATGCCATCGACCCGGGTGTACTCCTTGACCCAACAGACGGAAGGATGTGGCTCTCATACGGTACATACTTCGGTAACATTCGTCTCATTGAGCTTGACCCTAAGACAGGTCATAGAGTAAAGGGCAACAAGGCAAAGGATATCGCCATCGACTGTGAGGCTACCGACCTCATCTATCGCGACGGCTGGTATTACCTCCTCGGTACTCACGGTACTTGTTGCGACGGAGTGAACTCAACATACAATATCGTTGTTGGTCGCTCAAAGAAAGTAACAGGTCCTTATATTGATAATGTAGGACGTGACATGATTGCTGGTGGCGGTAAGATGGTTATCGCAGCAGGCGACAGGGTATGTGGTCCTGGTCACTTCGGACGCACGGTAATTGACGAGGGCGTTGAGATTATGTCTTGCCACTATGAGGCAGACTTCAACCAAGGCGGCCGTAGCGTACTCGGTATTCGTCCACTCCTTTGGAAGAACGGATGGCCAGTAGCAGGTGACCGTTTCAAGGAAGGAACATACGAGATTGAGTCTGAGCGTCGTGGCTATGCACTCGAACTTGCCGTTGACTTCGTTCGTATGCAGACAGCACGCATGAGATTCTGGGGACACGATAACAACGAGCCTGTCAAGCCAATAGCAGACCAGAAGCTTGAAGAGGTTATCAACACATGGCCAAAGGGCAATATTGACGCTCGCATCGGTGACTACATGTTCCGTCCTCACCAGAAGTGGACAATCACAGCCGTTCCAGAGGCAGGTGGTTACCTCAGCAACCCATACTTCAAGATTACTATTGAGGGAACAGAGCGTGCCCTTGCTGCAACAGAGAAGTGCGAGGTTACTACCGTTCCAAAGTTCACAGGCTCAGACGAGCAGCTTTGGCGCATCGAGCAACTTACAGACGGTACATTCCGTATCATGCCAAAGGTTATCCCAGGAAAGAAGGGCATCAACAAGACATTTGTACTCTACTCTATCGGAGACAGTACACCAACTCTTGCAAAGTATGACTTCAATTCTGATAACTCAAAGTGGAACTTCCGTCAGCATTAATAAATAATAATTAAGATTTATCTAATGAGGAAAGGTGTGACGCGTTCGTCGCACCCTTCCCTCACCTTCAGGATAAACAGATGAACAAAAAACAGACAATAACTCTTATGGCAGCAGCACTACTTTCGGGTGTTGCTGTTGCCGCAGATAATACAATCAACTTCTGTAAGAACACATCAGACTATGTGACTTACGAAAATGCCATCAGTATCGCAAGTGGAAAGACTACTGATGTAATCACTTCATGTTACTCTTACTGGATGTCAACCGTCACAGACAAGGGTAACATGAATATTTATTCTGGAGGAAACCGTTGTTTCCTCGGAAACGCCAAGGGCGCAAAATATCCTAACTGGACAAGCTTCACGGGTGAGGTAAACATCTACCCATACAAGCAAGTCGTTTCAAATGCAGGATTATACGGACTTATCTGGGGACATGGCGGTAAGACTTTCAACCCGGAGGAAGCAGAGAAAAGCATTTCAGAAGGCAAGGTAAACAACTGCTTTGCAAACAACAAGGTCATTCTTCACAACGAGACATACCTCGCTGCTGAGTCTGGAACAAGAGGCATACGCATCGCACACCTCGACATGGAGGAAGGTAGCCGACTCATGGGCTACTACAAGAAGAGTAACACTCCTAAGTCATACTACGTGGTGGGATGCGACAACACGGACGCACTCATTGCAGGACGTATTGCGCCAGCCGAGGATAACGTGGCAGAGGAAATAGGATTCATCAAGGAAGGTAAGGGTACTTACCGCATCACAGGTAACACAAACATCATCTGCGGAGGACTCCGTGTTCTCGACGGAACGGTCCTCGCCAACAACGATGCAGCTAAAGCCAAGACAGGCAAGCTGAGTGGTGCAACTGGTTACATTAACGATGCATCAAAGGTCGGAATATACGTAATGCAGGATGGTACTATCGGTGGTACTGGTAGCTTCGGCTCAAATGCCGATGTTTACGGTAGCATCGAGCCGGGTGACAACGACATAGGAACACTCACATTCCAAGACTTTGCAAAATCAAGGGAAGTTGCCTTGCGTGTACGCCCTACCACAAAGATAAAGATAGAGATAAACAGCGAAACAGAATACGACAAGGTTGTGGTCAACGGCCCTGTTGAATACTATAACATCGGTCAGGACTTCGTCACAAGCACTCGAATGCCACAGATTGTCCTCTCCGTATCTGAGGGAACAAGCCTCAAGGAAGGTGACTCGTTCACCATTCTCACTGCCAAGGGACGCAAGTCATATAACAACGTGGAATGGAACTGGAAGATTAAATATCCAGAAGCCTACACATGGGAAGTGAAGGAAGAGAGCACTGGTACTGGCATCAAGATTGTTGCTACAGTCACTTCACTCAAGTATGGCAATCAGAATGATGGAGACGAGGATGTGTCAGACACAGACGAGGACGTACGTGAGGAGTGGAACTACACGGCAGAGAAGTCTCTGAGGACATCACTCCGCTACTACCAGCGTTACCTCAAGAAGTATGTAGGCGTGGCTGTTCGTGGCTGGGCCATGGACATAAACGACGATTCAAGTTGGCAACCATCAAAGATAAAGCAGGAGTTCAATGCCGTAGTTGCAGAGAACGAGATGAAGTTTGATGCTGTAGAGCCAAGCAGAGGCTCATTCTCTTACGGCGATGGCGACAAGCTCGTGAACTTTGCCAAGCGCAACAACTGCCGAGTACGCGGACATTGCCTTGCATGGCACAGCCAGGTTCCTGAGTGGCTCACGACTGACGGAACAAAGAACACTAACAACTTCACACGCGACGAACTGCTTGCCATCCTCAAGAACCACATCCTCAAGGTTGTCGGACATTGGAAAGGCAAGGTGGCAGAATGGGATGTAGTGAACGAGGTGCTTGACGATAACCAGTCAATCATACGTTCCAATCCTGAAGCCTACAGTCTCCGTCCTTCCATCTGGAAGACAGGCATTGGCGAGGACTTCATCGACTCAGCCTTTGTTTGGGCACATCAAGCAGACCCAGATGCCGTCCTCATCCTTAATGACTATGACGTGGAGTTCCTTGGACAGGCAAAGACAGAGGCTCTTCACAACCTCGCAAAGAGACTCAAGGCAAGCGGTATTCCTATCAATGGTGTAGGATTGCAGTGTCACCTCGACGCAGGTAAGGTGAACATATCAAAGCTTCGTGCCAATATGGAGCGTTATGCAGAACTTGGCATGGTGTGCAACATCACGGAGCTTGACCTCGGTATATCCGACACATCAGAGAAGTCACTCATGCAACAGGCAGACGACTACTTTGCCATCACACGTACAGCCATGACCGTGGATAACTGTACAACCGTGATGATATGGGGACTCAAGGACAACGACTCTTGGCGTTCAAGCAACCCTCTCATATATGATTCTGGTCTCAATGCTAAGCCAGCATACTGGGGTGTTCATGCAGCTCTCAGCAAGACGTATGACGAGACAACAGGAATACAAGAGGTAAGAAACAACAGCGGCAGCCTTCACGATGACTGTTGCCACGACCTCACAGGACGCAAGGTGAAATCTCCCAACAAGGGCATATATATCCAGAACGGCAAGAAGTTCATTGTAAAGTAAGCACTACCCTCCCGATCATACTTGGTCGGGAGTCCCAAATAGACTTAACAAAACATACTATATTATTTTATAAATTATGAAAAAAATTATTGCATCATCAATCTTTACTTTGGGATGTGTCACTATGCTTGCCCAGACAGGCAAGGAATGGGACAATCCACTCGTAACAAGCGTGAACCGTGAAACGGCTCACACGGTTGCCATCCCTATGGCAAGTGCAAGCGATGTCGTGCAGAACGACATCACTAAGTCTCCTTACTACATTTCACTTGACGGCAAGTGGAAGTTCCTCTGGACAAAGAATGAGTCACAGGTGAACACCAACATCTTTGCCAAGGACTACAATGACAAGACATGGACAGACATCGACGTACCAGCAAGCTGGCAGGTGTTCGGCATCCACAACAACAAGAACTGGGACAAGCCTCTCTACTGCAACGTGGCTTATCCATTCTCTTTCAACGAAAGCAACTACAGCGTCATGGCTGACCGTCCGGGATGGTTCTCTTACAACAATGACATGAAGAACCCTGTCGGCTCTTACCGTCGTACCTTCACCATACCTGCTGACTGGGCAGGACGTGACGTGTATGTTCGTTTCAATGGTGTAGGTCACGGTTACTACCTCTGGATTAATGGTCAGAGAATCGGTTATAGCGAAGATTCTTACCTCCCTTCTGAGTTTAATATCACTAATTACCTCGTTGAAGGCGAGAACACTATTGCACTTCAGGTTTACCGTTTCACAAGCGGTTCCTTCCTTGAGTGTCAGGACTACTGGCGTCTCACAGGTATTCAGCGCCATTGCTTCCTTTGGTCAGCACCTAAGAGCCAGATTCGCGACTACTTCTTCACTACCGACCTTGACAACACATATACTGATGCCAAGGCTAACGTGAAGGTTTATCTCACAGGTACTACCCTCACAGGTGGTAGCGTTGAGGCTCGTATTGAAGACAACGGTGCCGTAGTTGCTTCTGCCACCAAGAGCATCGGTTCTGCTACAACTCTCAGCCTCGACATGGATGCCAAGAACCCACGCAAGTGGAGTGCCGAGGAACCAAACCTCTATGACCTTATCCTCACACTCAAGGACAAGGATGGCAATGCTGTCGATATCCGTGGTGGAAAGGTAGGTTTCCGTGAGGTCGGAGTACGTTCTGACGGTGCTCTCCTCATCAACGGTAAGCGTATGGTGTTCCACGGTGTTGACCGTCACGACTTCAGCCCTATCAACGGACGTGCCATCACGGACGAGGAGATAGAGCAGGACATCATCACAATGAAGCGTCTCAACATCAACGCCGTTCGTACTTCACACTATCCTAACGACCCTATCTTCTATGACCTCTGCGACAAGTACGGTCTCTATGTACTTGCCGAGGCAAACGTGGAGTGTCACGCTCACCAGAAGTGTTCTGAGCTTGAGATTTTCCGCAACGCCATGATTGAGCGTTCAGAGAATCACGTCAAGTGGATGCGTAACCACGCTTGTATCTTCATGTGGTCTTTCGGTAACGAGTCAGGTGGTGGAAACAACTTCAGCTATGTACAGACAGCCATCAAGGCACTCGATAAGACACGCCTCACTCACTATGAGGGCGGTAGCCAGTATGCTGACGTGTCAAGTACCATGTACGGAAGCTACGAGACAATAGAATGGATTGGTTCTTCACGTAAGAACGAACAGAACCCTAAGCCACACATCCAGTGTGAGAACAGCCACTCTATGGGTAACTCTATGGGTAACGTGCGCGAGATGTTTGACATCTACGAGAAATATCCTGCACTCACAGGTGAGTTCATCTGGGACTTCAAGGACCAGGGTCTCCTCACAAAGAACAGCGCAGGCAAGGAGTACTGGGCATACGGTGGCGACTTTGGCGACAATCCTAACGACAACAACTTCTGTATCAACGGTCTCGTAATGCCAGACTGGAGCTATACAGCCAAGACATACAACACTAAGAAGATTTACCAGCCTCTTGAGTTCAAGAAGGTAAAGGTGAGCGGTACTAAGCTCTCTTTCCTCCTCAAGAACAAGCAGGCTTTCCTTCCAAGCACAGCATACGACGTGAAGTATGAGATAGTATGGGAAGATGGTGAGGTGGCTAACAGCGGAGTCATCACTAACGAGGTGGCAGCCAACGACAGCGCAACAATTACCATCGAACCAAGCGTACTTGCTGCCAACAATGACAAGTCACGTGAACTCTTCATCCACTTCACGGCTTCACTCAAGGAGAACACTCTCTGGGAGAATGCTGGATATGTAGTTGCAGAGGAGAAGCTTACAGTTAAGCAGCCTACTAAGGAATTCTACAACCTCAAGGCACTTGATGACGTTGAAGGCGAACTTACTGTTAGCGAGACAAGTTCAAGCATCACAGTTTCAACATCTGCTTTCAAGGCTATTTTCAGCAAGTCAAGCGGTACACTCAGCTCTTACACATACAACAATGTTAATCTCGTAAACAAGCCTCTCAAGCTTAACCTCTTCCGTCTCCCTACAGATAATGACGGTTCAAAGACTGGAACTTGGGACAACATGGGAATCCGTAGCCTCTCAGTTACAGGCAAAGGTGCAGAGTTCACAAAGAGCGAGGACGGCAAGACTGTCTCTATCTCTATGAAGAGCCTTTACAAGGGTAACGCAGGTAATGAGTTTGACGTTCAGCTCGACTTCATCGTTTGCGTAAATGGTGACATCATGACTAATGCCTTTATCCGTCCATCATCAACAGGCGCAATCCTTCCAAAGATTGGTTTCCGTCTTGAGATGCCATCAGGAATGGAAAACCTCTCTTGGTTCGGTCGTGGTCCTTGGGACAGCTATGTTGACCGTAAGGAAGCATGTCTCCCTGGCATATATAATAGCACCGTTACTGACCAGTTGACTAACTACATCAAGCCACAGGAGAACGGTACTAAGCAGGATGTACGCTGGATGTCCGTAACCAACAGCGACGGCATTGGTCTCTTGTTCACATGTCCAGATATGATGTCTTCATCTGCTCTTCACTTCCGTCCAGAGGACAACTATACGAAAGGCGACACACGTGCTAAGCACCCAACAGAGTTCAAGACTTGCGCTACAACAGTTGTATGTCTTGATGCAAAGACACGTGGACTTGGTAACAACAGTTGCGGTCCTGACGTAATGGCTAAGTATGAGCTTCGTGCTGCAAACACAGCATTCCGTTTCTTCATCATGCCAGTTACAAAGGACACAAAGGTAGCAGAGAAGGCACGTGTAGAGATGCCTGTATGCCAGCCAGTAGATTGCTCACGCAACAGTTCCGGTCGCATTGAGATGAAGACAGACACAAAGAATGCAACAATCTACTACTGCATCGACGGAGGTGACTATGTGAAATATACATCACCAATCACACACGCCAACAGCTGCGCCGTTAAGGCATACTGTACTGCCGAGGGTAAGTTTGACAGCCCAGCCATGTCCTACAACTTTGACATGTTCATCAGCAAGACAGGTTGGAAGGTCATCAGCGTTGACAGCTACCAAGGTGGCAACGAAGGAAAGTATGCCATCGACAACAACCTCAACACTATCTGGCACACAGCATGGGGCAACAACGAGCCAAAGCATCCACACAACATCGTAATCGACATGATTAAGATATACAACGTGACAGCCATAACATACACTGCACGTCAGGATGGCAATGCCAACGGTATGGTCAAGGAGTACGAGATTTACCTCAGCACAGACGGTAAGACATGGGGCAATGCTGTAGCCACAGGCGAATTCAAGAACACAACTGCACAGCAGGTTGCAAAACTCGCTTCTGCAAAGGCAGGTCGTTACCTCAAGCTCGTTGCCAAGTCAGAGGTCAACGGCAACGCATGGACTTCAGCAGCAGAGATAGGTATTCAGGCAAGTGCGGACATTACAAGCATCGACGGAGTTACCACTGGTAACTCCCGTCCCACGTTAACCTACGATTTAACAGGCCGTGTAGTGGAGAATCCATCAAAAGGAATCTTTCTTCAGAATGGAAAGAAGCACCTTATGAAATAACAAACAATTCATAGAATATCGAGAAGGGGGATGTCTAAACAGATAGGCACTCCCCCTTTATTTATGACTCCGCATCATTCTTCCAAACACATACACATTGCAATGCCAAGCCACCCACATCTGGTAAAAT
>JAFZVY010000024.1 GCA_017617575.1 Bacteroidaceae bacterium | reverse complement strand
ATTTTACCAGATGTGGGTGGCTTGGCATTGCAATGTGTATGTGTTTGGAAGAATGATGCGGAGTCATAAATAAAGGGGGAGTGCCTATCTGTTTAGACATCCCCCTTCTCGATATTCTATGAATTGTTTGTTATTTCATAATGTGCTTCTTTCCATTCTGAAGAAAGATTCCTTTTTATTATGAGACTCTCGTTTTTCCCCGTTTAGAAAATGCTACGCTGTAAGACTATGTGCTAAAATCTCATTTAAAGATTTCTGTCGATATGAATGATAACAAAATTATTATATTATTAGTTTGCTTTTGCTTGCTTTTTAGTAATTGTAAAAGTATGAACGACTCAGAAGATTCTTGTGCCGATTTTTGTGACTCGATTTTTTGTGAAGATGACTATTCTTGTATTGTGGCTTTATATAAAGAGCCTGATTCTGTCGGATGGAAATTTGTGGATAGAGATACTTTGTACTCATTTTATAATTTAGATAAAAGTTTATACTGTAAATTTAATAGAGATACAACATCTGTAATTGAAGATGGAGAGCCTTATTGTCAAGAATTAGCAAATAAGATTGTCGGATATTATCCGTATTATGGTCTTTTTTATCTGTTTTGTAAAAATTATGATGATAAGTATCTAGGAGTTAGAATTGGAGAACAATGGAAATTGCTTAGAAAGACACAACCGCACTATATTGTTAAAACAGAGGAATTCCTAAAGCAATTGGATTATGTTCCAGAAAAAACAGATTCTGTCTTTGCAAATGATAGAATTACAAGAATAGCACTTCCTGCAGAATATAATGGACAAGAGTTCAAGATTATGTCAGTTGATGGAGAATGGATACAAATAGCATGTAATAACCATTGTTATTGGGCAAAATGGAGAAATAAGTATAATGTGTTAGAAGGAAGAATCCGATATTTTTGAATTGTGTATCCGTAGGAATGTAAATGTCATGGGTTGGAAATTATGAATAAAGAGTCCTCAATATTTATTTTTGTTGGGGGGAACCCCTATATTTTTGCCTGAAAATTTGTTGCACATCATAAATATTTAGTAATTTTGTCCGAAATTAGGAATAAAAATAACTTAATAGATTATGTTGTTCGTTACAATAGTCATAGTAGCTGTTCTCTTATTTGCATACGTGCTTATGGAGACGGAACACGTGAACCGCATCAACCGTGTGGCTATCGCTATGTTCAGCGGTGTCATCGTGTGGGTTTTGTATTTGGTACGCGCTGGCGATTTCATTCGCCTTGTGCATCCAGAGGAATATCGTGAGTTCCTCGCTGGTGCGTGTTCTACTACAGCGAGTGTCAAGGAGTTTGTGTCAAACAATATTATCGAGCAGTACATCACGGAGGCTTGTTCCGTCATATTGTTCCTCATAAGTACAAACACCATCCTTGAGATGATGAACAACAATGGCGTGTTTGACTCCCTCACGCGATGGCTTCGCATGAAGAACTCGCGTCTCTTCCTTTGGATTCTCTCCATCCTCACGTTTCTTATCTCTGCTAACGTGGACAACCTCACGACGGTTGTGCTGATGATGGGTCTTATGGGCAAGATTGTGAAGTCTGAGTACCAGCGCACTATTTATGCGTGTGCCATCCTCGTGTCGGCTCTTCTTGGTGGTTGCTTCACGGTTATTGGTGACATGACTTCCGTAATGCTCTGGACACGTGGTGTCATCACTCCTACGGATTTCTCGTCAGGCATGTTCCTGCCTTGCGTTGCAAGCCTTGTGACATTCAACCTCCTTCTTTCTACCTTGCTCAAGGGTGGTGTGGAGGTTACTTCTATAATCACGACTTATGACATGGACGATTCTTACTTCTCTTCATGGAAGAAGATTGTGTTCCTTATCATCGGTATCGGTGGCTTGTGGTTCATCCCAAGTTTCCATACTCTCACTAAGTTGCCTCCTTTCCTTGGTGCGCTTTGCGTTCTTTCTTTCCTCTGGGTCATTGAGGGAATCTTCAACTTCAAGCGCAACGGCATCTTGTTGTTTGTTCAGCGCAACTATCTTACGAATACTGAATTTATAGGAATGCGTATCATCCTCTATTTCATTGGTGCTTCGCTTGGTGCAGGCGTACTCAAGGAGTGCGGTGCCCTTGGCTATTGTGCTGAATGGTTGGAGGAGAACGTGGATAACGTATATATATATGGAGCTTTGTTGAGCGTGTTCTCATCTGTGTGTGACAATATTCCTGTGGTGCTCATGGGTATGAACACATTCCCAATGGAGACGGCTGATGCTACTTCTGCCTTTGCCCAGGATGGTATGTACTGGCAGATGCTTGCATTCTGTTGTGCCATGGGCGGTAGCCTCTTGTTTGTCGGTACACTTGCCGGTCAGGCTGTGCTCCAGATTGAGAACATACCATTCAAGTGGTACATCAGACACTATGCTTGGCGCGTCATCGTCACATGGTTCGTCGGAATGAATGTGTTCTGGCTGACACACTGATTCTTAATGAGGAATTAGGAATGTGAAATTCGGAATTGATTCCAATTAACATGCAAGTACCGTTGTTGAGGAATGAATACCAAATTTTCTTCAATTCTCGTTCTTCGTTCCGCGACAACATAAGAACTTAAAAAACTTAGTCTATCACAAACTTACAAAATATATGTCAAAGATTAATTGCATCGGGATACTAACATCAGGAGGAGATTCTCCTGGTATGAATGCAGCCATTCGTGCCGTGACACGAACTGCACTTTCAAAGGGATTTACAGTCAAGGGAATCTATCGTGGTTACGAGGGATTGATGAATGATGAGATTGAGACTTTCACGACAGAGAGTGTTAGTAACATCATTGCGCGTGGAGGTACTATCCTCAAGAGTGCTCGCTCAAAGGCTTTCACTACTCCTGAGGGTAGAAAGAAGGCTTACGAGACAATGAAGGCTGAGGGCATCGACGCCTTGGTTGTCATTGGTGGTAATGGTTCGCTCACAGGTGCACGTATCTTTGCACAGGAGTTTGACGTGCCTTGCATCGGTCTGCCGGGAACAATCGACAACGACCTTTATGGTACTGACCTCACAATTGGATATGACACCACACTCAACACCATCGTTGATTGTGTGGATAAGATACGTGATACTGCAAACTCGCACGAACGAATATTCTTCGTCGAGGTTATGGGACGTGATGCTGGCTTCCTTGCACAGAATAGTGCCATCGCCAGTGGAGCTGAAGCTGCCATCATCCCAGAGGACAGTACGGATGCTGACCAGTTGGAGCACTTCATCGGTCGTGGTATTCGTAAGAGTAAGAACTCAAGTATCGTCATCGTGAGCGAGAGCCCAAAGTGTGGTGCCATGTTCTATGCTGACAGGGTGAAGAAGGAATACCCACAGTATGATGTGCGTGTAAGTATCCTCGGACACCTCCAGCGTGGTGGTTCACCATCTGCTCGTGACCGTATCCTTGCATCCCGTCTTGGCTCTGCTGCCATTGACGCAATCCTTGACGGTCAGCGCAACGTGATGGTTGGTATTCGTAATGATGAAGTGGTTTATGTGCCATTCAATGATGCCGTCCGTCCAGATAAGGTGCTCAACAAGGGACTTATCCGCGTGCTTGATGAACTTTCCATCTAAATTAGGAATGAGGAATTAGGAATGAGGAATTGTTTGTAATGGGGTATAACCATTTGACGAAAACTTACAAACTCATAAACTAAAGAACTCAAAAACTTATCAACTTACAAACTTAAAAACTCAACATGATGAATCATCTCCTTACAATACTTGGTCCTACGGCTTGTGGCAAGACATCATTTGCCACAAGACTTGCCTATGAACTTGGAGGTGAGATACTAAGTGCAGACAGCAGACAGGTGTATCGAGGCATGGACATCGGTACGGGTAAGGACTTGGCTGACTATACGGTCAATGGCAAGCAGATACCTTATCACCTCATAGATATAGCAGATGCTGGCACGAAGTATAATGTGTATGAGTTTCAGCATGATTTTCTCGAGGCCTATAATGACATCGTGAGTCGTGGCGCAACACCAATCATGTGTGGTGGAACGGGTTTGTACCTTGAAAGTGTGATAAGAGGGTATAGGTTAAGTCCTGTTCCTCAGAATCCGGAACTACGCGAACGCTTGTCGGGCAAGTCGTTGGAGGAACTGACGGAGATACTCCGTGGTTATAAGCAGTTGCACAATACCACAGATGTGGATTCTGCCCAGCGTGCCATACGTGCCATTGAGATTGAGGATTATTACCAGCATACGCCTCTCGACAATAGGGAGTTCCCAGAGATTGACAGTCTTGTCATAGGACTTGACATCAATCGTGAGCTTCGTCGTGAGAAGATAAGCAAGCGATTGCGCTCACGTCTTGACGAGGGTATGGTGGATGAGATACGCAGGATAATTGATAGTGGCGTCTCGCCTGACGACCTCATTTACTATGGTCTTGAATACAAGTTCGTGACTATGTATGTCATTGGTAAGTTGACCTATGACGAGATGGTAAGCCAGCTTGAGATAGCCATTCATCAGTTTGCAAAGCGTCAGATGACATGGTTCCGTGGCATGGAGCGCAGGGGCATCACCATTCATTGGCTCAGTTGCGACATTCCTGTTGACCAGAGAATTGAGACGGTGAAAGAGATGTGGCTTGACAAGTTTAGATAACAGAGAAGAAAGGGTAACTTTTTCCATCCACTCTTTCCATGGAGTGGGGGAGTCTTTACTTTTATTATAATATAGATATGACAGACGAAAGAAGGTGGGGAGTCGTGTATTCCCATTCTGGTTCACATAAATCACATAAGCGTTGGCTCCTTATACGTAAGTATATGGAGCTGAAGGGTGTGCTCTACGATTTCATCCAATCGGAGGATGAGGATTCCGTGGAGCGTCTTACGGCTATGTTCTGCCAGAATGGATACCGTACCATTGTCATTGTAGGAGGCGATCGCTCGGTCAATGATGCCATAAATGCTATCATGCGTAATAAGGAGCATCTTGTTGAGGGCTTTGCCGTTGGTGTCATTCCTAATGGTATATCTAATGACTTTGCACGCTTCTGGGGTATAGAGGTGGATAGCTATAAGCAATCTGTTGACAACATCATCAAGCGTGTGACTCGTAAGATAGATGTGTGTGTGTGCCGCTATGAGGATGACTCAATACCACAGCGTCGCTATTTCGTCAATTGTATAAACGTGGGATTGGGAGCACGACTTGTGAAGACATCAAATGATGCCTTGCGCCTTATTGGCTCACGTCGCCTCTCGTTCATTCCTGTGTTCATTCGTAACGTCTTTGAGAGAAAGTCATATAGGATGTCCATGCAGATAGAGACGGAGAAACTCAGTGGTGAGTACATGTCCGTGTGCATAGGCAACTGCCTCGGCTATGGTCAGACGCCTAATGCCGTGCCATACAACGGAACGCTTGACGTGTCTGTCATAACACGCCCAAGTTGGTGGCAGGTATTGGAAGGATTCTGGCTTCTCGGAAAGGGACGTTTCCTCAACTACAAGAACGTACACCCTTATCGTGCAAGAACGATAAAGATAGAATCAATAGGCAGGGCTTTGGTAAGCCTTGACAGTAAAGTGCTTGTAGGAAAGAAACTTGCACCATTGCAGGCAACGGTGCTAAAAGAAGAAATAGATTTTATTATCCGATCTTGCTGATTCGCTTCAGTTTCTCGGCATTGCAGATGACGATGCGTCTGCCCTCAAGTTTGATTATCTCCTCTGCCGCAAAGGTAGAGAGTGTCCTGATGGCATTTGACGTGGTCATGTTTGAAAGATTTGCAATGTCTTCTCTTGACATGTTGATGGAGAGTGTCATGCCGTCCTCTTCAACTCCGAAGTTGTCCCTGAGGAACAGTATGGCTTCTGCAAGTCTTCCACGTATGTGCTTTTGTGTGAGGCTCACGATGTGTTCTTGAGCCGTACCGAGTTCTGCCGCCATGTTTCTCATGAAGAAATTGGCGAGCTTGACGTTTTTCTCCGTCCATTTCTCCACTAAAGCCATAGGAATTGTAACTATTGTGGAATTTTCAAAGGCGGAAGCAGCAGTGATATAGTTCTGGTTGGAGAAATATGCCCTGTAACCAAACATGTCGTTAGGCTTGATGGCTTGCATTATCTGTGTTCTTCCGCCCACGCCATCCTTATACACCTTAACTTTTCCGCTAAGGAGGTAGAACATCATCTCAGGAACGTCGCCTTCTTTGTAGATGCTCTCGCTTTTCTTGTATTTCTGAACGGCAAGATTCGCCTTCAGCTCCTCAATTTGTTCGTTAGTTAGTAGGCTCACGATATTATTGAGGCCATTGAGTATTTCGTTAATATTTTGCGAATCTTTTTTCATCTATTTATTAATGTTATCTGTGTTATCTTGTGGCAAAGGTACGTTTTAGTTTGGAATTGAACAAAAGAAAAAGCCAAAAATGATGTTTTACAACATATTTTTGACGTATGTTGGCATGAATACTCCTTTTTTTTGAAAAAAATACCCTTATTGGTTGGTTACGTAAAAAATTATCCCTAATTTTGAAACGAAATAAAACTCGTATCAGATTTTAGTTTCATTAAATAAACTTAGAATAACGTAGATTAAGTAATACTAAAACCTTAAAATACAACTATGAGTTATTTACGATTTGATAAAAACCAGATGGTGAATTTGCAGGAGTCTCTTCCTAAGGAGATTCTCCGTACAAATAGGTCTGGTGCGTACTCTTGCTCAACCATCGTTGATTGCAATACGCGTAAATATCACGGTTTGTTAGTTGTGCCGGTGCCAGAGATTGATGATGACAATCACGTTCTCCTTTCCTCTCTCGACGAGACAGTCATACAGCACGGGGCACAGTTTAATCTGGGGCTTCACAAATATTCAGGCGATGTCTATAGTCCTAACGGACATAAATACATTCGTGAGTTTACTTGGGACAGACTTCCTACCACTATCTATCGCGTGGGTGGAGTCATTCTCAAGAAGGAGAGGGTTTTCCAGCATTTTGAAAACCGTATCCTTATTCGCTATACTCTTCTTGAGGCTCATTCCGTGACGACTCTCCGCTTGCGTCCGTTCCTTGCCTTCCGTAGTGTGAAGGAATGTACACATGAAAACGCATACGCAAGTCGTGACTATCAGAATGTGGATTGTGGTATCAAGACAAAGATGTATCCGGGCTATCCTGAGTTGTACATGCAGCTTAACAAGAAGGCGGACTATATCTTTGAGCCAAACTGGTATCATGGCGTGGAATACTACAAGGAGCAGGAACTCGGCTATGAGTATTCTGAGGATTTGTATGTCCCAGGCTATTTCGAGTTTGAAATCAAGAAGGGCGAGAGCGTGGTCTTTGCGGCTGGTGTCAATGAACTGAAGCCAAAGGACCTTCTCCAGATATTTGACCATGAATATGACGTTCACGTTCCTCGAAAGGACTTCTTCTCTTGTCTTGTTTCTGCTGCTCACCAGTTCCACTATGAGAAGGATGGCGAGACATACATCATAGCAGGCTATCCTTGGTTCAAGTGTCGTGCTAGGGATATGTTCGTGGCTCTTCCGGGTCTCACCCTCGCCAATGATGAGGTGGGCTACTACGAGAAGGTTATGGTCACGGCAGAGAAGGCTATTCGTGAATACATAGCAGGCAAGCCTATATCAGTCAAGATATATGAGTTTGATAAGCCTGACATTCTTCTTTGGGCTACATGGTGCATTCAGCAGTATGCACGTCTTGTCTCATTTGAGGAGGCAACAAAGAAGTATGGCGAACTTGTCAACCTTATCGTTAGTTTCATCAAGGATGGCAAGCATCCTGAACTCATGCTTCACGACAATGGTTTGCTCTATGCAGACGGACGTGAGCAGGCAATAACATGGATGAACTCCGAGGTCAATGGCGTTCCTGTCGTACCTCGTTCGGGATATATTGTTGAGTTCAACGCTTTGTGGTACAACGCACTCATGTTCAATGCTGAGATGCTCAGCTCGCAGGGACGATTCTCCGAGGCATCATCTTGCTCTGGTCTTGCAGAGAAGACGGGTCGCTCATTCAAGGAGACATTCCTCAACCATCATGGCTATCTTCTTGACTACATTGATGGCGACTATATCTCATGGAGCGTTCGTCCTAATATGCTCATCGCTTCATCTCTTGAGTATTCACCATTGGTAACGGCAGAGAGAAAGAAGATACTCGATATCTGTACCAAGGAATTGCTCACTCCTAAGGGCATACGCTCACTATCTCCAAAGTCAGGTGGCTACAACCCAATATATGAGGGCGGTCAGATACAACGCGATTCCGCTTATCATCAGGGTACGGTATGGCCTTGGCTTTCCGGATTCTACTTGGAGACTTGCCTCAAGGTATATAAGCAGAGCGCACTATCATGGGTTGACCGCCAGTTTGTAGGTCTTGAGGAAGAGATGTACTATCATGGCATCGGTTCTTTCCCAGAGCTATTTGATGGAAACCCACCATTCCGCGGACGAGGAGCTATATCATTTGCAATGAATGTGGCAGCAGTATTGAGGGTAAATAAGGCTCTTGCCAAGTTCTATAACCATTAAAAGTAGGAGGTAAAGATATATGAAAGTATTAATGTTCGGATGGGAGTTCCCACCTAAGATTTATGGCGGTCTCGCCGTTGCTTCCTACGGTATCACCAAGGGAATGGTTGAGGGACAGCCTGATGCTGAGATTACATTCTGCCTCCCTAAGCCTACGGGCGAAGAAGAGAAGTTCCTCAAGATTATCAATATGAGTCAGGTGCCAGTATGCTGGCGTGACGTTCAGTACGACCATATTAAGGATCGTATCGTGGGACACACGGCAGAGGACTACTATCGTTTCCGTGACCATATCTATGCAGACTTCAACTATATGGGTGTTGACGACCTTGGTTGCCTTCAGTTTGCTGGTGGCTATCCGGGTAACCTTCATGAGGAGATAAACAATTTCTCAATCATAGCAGGTGTGCTTGCACGCTCTGAGCAGTTTGACATCATTCACGCTCACGACTGGTTGACTTATCCTGCTGGCGTTCATGCCAAGATGGTAAGCGGTAAGCCACTTTGCATCCATGTTCATGCCACGGACTTCGACCGTTCACGTGGTAAGGTGAACCCAACGGTTTATTCCATCGAGAAGAACGGTATGGACCATGCCGATTGCATCATGTGTGTTTCTGAACTCACACGACGTACCGTTATCAATGAGTATCATCAGGACCCACGCAAGTGCTTTGCCATGCACAATGCGGTATATCCACTCCCACAGGAGTATCTTGATATCCCTCGCAAGGAGCACAGCAAGGAGAAGGTGGTTACTTTCCTTGGACGTATCACGATGCAGAAGGGACCAGAATACTTCGTAGAGGCTGCCGACCTCGTGCTCAAGCGTACCAAGAACGTACGTTTCTGTTTCGCAGGTTCAGGCGATATGTATGAAGCTATGGTTGACCTTGCTGCAGCCAAGGGAATAGCCGACCGTTTCCATTTCCCTGGATTCCAGCGAGGCAAGCAGGTGTACGAGTGCTACAAGTATTCGGATGTGTTTGTGATGCCTTCCGTGTCCGAACCGTTTGGTATCGCACCTCTTGAGGCTATGCAATGTGGTACCCCTTGTATCATATCCAAGCAGTCTGGTTGTGGCGAGATTCTCGACAAGGTCATCAAGGTTGACTATTGGGACATTCACGCCATGGCGGATGCCATCTACTCGTTGTGTACCAACGATGGACTCTTCAAGTACCTTCAAGAAGAGGGCTTGAAGGAGGTGAACGAGATTACTTGGGTAAAGGTAGGCCACCGCATTCGCAAGTTGTATGATGAATGTATCTACAACGGGGGATTTATACATTGAATTTAATTGATTTTTCTTGGATGAATATAGGACTTTGTTTCTAAGCAACTGAGGGAAATAACTTAAAAAAACAAATAATCATGAAAAAGATTTGTCTGTACTTTGAGATTCACCAGATAATACATCTCAAGCGTTACCGCTTCTTTGATATCGGTCGTGACCATTATTACTTTGATGATTACGAGAATGAACGCTCTATCAATGATATTGCTGAGCGCAGTTACGTACCTGCGCTTCAGGCTCTCATTGATATGGCGCGTCAGAATGACAACTTCAAGGTGGCTCTCTCTCTGTCAGGAGTAGGACTTGAGCAGCTGGAGTTTCATGCACCACAGGTCATCGACCTTCTCAACGAACTTAACGCCACTGGTAAAGTTGAGTTCCTTTGCGAGCCATACTCACATGGCCTCGGCTCACTTGCCGCTGACAACGATAAGAGTTTCCGCTCTGAGGTGCTCAGAATGCGTGACAAGATTAAGGAATTGTTTGGTCAGACACCAAAGGTGTTCCGCAACTCATCCCTTATCTATTCAGATGAGATAGGTGAGCGCGTGGCAGAGATGGGCTTCAAGGGAATGCTTACTGAAGGCGCAAAGCACGTGCTTGGTTGGAAGTCACCACACTTTGTTTACCAGTGTGCTACAGACCCACGCCTTAAGCTCTTGCTTCGTGACTATAAACTGTCTGATGATATATCACTTCGCTTCAACGACCACAACTGGTCAGAGTATCCGCTCTATGCCGATCGCTATATGGATTGGATTGCAGCGCTCCCAGAAGGAGAGGATGTCATCAACATCTTTATGGAGCTTAGTGCCCTCGGTATCTTCCAGCCACTCTCAAGCAACATTCTTGAGTTCCTCAAGGCTCTTCCTGCACTTGCAAAGGAGCGTGGTATAGGATTTGCCACACCATCAGAGCTGTGTGCGGAGAAGGGTGTTGGTCCTCTCGAAGTACCTTACAACATATCTTGGGTTGATGAGGAGCGTGACACATCTTGTTGGCTTGGTAACCACCTCCAGCGTGAGGCATTCAACAAGTTGTACTCTGTCTCTGAGCGCGTCATGATTTGCAACGACCGCCGTATAAAGCAGGATTGGGACTACCTTCAGGCATCCAACAACTTCCGCTTTATGTGTACAAAGGCAGGTTATGGCAACTTCAACCGAGGCATATATGACGGACCATATGATGCGTTCACAAACTATATGAACATCCTTGGTGACTTCATCTCTCGTGTCAAGAATCTGTATGGTGGTGCGGAGAATGAGGAGATTAACTCTCTTATCACTCTCATCCAGAATCAGGACGAGGAGATTGCAACAAAGGACAAAGAGATTGCACGTCTCCAGAAGCTTCTTGCCAAGTACAATCCTGTGGAGGAGGCCAAGCCAAAGAGTGTGGGTTCAACCAAGGCAAAGACTACTACAGCTAAGACGAAGAGTGCAAGTGTCAAGAAGACTCCTGTCATAAAGGCAGACCCAAAGTCTTCTGCTAAAGCATCTGCCAAGAAATGTGCTAAGAAGTAACAAATATTACATATAAGGAGAAAAGTCATTCTGATAATTCATCAGAATGGCTTTTTGTTTTGTAATAATTTGAAACTTGTTGTCTTTTGACGTTTTGCCCCTTCTTTTGATAGTGGTGAAAAAAAGGTGAAAAAAAGGAGACTTTTTGAACCTCTTTTTACGCTTGCTACTGTTTGTTCATCATGTATTTAGCTTGTTTGAGGGTGAAAAAGGAGAAAAAATCACGAAAAAACTTTCTAATAAAATTTTTTATGAAAAAGTTTTTGATGAAAAAATCGCATTTTTCACCTTTTGGCTTGTATGTACTTGTTGTGTAAATGTTTGCAAAAATAATTCAGACCCAAAAAGTCCCCTTTTTTTCTCCATTTTTTCACCCTAAAAGTCGATGTGATGAGGTTACAAATTGTAAGCACCTTATACCCTATTTTTCATGGTAGTTAAAATCTTTTTTCGTGGTAGTTTAATTTATTTTTCATGGTAGTCTAAATTTGATTTGATGGTAGTTAAAATTTTTTTGGGGGGTAATTTTTTTAGGTTAGTGAGTTTTGTGGACGAAGGGGAAGCGAAAACAGCACCATAAGTGTGGTCGATTGAAAGAATACAAAAAAATAAAGGAAAGGTTTCTCCACGGAACCTTCCCTTATTTTGTATCTTGTATGGCTGTGAAGCCTTACATTCTACATGCTGGATGAGCAGGATTATGCCTCTGCTGGAGCCTCAGCCTCTGCAGCTGGAGCCTCTTCTGCAGCTGCCTCAGCGGCAGCAGCCTGTGCAGCAGCCTTCTTCTCAGCTACCTTTGCTGCGATAGCAGCGTTTGTCTTCTTCTCAGCCTCGAGACGAGCAGCAGCGTCAGCCTTCTTGTCTGCAGCCTTCTTGTTAGCAGCAGCAGTAGCCTTGCTTGCCTTCTCAGCCTTCCAAGCCTCAAACTTCTTGTCAGCAGCAGCCTCGTCGAATGCGCCCTTCTTTACACCACCGAGGAGGTGCTTCTTGAGGTAAACGCCCTCGCCTGAGAGGATGTTACGAACAGTGTCTGTTGGCTGTGCACCTACCATTACCCAGTAGAGAGCGCGCTCAAAGTTCAAATCAACTGTAGCAGGATTAGTGTTAGGATTGTAAGTACCAATCTTCTCAGTAAAACGACCATCGCGTGGTGCATCTGCGTTAGCAATCACGATTGAATAGAAAGCGTAGTTCTTACGACCGTGACGCTGCAATCTAATTTTAGTTGCCATTTGTAAAAATAGTAATTTATTAGTTGTTAAAAAATGATTTGAATGTCGTTAACCCGTAACGACGGGTGCAAAGGTACGGCTTTTTTTTACAAAAAAGAGCTTTTGCCATAAACTTTTATTGATTATGGCTTTTTTTTTTGTTTCTTCAACTCAGTTTACATTTATTTATCTTACATTTGCATACTCTTTGTAAAGTAGAGTTTGCAATTCTGGTATAAAATGAAGGGATATATTGAACATAGTGGTGTCATAGAAAGTATTATGGGCACACATATCCGTGTGCAAATCGTTCAAGCAGCTGCCTGTTCAGGATGTAAGGCTAAGTCCTTGTGTACATCTTCAGAAATGAAAGAGAAGTGTATAGATGTGTACGACAGTAATCCGGAGCGTTGGGCTGTGGGTGAGGCTGTAAATGTACGTGGAACATTGTCGATGGGCAAGAGTGCCGTGCGCATTGCGTTCGGCGGTCCTATCCTTATCATTGTCTTCGTTCTTATGGTGTCTAAGCTTTCGCTTCATCTTTCTGACGGTTGGTCGGTTCTTCTTGCTTTCGGGGCTGTAGGCATATATTCGCTTGTGCTCTATCTCCTTCGTGATATGCTCTCCAAGAAGTTTGTTATGTGGATAGAGAAGGGCGGCAGCTCTGCTGTTTAGTGAGAAAAGGAAAGGACTTTACATAAAGTGTGAATGGTTGAAAAACATTAAAACATTATAAAAAATTAATACAAAGCTTATGAATGTAATTCTAATTGCTGTGATTGTCTTGGCTGTGTTGGGATTCGTGCTTGCGGGTGCCCTCTACGTTATGTCCAAGAAGTTTGCAGTTGAAGAAGACCCACGTATTGGTCAGGTTGCCGAGGTTCTTCCTGGAGCAAACTGTGGTGGATGTGGCTTCCCTGGTTGTGGCGGTATGGCTGCTGCTTGTGTGAAGGCTGCTGATGCTGGTTCGCTCGAAGGATTGAACTGTCCTGTAGGTGGTCAGGCAACAATGGAGGCCATTGCGGGTGTTCTCGGTATGGAGGTTGGTGCTTCTGCACCTAAGTTGGCTGTTGTACGATGCAACGGAACTTGTGCTAATCGTCCAAGGACTGCTGTCTATGACGGTGTGAAGAGTTGTCGTGTGGCTCATACTACTTGTATGGGTGAGACTGCATGTGCATACGGCTGTCTTGGTTGTGGCGACTGTGTGGCTGCCTGTCAGTTCGGGGCTATCAAGATGAACCCTGAGACAGGTATTCCAGAGGTTGACGCTACTAAGTGTACTTCTTGTGGTGCGTGTGCAAAGGCTTGTCCACGTGGCATCATCGAGATTCGTACGGTTAATGGCGACAACAAGGACGCTTTCGTCGTTGAGTGTGTCAACAAGGACAAGGGTGCTCAGGCTATGAAGGCTTGTGCTGCTTCTTGTATCGGTTGTAAGAAGTGTGAGAATGCTTGTGGAAGCGACGCTGTCCATGTTGAAGGCAATGTGGCTTACATCAATCCTGAGGCTTGTACTCTCTGTGGCCAGTGCTTCGATGCTTGTCCACGTGGTACTATTGCATCTCTCAGCATTAAGGGTATCAACCGCAAGGCAATAGAGAAGGCCGCTCCAAAGGCTGCTGCTCCTGCATCAGGTGCTGCTGCTTGTGCTGCTCCAAAGGCTCCATCTAAGGAGTGGAAGCCAATCGAGATTAAGTATGATGCTGCACTTCTCCCATCACAGCAGGTGCTTCTCGCTGGTCCTAAGGATATCAGCAATCCTGCTCCTGCAGCTAAGGAGACTACGTTTGAGGCAAAGCGTACTGACGCTCCTCTTGCTCCAAGCCAGTTGATACTTTTGGGACTTAAATAATGATTGGTTTTTTAGTTTGTTCTTAAGTTTTTAAGTTCTTAGGTTTTTAAGTTTTTTAGTTTTCACGGAAGTCGAAATATCCGCAGAAACATAAAAACTCAAAAACTCAAAAACTCAAAAACTCACAAACTTAAAAACTCAAAAAACTCAAAAACTCATAAATAATATAATGAAGACATTTAGAATTGGTGGAGTTCATCCAGCAGAAAATAAATTGTCGGCTGCAGAACCTATAAAGGTTGCAGAACTTCCTAAGGTTGCAGTATATCCTATGGGGCAGCACATTGGTGCACCAGCCAAGCCTGTTGTTCAGAAGGGCGACAAGGTCAAGGTCGGTACAATGATTGCTGAGGCAGGCGGATTCGTTTCTGCTCCTATCTTCTCTGGTGTCAGCGGTACAGTCCTCAAGGTGGACACAGTGGTTGACGCAAGTGGCTATGCCAAGCCAGCAGTATATATTACTGTAGAGGGAGATGAGTGGGAAGAGACTATTGATCGTAGTGAAACACTCGTAACACTCAAGGATAAGCCTGAGCTTACTCCTGAGGATATCGTTAATAAGATTAAGGCTGCAGGTGTAGTAGGTATGGGTGGCGCATGCTTCCCAACACACGTGAAGCTCTGTCCTCCTCCAGGTGCAAAGCCTGAGTGGGTTATCATCAATGCCGTGGAGTGTGAGCCATATCTCACAGCTGACCACCGTCTCATGCTTGAGAAGGCTGACCAGATTCTCGTGGGTGTTGACCTCCTCATGAAGGGTGGTAAGGTAAACAAGGGATTCATCGGTATCGAGGAGAACAAGCCAGACGCTATCGCACTTCTCACAGAGAAGGCTAAGGCAAGCTATCCAAACATCGAGATTGTTCCTCTCAAGACTAAGTACCCACAGGGTGGTGAGAAGCAGCTCATCGATGCTGTCGTAGCTCGTCAGGTTCCTGCTCCACCAGCAATCCCAGTAAACGTGGGTGCTATCGTACAGAACGTGGGAACAGCATACGCAGTATATGAGGCAGTAATGAAGAACAAGCCACTCTTCGAGCGTGTCGTAACTGTCACAGGTAAGAGCCTTGCTCATCCAAGCAACTTCCTCACTCGTATGGGTACACCAATGAGCCAGCTCATTGACGCTTGCGGCGGTCTCCCAGCAGATACAGGTAAGGTAATCGGTGGTGGTCCTATGATGGGTAAGGCACTCCTCAACACAGAGGTGCCAATCTGCAAGGGTTCATCTGGCGTCCTTATCATGAACGAGACAGAGGCACGTCGTGGCGAGGCACAGCCATGTATTCGTTGTGCCAAGTGTGTCAGCGCATGTCCAATGGGTCTTGAGCCATATCTCCTCGCAACTGCAAGTTCAAAGCAGATGTGGGATAAGGTAGAGGCAGAGGACATCACAAGCTGTATCGAGTGTGGCTCTTGTCAGTTCACTTGCCCATCACATCGTCCTTTGCTCGACAACATCCGTATGGGTAAGCAAACAGTTATGGGAATAATTCGTAGCAGGCAAGCAGCTAAATAAATTAAGAATTAAGAATGAAGAATGAAGAATTTTTCCTGACGATTGTTCTTCTTGTTCATTCTCAAGCTTATTTGTTAAAACATGAATGATAGATGGAAGTGAGAACCTTCATTGATTATGTTGATTCTTCATTCTTCATTCTACATTCTTCATTTATAAATTTATGAATAAATTAGTAGTTTCTCTTTCACCACATGTACACTCAGGTGATTCAGTGGCAAAGAACATGTACTGGGTTATTGCAGCCCTCGTGCCTGCTCTTATCTGCTCTTTCATCAGTTTTGGTGTTGGTGCCATCATTACTACTGCTCTCAGCGTAGTATCATGCGTGTTCTTCGAGTGGGCTATCACTAAGTTCATTGTGAAGAGCGACAAGTGTACTGTTTGTGACGGCTCTGCTGCACTTACAGGTGTACTTCTTGCATTCAATATGCCAAGCAATATAGCTCCTTGGATTGTTGTCCTCGGTGCATTCTTCGCAATAGGTGTTGTTAAGATGACATTCGGTGGTCTCGGATGCAACCTCTTCAACCCAGCACTTGCAGCTCGTGCATTCCTCCTTATCTCTTTCCCTGTACAGATGACTACTTGGCCATTGGCAGGACAGGGATTCGGCTCATACCTCGATGCTGAGACTGGTGCAACACCTCTCGCTCTTATGAGTCAGGCTTTCAAGGGAGATGTGAATGCTCTCAACCAGCTTCCTGATGCTTGGGATATGCTTATTGGTAACACAGGTGGATGTCTTGGTGAGGTTTGCGCTCTCGCAATGCTTCTCGGACTCGTCATCCTCCTCGTAAAGAAGGTAATCACTTGGCACATTCCAGTAAGCATCATCGCTACTGTATTCGTACTCACAGGTATTCTTAACCTTATCAATCCTGTTCAGTTCGCAAATCCAGTTGCAGAGGTGCTCTCAGGTGGTCTTATGCTCGGTGCCATCTTCATGGCTACTGACTATGTAACATCACCAATGTGTGCAAAGGGTCAGCTCGTTTATGGTATCGCTATCGGTGCTCTCACAGTAATCATCCGTACATTCGGTGCTTACCCAGAGGGTATGTCATTCGCTATCCTTATCATGAATGCGTTCACTCCACTCATTAACCAGAATTTCAAACCAAAGCGCTTCGGAGAAGTGCCAGCTAAAAAGTAATGGAATATGGAAAAGCTTAAATCATCATTAACTAACATGCTTTTGGTGCTCACACTGATAGCTGTTATTGCAGGCGGTGCTTTGGCTATGGTCAATTCCGTTACTGCTCCACAGATTGAGAAGATTAATCAGGAGAACCTTGCTGCTGGTATCAAGGCTGTCATGGGTTCAGACGATATTCAGGTTGCAGAGCCACAAGAGGTGGAAGGATTCACTTCATACGCTGTCAGCGATGCTCAGGGCAATGCTCTCGGTTGTGCAGTTACAAGCTCAACTAACGGTTTCGGTGGCGAGCTCAAGGTTCTCGTGGGATTCAACGCAGAGGGCGATATCCTCGGCTACACAGTTCTTCAGACTGCAGAGACTCCAGGACTTGGTGCCAAGGCTGCTGACTGGTTCCAGAAGGGTGCCAAGGGTGACATCATCGGAAAGAACCCAGGCAAGTGCAACTTTACTGTATCAAAGGACGGAGGTGACATCGATGCCATCACAGCATCTACCATCACTTCACGTGCATTCCTTCTTGCAATAAAGAATGCTTACGACAACGTAATCGCAAAGCATGACGGTGCAACAGGCGCATCTGCCCAGGCTAAGAACTGCAAGGCAGAAGGCGAGGCTTGCTGCGACTCTACAGAGTGTGATAGTATTAACGAATAAATAAAGGAAAGGAACAATTATGAATTACTTCAAGATTATCATTAATGGTATCGTAAAGGAGAATCCGACATTCGTTCTTCTCCTCGGTATGTGTCCAACATTGGGTACTACATCTTCGGCTCTCAACGGTATGATGATGGGACTTGCTACAATGTGCGTGCTCATCGTGAGCAACTTCCTCATTGCACTCATCAAGAAGCTCATTCCTGATATGGTACGCATCCCATCTTACATCGTTGTCATTGCCAGCCTCGTTACTATCCTTCAGATGTGCATCAAGGCTTATGCTCCAGAAATCGACAAGAGCCTCGGTCTCTTCATCCCACTTATCGTGGTGAACTGTATCATCCTCGGTCGTGCTGAGTCATTTGCTGCAAAGAACAATCCAGTAGCATCTATCTTCGACGGTATAGGTATCGGACTTGGTTTCACACTCGGTCTCACAATCCTCGGTTCTGTTCGTGAGGTGCTCGGTACAGGTTGCATCTTCGGTACAAGCCTCTACTCTGAGGACTACGGAATGCTTCTCTTCGTTCTTGCACCAGGAGCCTTCCTTGCACTCGGATATCTTATCGCAATCTTCAATAAACTCAAGGGCTAATATGTTTTTAAGTTTGTAGGTTTGTAAGTTTTTTAGTTTTCGCGGAAGCAGACATCCGCAATAACATAAAAACTTAAGAACTCAAAAACTTAAGAACTCAAAAAAAAATATTATGGACTACGTATTAAATCTTATATTGATTATTATCACAGCCATCTTCGTCAACAACGTCGTATTGGCTCAGTTCCTCGGTATCTGTCCTTTCCTTGGAGTTTCAAAGAAGGTTGATACTGCAAGTGGAATGGGTATGGCAGTAACAGCCGTGCTTCTCGTAGCAACAATCGTTACATTCTGCATACAGAAGTTCGTGCTCGAAGCATTCGGTCTTGAGTATCTCCAGACTATTGCTTTCATCCTCGTTATTGCAGCACTCGTACAGATGATTGAGATTTTCCTCAAGAAGACTATGCCAGCGCTCTATCAGGCACTCGGCGTATTCCTCCCACTCATCACTACAAACTGCTGTATCCTTGGTGTTGCCATCCTCGTTATCCAGAAGGACTATGACCTCCTCGAGGGTGTTATCTACGCAGTAGGTACAGGACTTGGCTTCCTTCTCGCTATGGTTCTCTTCGCAGGACTTCGTGAGCAGCTTGCCCTCAGCCGTGTACCAAAGGCATTCGAGGGAACACCTATCGCACTCGTAACAGCAAGCCTCCTTGCCATGGCATTCATGGGCTTCAGTGGAGTTGACGGCGGTCTCAAGACTGTATTTGGACTCTAATTGAATATGTAATTCAAATAAAAAACTACCCAGTCATTCACTGGGTAGTTTTTTGTTTTAAAGTAAATTTGTGAAAAAGCCATATGTTTCTTTTTGCACCTTTCCAATATTATTACTCGTAAAATTCATAATCTCGTATGTATCTTGTAGTGTTATACATATCCTAAGGAGTTCGCACTTTAACCTATACTTTTTGTATGTAAGAATTTTTAATTAATGCAAGTCAATTACTGTTCCTATTTTGACATATTGTGAAAGATTAACATTTACTTTTGTTTACTCAAAAAATACGATAAGTAGAAAGCGCACAAATACGCACGTTTTTGTTCTTTAAAATCGCGTGGAAATAGGCGGATTTTTTGTACGCGCACAAAAAAATTTTTCTATGCGCACAAAAAAAATTCTTATCGTGAAGCAGATTATTTTTATTCGTGCGCAAATTCTGCTTTATTGTCTTTCTTCGTTTTACTTCACATTACATTTTAACGATAAGGCTACTTGAAAGCCGAAAAAGAAAATCGTACAAAAAGGATACTTGTCGTATGTGTTTAATGTGCTATAGGTTTATACGATTTACACCCATATCTCTCGCTTGGGAGATATGGGTGTAAAACTAAAATGATATGGGTGTAAATGTCGGGAGATATGGGTGTCTTTCCAAACTAAGGTGGATGGCAAGGTGTTTTACTTATTTAGATAGAAATCTTTGGTGAGGGTAGCGTATTCTGTTGATATATTGTTGTTGGCATCTCGCAGGTATAATTTGTTGAATGAGGATTCAACGTTGCGATTGTGTGTAAAGGCAAGGAGGGTACGTTTTGCTGGTTTACGCATGGTGGTGTGAATGTCTGTTCGTTGTGACAAGTATAGTGAATATAGGGCAGAAGAACCTATGAGTTCGCCTACCACCGTGGTTGGAACGATGACACATAGTGTGCCGTCGGGAGTGAGTAGAGAGCTTGCCTTGCTAAGAAGTGTGTCAAATGGGAGGGATGATGTGTGACGTGCTGTGTCACGCTTGGCATCTGGACATGACGTATCCTCTTGATAGAATGGTGGATTAGACACTATCAAGTCATATTTCTGAGTATCGTCCATATCTGCAAGGTCTGTCTGCCATGCTGTAATCCTTTCGCTGAAAGGACAGTTAGCCACATTCTCTTTTGTCTGGATGATGGCAGATTCGTCGATGTCTATGGCATCAATATGTGCATCGGCAAATCGTTGGGCAAGCATGATGGCTATGAGACCCGAACCTGTGCCGATGTCAAGCATCTTAGGACATGAAACAGGTTGGCGCATGTCTGCCCATGCACCAAGAATAACTCCGTCTGTGCCAACTTTCATGGCACAGACGGAGTCTTGTATTGTGAATTGTTTGAATCGAAACATCTGATTTAATTCATAATTCATAATTCACAATTCATAGTTTTTTCACAATAATGTTGGCATGCTCTTGTTGTGACAAGGATGTGCCTGTAATTATGAATTATGAATCATGAATTATGAATTGAAAATGATTACTTGATTCCGAGCTTCTTTGCGATAGCCTTTGGAAGAGCGTCCTTGTGGATAAGGATGTTCATAGTCTTGTAAGCAACGAATGCCTTTGATGCGTACCAGATACCATCGTACTTACCTGACTTACCCCATGAGTTCTTAACCATGAAGTACTCCTTGCCGTTCTGATCCTTAGCGATACCGTAGATAATCATACCGTGGTCATCAGTTGTTTCCCAGTTGTCGTATGCTTCCTGACGCATCTCCTGTGTAACCTCGATTTCAGGAAGTGGCTTAGATGTGAGAGCTGCAGACTGATCGCTCTTTGTCTTACCGAACCAGCGAGCGAAGTCAGAACCAAGCTCGTCCTGCTGCTTCTTAACGTCTGGGCATACTGCAATACCGTTGCGAGTGAAGCCTGTTTCAGATACGTCTGCACCCCAAGCAAATGTATAACCGTTCTTTACTGCTGAGTCCATAACCTCCATGAACTCGTTGAGTGGAAGGTTGTATGACTCGCCCCAACGCCAGTTGTCCTGCACCTCGATGATGAACTTAGTGTAGAATGGGTGGTGAGTGAAAGAAGTAAGTGATACATAGTCGTCCATGTTAAGACCTGTGCTTGCCATGTATGACTGTGGAGTATATTTCTTACCCTTGTATGTGAACTCTGTTGGACACTCTCCGAGGTAGTTGTCGAGAGTAGAAACGAGGCTCTTCTTCCAGATTGGAGAGAGCTTCTTGAGTGTCTCGCTCTTTGCAATACCATTTACGTAACCCTCAGCAATGTTGAAGAGCTCAGTGAAGTTAGGAAGAGTATCGCCATAGAGTGTTCCTGGTTCTGGCATAGCTGTCTGTGGAACCATTCCGTAGTTCTTCATACAGTAAACGGCATCGTAGAAGCTACCGCCCTGACTGAAGCTGACGTCACCGTGCATACGTACTGCTGCTACGGCACGATCCTGATATGTCTTGTGTGCAAGGAACATTTCTGCAAAGTCGAACTCACCCTTACCCATACGGAGAAGCTCTGACTCGAAGAATCCGAGTGAAGAGTAAGCCCAGCATGTACCTGAACGGTTCTGGTTCTTTACAGATGTGATTGGGTTAGCCTTGACTGTAGTAAACTTGAATCCTTCTTCCTTCTTTTCCTTCTCCTGAGCAGATGCTGTAGAGAAGCAGAGAGCGAGGATTGCTACTGATAATAAAGTTCTTTTCATATTTGTTAAAAAGTTACGGACCCTCTCCCCAAACCTCCTCCTTTCATGAGGAGGGAGAAGTTACTTGTTGGGT
The DNA here is from genome assembly GCA_017617575.1 of Bacteroidaceae bacterium. Lineage (GTDB taxonomy): Bacteria > Bacteroidota > Bacteroidia > Bacteroidales > Bacteroidaceae > Minthosoma. The sequence goes on along the minus strand of JAFZVY010000024.1, from coordinate 9,677 downwards.
CTCGTGGTTAAATGATTAAGTTAAATTCGGATTTAATTTGCATCAATAGTGACGCATTGGGCAGAAACCTTGCCCCTTCCAAATTGGTAGGGCTGGGGTGGGTCTTTACTTTGCAATAAATGCCTCTACATCATCAATGTGATAAGGGATGATGTTCTTGCCAAGAACACGACAACCTGTTTCTGTGATGAGGATGTCGTCTTCGAGACGGACGCCTCCGAAGTCCTTGAAGCTCTCAACTGCATCGTAGTTGATGAAGTCCTTGTGGAGTCCCTGACCCTTCCAGAGGTCGATGAGGTGAGGAATGAAGTAAATACCCGGTTCGTCTGTCATGACGAAGCCCGGCTGGAGACGGCGACCGCAACGGAGACAGTTGAGACCGAACTGTGTTGATGGCTGTACCTCGTCATCAAATCCCACGTAGTTCTGTCCAAGTCCTTCCATGTCGTGAACGTCCATACCCATCATGTGGCCAAGTCCGTGAGGGAGGAACATGGCATGTGCACCAGCCTGTACGGCATCCTCTGTGTTGCCCTTCATAAGCCCGAGGTCCTTGAGACGGTCGGTCATCATACGGCATACATCGAGGTGCATGTCCTTCCACTTGAGTCCTGGCTTTGCCTTCTCAATGACGAGGTCGTGGCAAGCCTCAACGATAGAGTATATGTCACGCTGACGCTGTGTGAACTTACCTGAGATAGGAGTGACACGTGTATTGTCTGAGCAATAGTGCTCCATGCTCTCAGCACCTGCATCGCAAAGCAGGAGTCGTCCTGCCTCGAGTGGCGCAGTAGATGGATAACCATGCTGAATCTCTCCGTGCATTGTCACGATTGACTGGAAGGAATATTTCTCGCCCTTGCTCATGGCAATACCCTCGATGACACCGGCGATGTGCTTTTCCGTAACACCCGGAGCACAGAGCTTCATTGCTGTGGTGTGCATCTCGTAGCCAATCTCCATGGCACGCTCAATCTCCTCTATCTCGATGTCCTTCTTTATGGCACGCATGTCAACGACAGCCTTGATGAACTTCACGCTTGCCATCTCCCTTGTCTTGTTAGGGTGCATGCCGAGAAGGTCGCTAATCTGAATCATGTGGTCCTGGCGGTAAGGTGGAAGGTACATAACCTCCTGTCCCTTCTTCTGTGCAGCCTTGACGAGAACCTCAAGCTGAGTCATAGGTGCAGAGTTTGATACTCCCACTTGCTCCGCAAGGTCCTTGACAGATGGCACGAAACCGTACCAGATGATGTCGTCGATGTCGATGTCGTCGCCAATGAGATACTCACGGTCGTTGTCAATATCAATAACGCCAACAAGTCCCTCACGCTTCTGACCGAAGTAATAGAGGAAAGTACTGTCCTGACGATGACGATATGTATTAGCAGGATAGTTGCAAGGTGCATCGTTATTGCCAAAGAAAAGCAATAAACCAGAGCCAACCTTTTGCTTCAACTCCTGTCTTCTTTCGATGTATGTCTGTTTTGAAAACATTGTTAGGTTATTTCTTTAGAGGTTTGTTAAATCAGTGCAAAATTAGCAAAAATTATATTTTAATACCAAGTTCCTTGCATTTTTCTTCATATTTACCCCTTAAAGTTTGTGCAAGACGCTTAACTTTGCCAATTTGATGTGATTGTGGTTCAACACAAAGGTGAATTATGTCAAGTTCCTCCATCATGGAAAAACGTACATCCATGTACCTGCGCATATCATCCTTGCTCTTCATTGCCTCAATCTTCCTGATGCAATTCTCAAGGTTGTCAATAACACTTGCAGCAGGGACAGAGAATCCTTTAATCTTATCCTCACGAGTGTCATAAATCACTTGACACACAGAGTCGAGCAGGCGTCTGTCCTCACCGTCTATGTCATGACAGGCATCCTTTATGTTTCTCTCGTCCTCATGCCATTTAGCACGAGCACGTGCAAGCATGCTTGGCGACTTTACGTCCTCCCATTTCCACAGGATTTCGTCCAATGTGGAGTATGCGATGGCACAATCGTGGCTGACGGCATGTTTGCCTATGCTGTCAACAATATCCTCGTATTCACAAATATCGTCTGAGTCAGCATCACGTGCTGATTCAGACGAACTGTTACTGTTACACGAAACAATTGATAATGCAAGAACCAGCGTTCCTGTCAGTAGCTTTATCCTCATGCTAATGGCTTTCTTTGTTTCTTGTGAATAATATCATACTCTTTCAGATCGTGCATAATCTTACGATCCTTTTTGTGCATCTCAAGAATTCCATGAGCCAAGTCATAGATTCTTTGAGGATGTGTAAGATGCTTTAACCCCAACCAGATATATGTCCATTTATGTGGAGAGTCTTTGTAACTTTTTCCCATTTGACTATCGTATTGTTTGTTCGTTAACTTTGGTTTTACTAATGTTTTTGGTTTAGTCTGTAAACTTTATTGTTTCTTGGACGCAAATGTAATAAAAATTACGTAAGCAAACAAATTGTTGCGGTATAAAATATGTATTTTCGTACTTGTAAATCTACGGGAATGCGATATTTGGGATATATATATAGAAATAACGACTATTATTTTAGGACAAAAGAGGTCGTGAATGGTAAATCATTCACGACCTCTTTTTAGTTTGTGCAGTATAACACCGTTAGAAGTATGGGCAAGCCAAAGGGGGCTCGCGAAAACTATAAACGATGCTCCCTTGGAAGGGGCACATTTTAAGTTCTGCCCCTACAAAAGGAAACTTTTATTTACTTAACCATTACCTTCTTGACAGAACCGTCAGCCATCTTGACGATGTTGATGCCATTCTGGAGAGAGCTAACCTTTGCACCAGACACACCGAAGATAGCAACAGGCTCAGCATTTGTCTTTGCGATTTCATTAACAGCAGTTGGATCGTATTGGTCAGCAGGAAGCTCACCTGGAGTATAGTAGTCGATATTGAGTATATGACAGAAATCTGTTGATGGAGCAGGAAGTTTAACAGACAGGAGATTGTCTGTAGGAACCACATATACAAGAGTCTGTACAATTGGCTTGTTTTCTGCGTCATAAGTCATGAAGTTGGAGCCACCACCTGCAGCGATAGTGATAACAACAATTTCACCTGCCTTTGCTACAGAGCGGTCGAATGTCAATGTAGGACGTGACATACAAGTGATACCGAGATTGAAGTTGCCAAGGTAGTTAAGAATCTGTGAATTACCCTTGCTGTTAGGAGGACAGTCGAGTGTAATTCCTTCAGGAAGTACAAGGCTCAATCCATCTGTGTAATGTGTATTGACAACCTGCTCATCGCCCTCGCCAATAGTCTCACTTACGACATCAAGAGTTGCACGCATACGTTTACTATCCCATGACCATCCGCTCTTGAGATATACAAGTGTTGCATCGTCAAGATCTGTACCATCGATTGCAGTACCAGCCAAATACTCCTCAGCTGTGTAGTACTTCTTTTCACCATCTATCTCGATGTAGCAAGACTCAACGAATTTGCCCTGAAGCTTAGTCTTTGTCTCTTCTAATGGCTGTGTGAAGTCAACGTCGTGGCCTTCGACAGAAGCGTCCCTGCGAACAATTGTTACACCAGGGTAGTCAACGTCAATAGTTATAGTATTTTTTGTATATCCTATTGCTGACACAGTTAATGTTGCATTCTTCTTGATTGAGTAGATGTCACCAACCTTTGCATCCTCGATGAAGAGGTTGTCATCATCTGCTGAGAGTACGAATTTAGCCTCAACGCCTTCCAAAGTGTTGCTTGTCCACTCAATCTGGTATGAGCGGTATTCTTCGTTGAAACCTACGAGAGTGAGTGATGGAGCGTTAAGTACGATTTCGCCAACCTCCACTTCAAACTTTACAGGCTCAGACTTAGCACCAGTAGCAGAAACGGTAACAGCCTCAATGATTACCTTTCCGTCTTGGTCGCCATCCTCGTCTGGTGACACGTTAATGCCGCTTTCAATATAGTCTGAGTAATCTGTGTCTGGCTCTGTGTAATCATCTTCCTCGGCATAACCGAACATGATATGACACTTCTCGCCAAATGTTGATTCTCCACAAGTTAATTCTATGTCGCGTGATTCTCCATTTACAGATTTAAGTTTGAATGAAGGAACAGACACGCTCTCTTCTGCATTTGCATCAATCCAAACCTGAAGTCCCTGAATAGACGAGTACTTACCCATTGCAATGTAGAGAGGGCCGTCATTAACTACTCTAAAGTAGCGGAAAGCATCTACATTAGGATTAACTGTTGGCGCTTGCTCTGTACCTTCACCACCTTCAGCATTGCCTTCACCTTCTGGCAAAGGAAGAGCCTCCTGTGCTGTGTGGATAGAGTCGGTGATTTCCATTACAACATCTTCCAAACCATGATTAGAGAGATAAGATACGGTCCACGCCGGCATCTTACCGTCAGGACTCTCCGACTGAATACGACAAGCGTTCACTGCATAGTCATGAATCTTGATTTCTTCGAATGTGCTTCCATCCTCAGAATAGATACGTTCTGTAAGTTTCTCTGTGGCTGCAGCATGCTGAATGCAGACAATCTGTCCTTTCTTGAGTCCTGTAAGGATAGCGTAGCGGATACCACTCTTATTGTTGAAGAGTCCCTTGCTACTGCTAAACTCAATATTGCCGATACCGATGTACCATCCTTCCATACCTTCATTTGTAACCATTACTGGCTTGTAGCTTCCGTCACATCTTTGCATACTTGCATCTTCAGCACCAGTATTGAGTGTTTTAGGAGTGATTGGTGTATCATTCATTGTGAGAGCCAAGAAGTCCCAAGTCTTGAAAAGACGCATGTGATACTGCTCGCCAACAAGAATTGTGTTGTCTGCTGGCAACTGTAATCCGTCGGCATGAGCAGCGACAGACACCATAGCCATTGCGATAGACGCAACTAAAGTGTAAAGTTTTCTCATAGGAAACGTTTTGATTTGTTTAAGTTGATATGTTAGTTATTTTATTTATCGATGTCTTCGATGGTGGTGCAAAGGTAGGTAAAATGACTTTAAACAGGAAACATCCTAACGCTTTTTTTGATCGTTTTTACTTCAAACCATAATATTGTCCATTTCTTATAACAAAAATACACCCTGTTCCTACAATTGGAAGGAGCAGGGTGATGTTGTTATATTGACCTCTTCAATTCTTCCACGAACTGGTCGAGGCGTTGCATCTCACTTGGTATGTTGATACGCTGTGGGCAATGGCTCATACACTCGCCGCAACCGATGCAATGGTCGGCTTGACGTATCTTAGGAACGGAACGGTCATAACCTATTAGGTAGTTCCTGCGCTGACGACGGTACTCAGCACTTTCCCTGTCGTGAGGCATATTACCTTCCTGTATCATCTTGTTGTAATGCGAGAAGATAGCTGGTATGTTGATTCCGTAAGGACATGGCATACAGTAGTTACATTCGTTACAAGGAATGGTCTTGAGGTCATAGATGTCCTTTGCCACCTTCATGAGGAAGTCGTTTTCCTCCTTCGTGATAGGTTGGAGTGGAGCGTATGTGCGTATGTTGTCACGCAAGTGTTCCATGTATGTCATTCCGGAGAGAACGCAGAGCACACCCTTTGGTGTTCCTGCAAAGCGGAACGCCCATGATGCCACGCTATCCTCTGGGCGCTTTGACTTCATCTTGGCAACAACAGGGTCAGGCACCTTGGCAAGTCGTCCTCCAAGGAGTGGCTCCATGATGATGGCAGGAATACCACGCTTCTCCAACTCTGCATAGAGGTATGAGGCGTCCGTATTGAATGAGTTTATCTCGTTGGCGTAATCCCAGTCGAGGTAGTTCAGTTCTATCTGTACGAAATCCCAGTGGTAGCGTCCTTCATCGTGCCAACTGAGGAGCATGTCGAAGATATCCACGTCGCCATGGTATGAGAAACCGAGATTGCGAATCTTGCCTTCCTTCTTCTGCTCCACGAGCCAGTCGAGTATGCCGTTGTCCATGTATCGGGCATTGAACGTCTCCTCCGAATCAAGATTCTCGCCATCAAGGTTACGGCTTGTGCCACCAATGGCATGAAGAAGGAGGTAGTCGATGTAATCCACTTTAAGGTTCTTGAGTGATTCATGGAACATCTCCTGCGAAGCTTCCCTTGACCAAGTCTCTGGTGCAAAGTTGCTCAACTTGGTTGCAACGAAATACTTATCGCGTGGGTGACGACTGAGTGCCGTTCCCGTGGCAGCTTCCGACTTACCTTGACAGTAGGCAGGGCTTGTGTCATAATAATTTACTCCATGCTCCAAGGCATAGTCAATCTGCTTGTTGACCATTTCCTGGTCGATGACGTCAGGGTCTGTGTCCTTCTTCTTAGGAAGCACAGGCAGGCGCATCATACCATAGCCGAGGATGGAAACATTGTCTCCATTACCCGGATTCTTGCGCATGGTCATCTTGTCAGTAGGCGGTTCCTGCTGACTGGCTGTCGTCTCTTGTGCATTCTTGCCCTTGCAAGCGGTAAGCACGGCAGATGAAGCTACTGTCGCTCCACCAAGTATCTTGAAGAAATTACGTCTATCCATTACATTTAAATGAAGAATGTAGAATGAAGAATGTAGAATGAAGAATTAGAATGAAGAATGTAGGATGAAGAATGCCCTCGTCCCAAATAAGCGAAATTGTCCTACGTGAGGCTGTTAATTATCAATTATCAATTGAGAATTAGCCCGTAAGGACTAATTCTCCTTGTGTACTTCATGTCCTTCCACGTATATTGCGGAGAATGGACGTGCAGGACAAAGGTTTTCGCAAGCACCACAACCGATGCAACGCTCCTCATTGACTGCAGGAACAAGTGGGTTGTCCTCGTTGTCATCAAGGTAAACCATCTGGATTGCTCCCGTAGGACAGTGTCGCTCACAGTTGCCGCACTCAACTTCGCCAGTCACGGCTATGCAATTCTTGCGAACCCAGACGGCATGACCAATCTGTGTGGATGACTTGACCTCAAGGCTTATTGGCTTGATTGCCCCCGCAGGACACACGCTTGAACAGCGGTTGCACTCCGGACGGCAATAGCCCTTCTCGTAACTCATGACTGGTTGCATCAATGTCTTGAGGTCGGTACTTGGACGAAGCACGTCATTAGGACATTCACTCACGCACAACTGGCAAGCCGTACAACGCTGTGCCATGTTCTTGGCGGAAATAGAACCCGGAGGTGTTATTGGAGTGAGTCGCTTTGGCTGCACCTTATCCTCGATGACGGCAAGACCGCCGTCCACTTTCTTCTTCTCTTGGGCAAGGGTCGCTGTAGCAAGTGCAAGACCTGTGCCAACAAGGAACTCACGGCGACCTTCCACGTTCTTTGTCTCCTTTGCTTCCGTCTTTGACTTGACAAGTCCGGGTGCAACGACATAGTGGAGGGCATCAAACTTACAATCAGAGAGACAGTTGCCACACGTTACGCAACGGCTGTAATCCACCGTGTGATTTTTGATGTCGATGCACGAAGCCTTACAGTTGCGCTCACACTTACGGCAGTTCTTACACTTGTCCGCATCAATCTTCATCTTGAACAAGGAGAAGCGTGCAAGTTGTCCGAGGATAGTACCCACAGGACAGATAGTGTTGCAGTATGTGCGTCCGTTTCTCCATGCAAGTACGCTGATAGCAATGAAACTCACGCAAGCGATGATGAACGTAGGCATGGAACGAATCCATACCTCCCTTTCGTAGAAGGCATAGCTTTCATAGTGCTCGGCAGCCATGGCAAGCAGGTTGTTCACGCCAGCGTAAACAGGCTGCATAAGGTTCTGAGCAATACGTCCATAGCTACTGTATGGCGCAAGTAGAGCCACGAAAGAACCAACTCCAGCTACAAGAGCCACGACAAACAGAGCCAACACAGTATAGCGTAGGGCACTCTTAGCCGGAGAATACGTGTATGGATTCTTCTTGTGGTTGAACACTTTGGCTATCACGTCCTGCATGACTCCAAGAGGGCAGATGACCGAGCAGTATATTCGTCCAAAGACAAGAGTGAGCAATACCAATCCTGCCACCACGGCAAAGTTCAGAGCCAGAACAGCAGGCAGGAACTGAATCTTAGCCATCCAACCGAGGTAGGTGTGGAATGTACCCGTGAAGTCAAGGAACAATAGTGTAATCATAGTGAAGAACACTATTGCCAATGTTATTCTTATTTTTCTAAGCATATTCGTTAGTTAGTATATAAGTATTCGTATGTCTTTTCCCTAATTTTGGCAAAAATATACAATTTATTATTATTGTGCAAATATAACATCCATTATCCGTCTTTTATACTTGCAATATGTATCTTTGGAAGGCAAAAAGAAAAAAGGAGCGTCTCAATAACGAATTATTGAGACGCTCCTTTTTGTGAGCTAAGATTTAGTTTTTTTGCTCTTCACTTATCTCTTACCTCGCCAAATACTTTTTACCATTCTGGATATAGAAGCCCTTGGCAGGTTTCTCTATTGCACGTCCGGAAAGGTCGTAGATGGTATCGTCGTTTGTCGCTTCCTCCTCGTAAATGTCCTCTATGTCTGTTGTCTTGAGGTAAGATTCGTAGCCTTCAAGCATAATCTTGCGGAAGTCGCGTATGTACTTGTCCGTGATATTAAGGTCGTTACGGAAGTAGTTGTAGAAACGCTCTGTTAGGTTCTTTCCGTTCCTCGTATTCATGTACTCCATGTAGAGAATCAACTTTGAACAGTCACGATAGTAATCTTTTCCAGCCATGCTCGTAAGCTCGTAATCCTTTATGAGTTGGTCGATGTTCATTCCGAGGAGTCCACCAAGTAAGAAACATTGGAGTCCTGTTCTGTCAGCACCCATGATGCAGTGGCTGTAGATGCTCTTTCCCTCTCGGAGGTTGTTCACTATAAATTGGAACTCTTCCTTCCATTTTAATGCATCGTTCTTTATCGCCGTGTAGTCTGATGATGCGTGATTCTTGAAGATATATGGTACATTGTTGCCAAGTGCAGAATGTGTTTGGTGGCTCTCGCTTTCCTCGCGAAGGTCAACGTCTGCACCAATCCCCAATCTGAGTAATTCGTCTATGTCCTCCTGTGTGGCTATGTGTTGCTCTTGGAAATCAAGTTCTCCGCCTCTGTAGAAGAGACCGTACTGCACTCTTTGACCTGTGTCTGTGAGCCAACCGCCCATGTCGCGTACATTCTTGACGCTTGGCACATATATCATTCTCACTCTACCATCTATGAATGTCTGTTTCTCCACCACAGTCTTGCCACCTATGACGGCTTTGCTATACAACAATGTCTGTGGAATGGGATTCATGATTATGCACTCGGTGTCACCTTTCTTTATGTTTGTGATGGTGGCGTTTGAGTAGTCGGCTGATTTTGAAACGTAGAATTTGCCGTCTGAAGCGGCGGCACTTGGAAGTTTTATGCGTACCAAATTTGGCTGGTCAAGTCTATTCTCGTCCAAACCATCCAAATATTTCTTTATAACAGTTTTGTCCCTTGCGCTCTGATATACATTCCCGTTTGTATATGAGTAAACGCTTTGGTTTTCGATGTTCACCGTGTCTGGTTTTACGGCAAAAGCCTTGACCGTTAACAGTAGGGAACCCAAGATGCAATAACCAATTCTTTTCATAGTTATTTTTGTTTTATTCGTCATCTCTTTCTTTTCTTTACTGATAAGTTGTTCTTAAATATTTTT
>JAFZVY010000023.1 GCA_017617575.1 Bacteroidaceae bacterium | reverse complement strand
TTGTTGGCAGCGGCAGCTTACAACTTCAAAAGATCCATGAAAGTTCTTTTGTATCCATTTTTAGATTTGGTCAAAAAAGTGTTCGAGATGCTATTTTGCAATAGCATCTCGATGAAATATACTTTTTAAGGGATGACTAAATAACTCAAAAACTTAAGAACTTACAAACTCAAAAACTCACTAACTTACCCACAGGATAAAATTGATATTTCCTCATCGTCAGACACTCTCTTTATGAATGGACGTAAAATTGGCTACGTGAGGAAAATATTTTTTGTATACGCACGAAAAATTTTTTGTACGCGTACAAAAAAAATCTCTCTCGTGATGGTGTTTTTAGAGTGTGGCAAAAAGGCATCTTAAAGCGGTAGGACAAAATTGACATTTCAGCTTGTTCTCTCTCTTTTTATTCCCCTTTCTGTGTTTCCATTAAGTAATCTTGTGTGAAATTGGAGCAAATGTGATTGTATATAACCAAATCGGTCAATTGTTTTTTCACGAAAATTAAGTGTTGAAGTGTAATGTAGAGGTTGCAAATGTTAAATTTGTTCCAAAATGATAAATCTTTTAATTTTTTTTTGTTTTTTTTGTTAAATATTATTTACTTTGCACGTGTTATGAAAGGTGGCAATCGGTAATTTGCGCAAATGTTCCCGGTTAATACCTCTTCGTAGCCTTTTTAGATACTAATACAACTTGAATTAACTATCTATCTAATTAATATGCTGTGTAAGAATCAGACTAAAAAACTACGCAGACACCTTCTGGTAGGAGGTGCAGTGTGTGCTGCGGCTTTTGGAGCTTACTCTTGTACGGACAAGTATGAATTGGATACTGAACAGCCTGACGGACTTAACAGTATCTATGGTTACTTGCAGGAACAAGGTAACTTCAACACTTGCTTGCAGTTGATTGACGATCTTGGAGAAGCCCCAGTGCTTTCTAAGACCGGAAGTAAAACTATGTTTGTTGCAGATGATGCTGCGTTTCAGAAGTTCTTCACATCCAATCCATGGAATGTGAAGCGCTATTCTGATCTCACGCTTGCTCAGAAGAAGATTCTTCTTTATTCTGCAATGATTGACAACCCTTACTCAACAAGTATGCTTTCTACGGCAGAAGGTCCGATTAAGGGAGTTGTTTGTCGTCGTGCTTCATCCTTGACTAAGTACGACTCTGTTCTTGTGGTGTCAGACTCTGTGACTGCAGATGCTGTTCTTCCAAAGAACTTCCGTTTCAACGATATTCGTAGCACATACGACACAATCGTTTTGTTCCAGGATGCTTCTATGTCTGCACCACTGGTTCACTTCAATTATAAGTTTATTACGGGTAATCGTCTTGCAAGTTCTGATATAGACTTCCTCTACAACCAGCCAGCAGGAACACGTCATAATGATGACGTTTATATCAATAACGCTAAGGTTTTGGAAGGCGATGGAAACAAGAACATTTTCTGTAAGAATGGATTTATTCACAAGGTTGATAGGGTTATTCTCCCACTCGATAATATGGCTGAGATTATCCGTAAGGATCCTGATACAAAGGTATGGAGCAGCATCGTTGAGCGTTTTGCTGTGCCTTACTATACACGTAGCCTTACTGATACATACAATCAGTTGAAGGGAACATCTTATGATAAGGTGTTCAACAAGCGTTACTTTTCTGACCGTTCATCTGACGAATCAGGCAAGAGTGAAGCTCTCGTTGTAGATGACAATGGTAAGGCATTCGAGGCATCTCTCAAGTTCGATCCAGGATGGAATGGCTATGCATGCTATAAGAATGGTGAGGAAGAAATGCAGCGTGATATGGCTGTAATGATTGTTCCTACTGACGAGGCATTTATGGATTGGTGGAACAATGGTTCTGGTAAGGATATTCAGGAGTTCTACAAGACTGTTGATAATACTCCAGCATCTGTTCTCCAGCGTCTTATTAACGTAAACCAGTTGGAGTCAATGGTTGCATCTGTACCATCTCGTTTTGAAGACATTCTTGACGATGCAAATGACAAGTTGGGTATTAAGGAGTCAGATGTTAAGTCTGTCACTCTTGGATGCAATGGTGTAATATATAAGACTAATAAGGTGTTCCCTCCAAAGGCATTCTCTTCTGTCCTTTTCCCTGCTGTTGTTGATACAACCAACCTCAGCATCATTGAGACAGCTGTGTCTTGTATGGACTATTCTGCATACCTCAATTCAATGGTTGCAGAGTACATCTTCCTTATTCCTACAAATAAGGGTATGCTGACTTACATTGACCCTGTTTCTTACGGTCAGAAGACATCTAAGATGTGGAAGTTTAAGTTGGACAATTCTTCAACTGCTAAGTATCTCCGTATTCAGGCAGAAGTCTATGATTGCGCATTGGACGAGAGCACTGGTCAGTGGATTGAAACATCAAGCACTCCTACAATTATCAAGGGACAGGATATCCGTTATATGTCACCAAGTGGTAGCGGATTTAGTTCTGTAAAGGAGACACCTCTTCGTAACCGCCTTGAGAAGTTGCTTGACAATATCATCGTAACTACTAAGTACGTTAATGGCAAGAAGTATTATCGTACAAAGGGCAACTCTTTTGTCCGAATCGACAATCTTTCTGTAGGTGGTAAGGTTTATGGTGGTTTACAGAATAAGTTTAACACACCTCTTAATATTACTAAGATATACGAGAAGGGAAATGGTCATGCTGTTATTCTTGATGGCCCTATCATGGGTACACCTGACAATGTCGCTACGACATTAAAGAACATACCAGAATTCTCAGACTTCTTCAATCTTCTTTATGAGTGTGGTGTTGTTCACTCTAATATTGATGTTACTAACTATAAGTTTGCTTCTTGTGCAAAGAGCGATTCTTGTGGTAACCTTGTTGACATTAAGACAGAGGGTGATATAGGTTATGAGGTAGAGGGTACGATAACAGGTACAAGAAAGACTAAGGTTACAAACCTCTTCAATAACTATCATTACACAATGTTTGTACCTACAAATGCAGCAATGGAGAAGGCTCACGACGCAGGTCTTCCAAGAGTTGAAGAGATTAAGGCAGCATTTGAGGCTGAGGAATTACTTGATGAGGAAGCAAAGACACAGAAACCTCAGAAGATGTGTGAGGTTGTACTTGACTTCATTAAGTATCACATCTTTGATAATGGTGCATTCGTAGATCAGGGCTTTGAATCTGGCGACTATGAGTCTCAGAAGACAGAGCTTGTGTTTGCGACTTACGTTTTGGATGACCCTGCTAAGTTTAAGATTAATCATGTCTCTGAGGGTGTGGATTCTGCATACCTTGCTGTTCCTAAGGTTAATAGCGGTCGTGAGGCATGGTATCTTGTTAAGAGCTTCCCAACAGTGGATAGCGAGGGCAACCCAACAAGTGTTGAGGTTTATACTGGCAAATATACATCAGGTAAGCCATTCAAGGCACATTTGGAAATCACTCCAACTTCAATGGAAATTACTGATAATATTTGGGACGAAGGTGTTGAAAAGGCAAAGGTATGTTCAGATACACGCCTTCACAACATCATGGCTGCTGAGTATTGGATTAGTAGTAAAGATGCTGCTGGAACAAGTGACAGGTGTATGAGGAAAGAGGATAATGCTTCAGAATTCTTCTTGAACTCTTCATCTTCTATTGTTATTCATGGTATTGACAAGCCTTTGATTTATGCAGATGGCCATCATGTGAATGCAAACAAAGATGTTGTTCCAACTCAGTTTGAATATATGTATAAACCGCTTTCTCAGGAGGCAAGAACTCGTAAATAAGTCATTCTCATGAAGAAAATATTATCAATAATACTACTTTTTACTTGTGTCATCCTTACAGCAAGTGCACAGGTAAAGTCTGGTGACATCGTTACAGGACAAATCTGGGATGATTTAGAGCCACTTCCAATGGCTAATGTCATCGAGGTTGATAAGTCTAAGCGTATCGTAAGTCACTGTGTTACCGACTATAATGGTAACTTCTCTTTGAAGATTACAAATCCTAAGAACATCATCCGTGTTTCATATATTGGATGTGTCACTAAGGATCTTCCGATAACTAAGCGTGCATTGGGACGTATCGTACTTGCAAGTAACACAACTCTTAAGGAGGTTACTGTCAAGGCTGTACGTAAGTCACAGACTTCTGGTCTTCAGATTCCTGTTCGAGAAATATCTGGTGCTACACAGACAATCGACATGAAGGAGTTTGAGGGTATCGGTATGACATCTGTTGACGAAGCACTTCAGGGACGTATCTCTGGTCTCGATATCGTTGCCAACTCTGGTAACCTTGGTGCTGGTACAACAATGCGTCTCCGTGGTGTATCTACTATCAATGGTAATGCAAACCCACTTATCGTTGTCAACGGTAATGTGTTTGAAAATGATGCTACTAAGGACTTCGATTATACTAACGCCAATGAGGAGCGTTTCGCTGAACTCCTTTGTGTTAACCCTGAGGATATTCAGGAAATCACAGTCCTCAAGGATGCTGCCGCTACAGCTATCTGGGGTTCTCAGGGTGCTAATGGTGTAATCGAAATCAAGACTAAGCGTGGTTCACGTGGTCAGACTAAGGTTACATACTCTTATCGTTTCAGTGGTAGCTGGCAGCCAGAGGGTTACAAGCTCCTCAATGGTGACGACTACACTATGTATCTTAAGGAGGCTTACTTCAACCCAACTCAGACAGATGGTTATGGTAACCCTAACTCATCTCTCTTTGTTCCTGAGATTGCTTACAACAAGAACTTCTCTGAGTACAATATGTTCAATGACAATACTGACTGGCGCAAGGAAATCCAGCAGTTCGGACAGAACCATCAGCACTTCGTATCTCTTGAAGGTGGTGGTGACAAGGCTACTTTCCGTGTGTCATTGGGTTATGATATGCAGACTGGTACTATAATCAAGCAGAGACTTGACCGTATCACAAACCGTGTTGCTCTCGACTACTTCGTATCTGACCGTATCAAGGTTCAGACAAACTTTGACTTGTCTTACACAAGAAACAAGAAGAATTATCGCCCAGGTGGCAATGATCTTCTTGCAATTGCTTTGGAGAAGATGCCTAACGTGTCTGTATATGAGGAGGATGAGTATGGAAATGATACAGACCATTTCTATACTATGGATAAGAACATTACAAAGGAACAAGGTACATTCGCTGCTCAGGGTAAACTCTTAGAGGACCAGTATGGTTTGGCTAACCCTGTTGCTGTAGCTTATCTTGCAAAGAATACAGAGTCAACTGTTAAGCTCTCTCCTGAATTTATTCTCAGTTATGAGCTTCTTGGTACTGCTGACGAACCTAATAAGCACAAGCTTAAATATGAGGGTCAGATTGTGTTCGATATCTTTAGTAAGGATGAGGATACGTTCCTCCCAGGTACTATCTTGACTCAGAACTTTACTGGTGATGACTATAACGTGGCTGGCCGTAATGCTTACAAGAGCCACTCACTTTCTACTCGTCACACATTGACATTCACTCCACATTTCAACAATGAGGATCACTCTTTGATGTTCATGTCACGTTATCAGTACAACTATGGTACTTCTTCTTCTCAGAATTTGGAGGAGAAGGGTTTGCCTACAGCTGAGGGTGTAACATCTCCTCTTGCAGGTGGTATCAACAAGGCATTTGGGTCTGGTTCAGGTGAATGGAAATCACAGTTCTTCCTCTTCCAGGCACACTATGCTTACAAGGGTAAGTATATTGTGGATGCTACTCTTCGTGTTGATGGTTCTACCAAGTTCGGTCCTGCACGTCGTTGGGGTAAGTTCCCTGGTCTCTCTTTCCGTTGGAACATCGTTGATGAGCCTTGGATGGAGCGCTTCAAGTGGCTTGACATGCTCTCTATCCGTCCAGGATGGGGTCGTGTAGGTAACCAGCCAGGTCAGGAGGGTCTCTTCTATTCTAAGTATAAGTCAAATGGTTTGTACATGGGCGTTAATGCCGTTGAGCCTTCTAACATTCGTCTTGCAGACCTCCGTTGGGAGGAACAGGATACTTGGAACCTTGGTTTCGACTTCGGTTTCTGGGAGAAGATTTCGGGTGACCTCTCTATATATACAAAGACAACAAGGTCACTTCTTAATCACAATTCTGCTATTCCTTCAAGCACTGGTTTCAGCAGTCTTTCTGTTAAGAATACAGGTTCTATGCGCAACAATGGTTGGGAATTCAACATCAACGCATACAAGCTTGTACAGATTGGTAGCAAGTTCTCTATGGACTTCAATGTTACGTTTGCAAACAACCGTAACGAGATTCTTGACATGGAGCAGTCTATCCTTGAGACTATGAATGGCGATGGTAATACTCCTGACAATGGAAAGTATCTCTCAATGGTACGTCTCAATAACCCACTTGGTGCAATCTATGGTTATCGTTATAAGGGTGTTTATCGTTATTCTGACTACTATGACGCTGTTGATGCTATAGAGGCAACTATTGAGGCAGAAGCTAAGAAGCAGAATTTGACGGAAGATGCAAAAGCAGCAATGCTCCAGCAGGCTCTCAGTGACCCAAGCCTTGCTCCAGTGGTACGTAATGCTAATGGCGATATCGTATATGACTCAAAGGGTGCTCCTAAGTACATGGTTTATGACTATGAGAACAAGGACTATCATTTCGTTGGTGGTGATGCTATGTATGAGGATATTAACCATGATGGTCAGATCAATGCTCTCGATGTTGTTTATCTTGGTTCTTCATTGCCTAAGATGACTGGTGGTTTCGGTTTCAAGATGAACTATGGCCCTTGGTCAATGAACGTTCAGTTCAACTATCGTTATGGCAATAAGGTAATCAATGCTGCTCGTATGGGACTTGAGAATATGTCAAACAACTCTAACCAGTCACAGGCAATTAACTGGCGTTGGCATAATGAAGGTGATGTTGCACTTCTTCCACGTGCGGCTTCAACATCTCAGGTTGTTACTAATAATATTAACTCTGCTACGACACATAACTATCTTGGTTCTGACCGTTTCGTTGAGGATGCTTCATTCGTTCGTCTCAACTATGTTCAGATTGCTTATCAGTTCAAGCCTGCCTTTATTAAGCAGATGGGACTTGACCGTCTCCGTCTCTCGGCAACATTGAACAACCTCTTCTGTATCACTAAGTATTCAGGTGCTGACCCAGAGGTTGTGCAGGCTGGTTATACTCCAGCAACTGATAACTCACGTACTCCAAGAGCACGTTCATTTACACTTAATGCGCTTGTTGCATTCTAATTTATCGCTTTTGACATTATGAAGAAAATAAAGAAATCTGTTAAGTTGGCAACCTTTGTTGCAGCTTTGGGCTTGGGTGTAAGCTCTTGCTCTCTTGATTTGCTTCCATTGAATGAGGTGGTGCTAGAAAACTTCTGGACAGACAAGTCCGATGTTGAAAGTGTTGTGGCATCATGTTACTCACAAATAAATTCCGGAAAGTATCTCCATATGATTATGGCTTGGGGTGAGGGACGTTCGGACAATACTGTCGTTGGTCCTGACTGTCCAGAGTCTCTTAGGTTCCTTATGAAGGGTGGTCTCAAGACAACTAATGAGTATTGTGACTGGGCTGAATTGTATAACGTTATTAATAAATGTAATACAGTCCTCAAGTACGCTCCAACAGTTGCTGAGAAAGACCCTAACTACACGAAGTCTGACTTGGCTGTTAACTCTGCTGAGTGTAAGGCTCTTCGTGCAATGACTTATTTCTATCTTATTAAGACATTTAAGAATGTACCATTCACATTCGAACCAACTATTGACGACAATAGTATTGAGCAAATGTATGCTGATCAAAAGTCAGATACAGAAATCCTTGATATATTGATTGCCGATTTGGAAGGATGTGAAATGGATGCAATTGTAAGGTATAGTGAGTATGAGAAGACAGTAGGACGCATCACTCGTCCTGCCATTGATGCACTTCTTGCAGATATGTATCTTTGGAAGGCTTCTAATGCTGAACTCCCTGTAGGAGAGCAGAAAATTGCTTATGAGAAGTGTTATGTCTATGCACAGAAGGCTATTGACGCTAAAAGGGATATTTATACTAAGGATAATATTCCTGGTGTGAACCTTACAAAGCTTATTGATAAGAAGGTTTTGAATAAGTATGGT
>JAFZVY010000022.1 GCA_017617575.1 Bacteroidaceae bacterium | reverse complement strand
TTCAAAAGATCCATGAAAGTTCTTTTGTATCCATTTTTAGATTTGGTCAAAAAAGTGTTCGAGATGCTATTTTGCAATAGCATCTCGATGAAATATACTTTTTAAGGGATGACTATTTATTTCAAACTTTTTCCGTATTTTTGGTAGCGAAAACAAAACTTCCGTGTTATTAAGGCAAAATCAATTAACAAACCATGCCTTTTGGTGATGATTCGTCATCACTCAGAGCCTGAAAACAAAACGTTCAACAGAAATGGAATTACAAGAGTTTACAGAAAATGCGCAACGGCTGCGGGGGCAGATGCTCCAGCAAGCCATGCACTACCTTGCAAGTTCCGACGATTCAGACGACGTGGTACAGGAAGCTTTCATCAAGCTGTGGCTGAAGCGCAAGGAGATAGACGACTTTGCGAAGATGCGAAACCTCGCAAGCATCGTGGTGCGAAACATATCGCTCAACATGATACGAGACCGCAAGTCCACCGACAGCATAGACCATTGCATCTGCATGTCCAACGAGATTGATGCCCAGCAACAACTGGAGGAACTGGAAAGCCAGCAACGACTGCACAATGCCATTCACTCCCTCACGGACAAGCAACAGGCACTAATCAGGATGCGCAACGTGGAGAACCTGTCCTACGCAGAGATAGCCAAGATGCTTGGCACCAGCGAATCATCGGCACGAGCCATGGTGTGTAAGGCACGAAGCGCAATAATCAAACAAATGAAAGGAGCAAACAAATGAGATATACGGAAGACAACATAAGGAACCTGCTAAGTCGCTTCGACGAAGGACTGACCACAGAGGCTGAGGAGGAGGCTCTCAAGGAATACTTCACGCACAGCGACAGCATTCCCGACGAGTGGCAGCCATACAAAGAGCTATTCATGAGCTTCGACACTGATGCCTACGACTTCACGAAGGAAGAGGTGGATGCCATGTTCATCCCAGCCCCTGCACCAGTGCGAAGGCTATGGACAATGGTGGCAGCTGCATGTGCCATTGGTATCATTGCATTATTCCTCATGCCACCAAAGACCGTGGAGAGCAGTCACGACAGCCAGCCTGTATGTGCAAAGACAGAGCCTACAACTTCTCCATCGGCACACGGCACACCGACTGACAGCATACCAACACCTACTACACCACCATGCGTAGTGGCAGAGACAACAACACACATTAACGTACCGTCCCACATTCAAGAACCTCAACCACAGAGTGAGGACACCGTTCCAGCAGACGAGCCTGTGGAGATGAGCGAGGAGACTAGGATAGAACTCCTACTCGCAAGTCTTATGGAGGAAACTCCTAAGATGAAAGAACTCAACATAGAGGAAGAGATACGCCAACTCCGCATCCGTGGCGAACGAATGATGAGCATGTACGACAACAATAAATACTAAGACAATATGAAACGATTATTTCTTTACATAATACTATTGGCAGCGCAACTTACTTGCCTTGCCCAGACCAATCCAAAGATCGATAGTCTCTATGCCTATCTAAAGGCAAAGGGAGTTGCTACAGACTACTTTATCTACAAGGATGGAAGTGGATTGCGAAAAGAAATTTCTTTGACTTTTGACCTAAATGATGAAAGCCTTCCGCCAGTGGTTGTTGACGCACGGACTGATAGTGCTTTCACGGTCTTTTATGCCAATCATAAGGATGCTTACAAGCAAATACGAAGAACCCTAAGGGAACTTCAGGATGATGCGCAAGAAAGTTATAGTTACGAATATCACAAGGATGGCGCAGATACTGTAGCAATTACAATGGCACTCAGAAGCAAGGCAAAGGATGATGTCCGGATATTTAGTAACAGAAAATACAAAGAGATATGGCATGCCCCTGAGTTTGTGCAACTGTTCTATAATAATTTCCCAGCGAACATAAGGAAAAACAGACTGAGTCCTGTTGGAATGGTAAGTTTTCGTTATGATGGCATCATTGACACATCCACTGTAGCAAAGAAGGACTTTAACACCAAACAATTCTTGAAGGTTATCACACCTATTCTCCGAAAAGGATGTACAAGTAAACGCACCATGCTTTGTAAGCATGATTCAACTTTTAATTATAAGGAATTCAGGGATAGCGTTAAGTATGGATTAGGTTTTACCATGTATGAGGAGAACTACAGTGCAGATGTCAAACATAGTGGAGAAAGTTCTTTTACGATTTATAAGTTCAAAGACGAAGCCAAGGGAAAGAGCACGCTTAATCAGATTATGGAATGTGCTCAGAAGTATATAACTGACAATCCTAATGAATCATACTGGATGCGCTTTGATAATTCCCTTTTTTCTTCATCTCCTGTTGATATGTTCAAAGGATATTTATGCTCTGATGATAACAACGACGTTCCATTGCGGAAGAGAAGCGAGCTTGTAATCTGTGCTGCAAAGACAGGAAACGGATTCTATATTATAACAGACGTTTGTTGGGGTGAGGATTGTTTCCCACAAGAATGGAACAAACTCAAGCGATTCGTCAACTACGAGAAGGTCTATTACGACGAGGAATTATGATGACACAAAAAACGATAGCAATATGAAACGATTATTTCTTTACATAATACTATTGGCAGCGCAACTTACTTGCCTTGCCCAGACCAATCCGAAGGTGGATAGCCTCTATGCCTATCTAAAGGCAAAGGGATTTGTGAAATACTACACTCTATGCAACAAAGGTAATGAACCGCTAAAGAAGGAGTTTCATATCTCCATGCCATTGCACGATGACAATCCTTCGCCAATCCTAAGAAATGGCAAGCGCATACCTGAAGCACAGGAACGTAAAATACGTGAAGGATGGGCGGCGGAACGCAACGCATATAACTACGTTCGTGAAACTCTTGCCGAGCTTATGGAAGAATCAACCATAAGCAACAGCTACGAATACCACAAGAACGGGGCAGACACAATCGCCACAAACATTATCATAAAAAAAATCGGAGAAGACACACACGAATATCTTCTCTACCGTTATCAAGACGACTCCAAGAGGTTTAATGCCGCAAACCGCATGTTTTCATTTCGTGGTACAGGAACTCTCACTTATTCTGGCATAGTGGATTCCACGCATACAGGCTCAAAGGACTTCGACGTGAAGACATTCTTGAAAGAAATAGCCCCAATACTTAGTGACAAGTCAATAAAAAGACGTACGCTCCTCTGCAAGTTCGATGCAGGTTTTGACGTCAGAGAATACACGAAAACGGCTTCTTCTGACAAAGGTTTTAATTACCTCTTTGGACTTGAAGCATCATCAAGTGGTGAAAACAACTATACCATCTATAAGTTTACGAACGAAGCAAAGGCAAGGGAAGTTCTCTGTCGGATAATGGAATGTGCACGCAAGCATACTGCGGAGAATCCTACGGAGTCTTATTTCATGTGTTCCGACGAAGTGTTTGAGCCGTTTACGCCTTTCACATTGTTCGGTGGTTATAGCTCTTATGGCAAAGGCATGCAACGTTCCGCATACGCTAATGATTGCGTGGAGGTACAGACAGAGATGGACAATAACGGTTTCTACATCCTTGTCAACGTCTTTAAGGGCATTAACTGTCTCCCAAACGACTGGAAGAAGATAAAATCATTCATCAACGACAAAGTTGTTTATTATGATGATGAATTATGATTTTTCCTGTGTCGTGATTCAATATTTTAGCCTATTCTTGCGTATATAGATATGAATGGCAGTCCGTATTCACCCGAATGGTTCGGGTGAATACGGATAAACACAAAGAATATAATCCAAACTTTCTATCATTTCTAAATTATGAAAAAACTGATTTTTACCATGATTGCTTGTCTCGCACTGACGGCACAAGCAAAAGTTATCAAGCGTATCAAATCGCCAGAGTCATTGTTATGCCTCAATGTCTATCGAGGTGAGTTGAAGGCTAACGAGGTTGTGATGACCGACACGGCAACAACCATTAAGTTTTCCTTGACGTTTCCGAAGGGCGACTATTTCTGCATAGCTCAGTGGGCGGCACTTATCGATGAGGACGGCAACCGCTACCCAGTTCATTCCATCGAGGGAATGAAGTTTGGCGAATGGATTACTGTACCCGACTCTGGAGTAAAGGATTTCACCCTCCACTTCGCCCCTATGCCGAAGCACGTGAAGATATTTGACTTCATCGAAGGTGATGGCGACAATATGTTCATGCTCCTTGGCATCCACGACAGCAAGACGGAATTGCACTTTCCTACGCTGAAGGAAGTGTCGGAAGCCCACGCTTATGCCTTCCCTGCCGACTGGTTCAAGACAGACACTATTACCATCAAGGGACGCATAGAGGGATATGACGCAAAGGACTTCGGTTGCAATGCAATGAGATTAACCAACAGCGATGTATTTGGCGAGTATAACCATACCATGAATGTGGACATCAACGCCGACGGAACCTTTGAGAAGAAGTTCCAATACAGTATGCCTTTCTTGGATCGTACTTTTACAGAAAGCAAAAATGGCTTCAACGGATTCAAGTTCTTTGCTCTTCCGGGCGAGACGATTGACGTCACCATACGCAGGAACAGTGGCGGCGGATTTGACTGTATATACAACAACGGCAGTAGCAAGGATGTGAACCGTCTGTTGAAATCTACTGCCATTTCAAACAGTATCAGTGAAATCTGCACTTTCGAAGGGAACATTGCCGATTTCAATGTATATGCAGAACGTATATGGAACAATACGCTCTACTGCCTTGCCAAGCAAATCCGGAACGGTAAATACACGCCTTTAGAGACTCAACTGGCTTTGGCAAAGCTACAGTCAGATTTTACTGAAGGTGTGATTAATTACTTTATGTATCACGAAAGCGTTGTCCAGAAAGAAGAAATTCGTGATGGAGTCCTTTACAGAGAGATTATCGATAGCACAGAGTATGCGGCTATGTACGACAAGAAGTCTTATGTCATGCTAAAGAAGGTTGATTTCAACAATCCATTGTTCCTTTGCTTCGGTAGTTCAACATACTTTATCGTAAATAGTTTCTCATACAACCATTACTATAGAGAGAAGGCTGATAGCAAGGAAAAAGATATTATAGAGAATAAATATGCCGCATTGCGAGACTTGTTGGGAAATGGAAACGGAAATACTCTCTTTGCACAGGTATGTCTGTTTGACAGGTACAAGAGTTATTTTAAGCATTGGAAAAGCAGCGATGATTTTGTGAAAAAATCATCAATGGAAATTGGCAAGGATTTTATCGAGAACAACTGCATCAGTAGTATTCATCCACTGTATCTCTCTGCAATTACCCATCCTTACATTCATGCCAAGCTGGAGCAGTTTTATGCTAATAAGATGGCGGCAAAGGACTTGACTTGGGCGTTGCCAAAGAACAATGCGGCTGCCGACGTGATTCGTTCCATAGCAGCACGCTACCCTGGACGCTACTTGTACATTGACTTCTGGGGGATGGGCTGCGGTCCATGCCGTGGCGAGATACAGCAATACAAGGACAAGCGTGCGGAGATAGCAAAGCGTGACGACGTGAAGCTTGTCTTCATTGCAGGCGAGCGTACGGAAGAAGGAAGCGAGGGGTATCGTAAGTACGTCAAGGAATGGCTGGATGGCGAAGAGGCTGTATGCGTAACAAATGAAATGTTTAATATCTTTACGGAACTCTTCCGTTTCAGTGCCATTCCTCACAAGGAGATTATAACTCCCGACGGACGTGTGGTAAGCGATGACATCAGTGTCAATATGTATGACTTTGACCGTAGCTTTGAGGCTATGAAGGAGAAGGTGGAAAAGTAGTTTTGTATGGGACATTAATTTAGCCACGAATTATCATAAATAATTAATGATAATTCGTGGCTAATTCATGATAATTTATGCTTAAAGTTTATGGTATGGCTGGTAATTTAGTCGCCCATGGCGACGGGTTCAGTAAAACCTGTTTTATATGTTTTTTCTTCGTCCGCACCTCTGGTGCGATAAGCACAAAAGTTAAACGAGTATTTAACTTTTCTGTTTCCTAAATCCTAAGCAGATGAGGGAGAAGATGCCAAGTAGCGGAACGAGTGCCGTCTGGAGCGAATGGACGATGATGACGAATGTCTCGGCGTTCACGCTTGCCACTCCATACAGGATAAGGATGGTCTTTACGGAGAAATGCCAAGGTCCCGCACCGTTTGGCGTAGGCACGATGACGGATATGCTACCCACCACGAAGCTGACTATTGCCACCGTGAAGCCAAGTCCCTCGGCAAAGTCGAAGCAATAGAACGCTATCCAGTGATGAAGGAAATAGCTGACCCATATCATGACGGAATAGAACACATAAAGCCATTTCCTTTCCACTCCCCTGAGCGACATGATACCCTCCTTAACGTTAGCCATGGCAGCCTTCACGCGTGACAGGAACGTGAGTTTGCGGAAGATGAAGGCGAGGAATGCACACGTGACAACGAGGCAGAGGACAGTAACGAGGTAGCCTGTGGTGGTGAAGCTCTCCAGCTTTGCCATCACGTTAGTGCCCGTCTTGTCAAAGAAGATGTCGAAGGCATGAACCTCAAACACGATGACCACGGCAATCATGAGGAGCATGAGCAACGAATCGACGATGCGCTCAGACACAACCGTGCCCAGTGCCTTGGAGAAGTTGACGCCATCGTAGCGTGAGAGCACTCCGCAACGAGTTATCTCGCCGCTACGGGGAATGACAAGGCTGCTGGCATACGAGATGAACACGGCATGAATGCTGTCCATCAGGGTTGGATGCTCACCGAGAGGTTCAAGGCTCTGCTTCCATCGCAATCCCCTGAACACCTGTGCAGCGATGCCGAACACCATGGAGAACGCCATCCATCCCCAGCTCATCTCGTTCACTATCACATCGCGGAGCTGTGAGAAGTCGTACTCCCTGTACATCCAGTAGAGTATTCCGCCACCCAGAACGAATGGCAGCAAGACGTTAAAGGTTGTCTTTATGTATTTCTTGTATTTCATTTTTCGTTTTGTTCTTTAGGAATCTCGTTTTCTCTAAACACAGAGAACGCAGGGGACTCAGAGCGATTAATAATTCAAAATGACAGCACCAAGCATGTTAATTGTTAATTATTAATTGTTAATTGTTATTTGACAATTTGTTTTTTCACTCACTTAGTCGTACCTTTGCGTGCAAAGTTACAAAAAATTCAAGAGGTAGCAACAATGCCAGCAGTAAAACCAAAGAAATTTCTTGGCCAGCACTTCCTTACAGACTTAAAGGTGGCCAGCAACATAGCAGACACTGTGGACGCCTGTCCACAGATACCTGTCCTCGAAGTAGGACCGGGCATGGGCGTGCTCACGCAGTACATACTGAAGAAGGACAGAGCCTTCAAGGTGGTGGAGATAGACCGCGAGTCAGTCCCTTACCTTCAGGAGCATTTCCCAGAGCTTGGCGACAACATCATAGAGGCAGACTTCCTGAAGATGGACCTCACAAAGGTGTTCGACGGCAAGCCTTTCGTACTCACGGGCAACTATCCATACAACATCTCCTCACAGATATTCTTCAAGATGGTGGAGCACAAGGAACTCATACCTTGTTGCACAGGCATGATACAGAAGGAGGTGGCTGAACGTATGGCAGCAAAGCCAGGAAGCAAGACATACGGAGTGCTCAGCGTACTCATTCAGGCATGGTACGACGTGGAATACCTGTTCACCGTACACGAGAACGTGTTCAACCCACCGCCAAAGGTTAAGAGCGCAGTCATACGCCTCACACGCAACGGCAAGGACAGCCTCGGATGCGACGAGGCACTCTTCCGCCGCATCGTAAAGACCGTGTTCACCATGCGACGCAAGATGATGCGCAACGGCATGAAGCAGATTCTCGGCAAGGACTCGCCACTATTGGCAGACCCAGTATTCAGCCTACGCCCAGAACAATTGTCAGTAGAAGATTTCATCAACCTTACAAATAAAGTAAAAGAAGCATTATGAAATATTACCTCATAGTGGGCGAAGCATCGGGCGACCTCCACGCATCCAACCTCATGGAGGAACTGAAGAAGGAAGACCCCGAGGCAGAGTTCCGATTCTTTGGCGGCGACAAGATGCAAGCCGTAGGAGGCACACTGGTCAAGCACTACAAGGAGCTTGCATACATGGGATTCATCTCCGTCGTAGCCCACCTTCCACAGATACTTGCAGGAAGAAGCAAGTGTAAGAGCGACATCCTCGCATGGAAGCCAGACGTGCTCATCCTCGTCGATTACCCAGGCTTCAACCTCAGCATAGCAGAATGGTTCAACAAGGTGCGCAAGAGCAAGGGACTCAAAACTAAGATATACTATTATATAAGCCCAAAGATATGGGCATGGAAGGAACACAGGATAGAAAACATCAAGAGGGATGTTGACGAGGTGTTCTCCATCCTCCCATTCGAGGTGGAATGGTACAAGAAGCGTGGCTACGACGTCCACTACGTGGGCAACCCATGCGTGGATGCCGTGACGAAGTACTTCAGCGAGGAACACGAGCCATGCCCTCAACTTGAGGAAGTAAAGGCAAAGGCAAAGTTCGGCATCATTGCCATCCTTTGCGGTTCGCGTAAACAGGAGATAAAGGACAACCTCACCATGATGCTCAGGGCTGCACGCCGCTTCGAAGGTTACAAGCCAGTCATAGCAGGTGCACCAAACATCGAGGAATCATACTACCGCAAGTTCATTCCTGAGGAGTACAAGAGCGTACCAGTCATCTACGACCGCACATACGACATCCTTAAAGAGTCCGTAGCGGCACTCGTCACATCAGGCACGGCAACACTTGAAGCTGCCATCATCCGTACGCCACAGGTGGTATGCTACCGCCTCCCAATGGGTGCCATCTACAGTTTCATCCGTCCGTTCCTGCTCAACGTAAAGTATATTTCACTCGTCAACCTCGTGGCAGGCAAGCGTGTGGTTCACGAACTTGTAGCAGACGAAGCTACCATGCTCAACGCAGGCAACAAGCTTCTGCTCATTATGCCACGCGGTATAGCACGTGAGAAGATGCTCCGCGACTACGAATACGTCAACGAACGTCTCGGTGGAGCTGGCGCATCCAAGAATGCAGCCAAGCTCATGGTGGAACTAATGAGAAAGAGCAACTAATGAGGAATGAGAAATTAGTAATGAGTAGTGAGTAACAACTCTGCTCATGCTGTAATTAGAAATACTCAAAAAAATGAAATAGGCAAGTTCCCGTAATGGGAACTTGCCTATTATTCTTGTATAAAACTATCGTGGATTTTGCACATACCATGAACCTTATGGCTCAAGCCCTTTCTCCCACTTCACCTTGTCGTTATAAAGTGTCTTGATGTTCATCCACATCATCGGAATAGGATTCGGTATTAAGTCTGAAAACCTTACATTTTGATCTATTGACCTTACTTTTTCTACGGAGATGTTCTGCCAATTTGCTGGATTTGCAATACTTTCCGTTTCAAGAACATGAAGGCCTTTTTCGTCAAACCCAAAAACAATATTATAAAAGGAATATTGTTGAGTTTTCTTATTCAAAACACAGGTGCAAGCAATCATTAAGTCTTGGAATTGTACATATTCCTTGAACTTTTGCGTAGGGTCTATTTCCGTAGTTAACGACATAGCACCAAGCACTTTTGCCTTTTCTATCATTTTATTTATAAAGACAGAGCTATTTGACTGCATGTCTTCCTTTGGCATCCGTATAACATAATGCTTTCCTGTAG
>JAFZVY010000021.1 GCA_017617575.1 Bacteroidaceae bacterium | reverse complement strand
TTCACCTTTATCATTCAACTTGTATGTTACAGAATATTCAAGATAATCATTGTATCTAAGATCTTCGCTAAAAAATCTGAACTTGTAATCTGTAGAAATATTGTATGATTTCACTATGCCATCCTCAACAGTTGTCACAACGCCTTTTACGTCAAGATTTTCAAATTCGCCAAAGTCAACATTCTCAACATTCATGACTAACGAATATGAACATTCGCCAAAATTGCCTTCAGCATCAGCGTCATAGATATATTTTTCCGTAATCCATCCATACCACTTGTCGGACTTAGTCACAGTCTTCTTTGCTGCCACAAAGTCCTTCTTGGATGTATCGTACTTATAGTTTACCTCTGTACGGAAGTCATCCTTGTAGTTAACTGTTACCTTGTCACCACCAGTTACATTACCCTCTGCGTCATATTCATAACGAAGACGTAATGTCATATCCAATTTGTTGTTGTACTCGTATGTTGTCTCGCTTGTTACGACACCATTATCAAGGGTGGTTTCCTTAATTGGAAACTCGCCTAACATCTCTGTTATGCCTACAACCCCAAGACAAACATCATTCTTGTAACTAACGGTTTTACGCGTTTTATTTGCAAGTTTAATACCATTGATTACCTTGTCGTATTTAACAGAAATGTTGTTAAAATAATCGGTAGTACCACTTACAAGTCGTCTCGTTGGCTCGCCTCCATCTTCAGGATAGTCAAATACAACCTTTGAATCATATACACTAAAATCGGATATACGGTCGAGACGGACACCTTCGTCAATCAGAGCTTGCTGATTGTCCAACACTTTGGTCACGATACTGTCAAGACGGACACCCTTGACGTTAGGATTGCGAAACACTACAAGACTCTTTGGAAGTTGGTCTTCAATGTCTTCCTGCGCATTGGCATTAAGTGCAAACATGGTAGGAAGGAACAGTAATAAAGTAAAGTTCTTTTTCATAACCTATTAGAATTTTTAGAATAAATGTTTTTACGAGTACAAAAATAAACTTTTTCGCCAATATATGCACATGTTTTACACATTATCTGTACAAAAACATTGAATCTCATTTAAGACGGAGTAATTTAGATGATTTTTTGTGCACATTGGAACCTATTACACAGAAAATGTAAAGTTAGAACGGATGCAGAGCGTATTCATGATGAAGGAACTTTTTGTAAGTGAGCACACGAAGGGGAACTTACATTTTGTTACTTGGCAGTTCACTGGAAAATTACGAACGAAGAACGAAGGGTTAGCGAAGGATTGACGGTGGATTGCACTTTGACAAAATGATACACAAAAAGATGCTTCCTTTTGCTTGAATGTGGATAAAATAAAGGTAGTTTTTAAAAAATAAGGTGGAAAGTGTGGAGATATGTGGGGAAATGTCTAAATTTGCGGTACAAAACTGTAGAAATAAGTTTTTGAGTTTTTAGGTTTTTAAGTTGG
Organism: Bacteroidaceae bacterium; assembly: GCA_017617575.1. Classification (GTDB taxonomy): domain Bacteria; phylum Bacteroidota; class Bacteroidia; order Bacteroidales; family Bacteroidaceae; genus Minthosoma. Next base: position 37,400 of record JAFZVY010000021.1, on the reverse strand, counting down.
TTAGTTCTTGCGGATGTGAGTTCAAGAGTTCGCACGTCCTTGGTTCTGCTTTCTTTACGACCCGTGTTGTCACGAAAACTTAAAAACTTACGAACCTAAAAACTTACAAATTCAAGGAAATGCAAGAGATAGTTTACCACGTTCCTGTACTGCTCAAGGAGAGCGTAGATGGCATGAACATTGGCAAGGGAGGAAACTTCGTCGATGTCACTTTTGGTGGTGGTGGTCATAGTCGTGAGATTCTTTCACGACTGGATAAGGACGGCCATCTGTACAGTTTTGACCAGGATGCCGATGCAGAGAAGAATGTGGAGCCTAATGACAAGTTCACGTTTGTTCGCTCAAACTTCCGCTACCTCAAGAACTTCATGCGCTATCATGGCGTGGAGCAGATTGACGGTTTGCTGGCTGACCTTGGCGTGTCGTCGCATCACTTTGATGATAGCGACCGTGGCTTCTCTTTCCGTTTTGATGGTAAGTTGGATATGCGTATGAACCAGCGTGCTGGCATGACTGCAGCCGATGTGGTGAACATATACGAGGAGGCCAAGCTTGCTGATGTGTTCTATCTATATGGCGAGATAAAGAACTCACGCAAGCTTGCAAGTGCTCTCGTGGCTGCTCGCAAAGTGAAGAAGATAGAGACGATAGAGGATTTCCTTAATGTGGTTCGTCCTTTCTGTGGCAAGAAGGATGAGAAGAAGGAGCTTGCCAAGGCGTTTCAGGCTCTCCGCATAGAAGTGAACCATGAGATGGATGCCCTTAAGGAGATGCTTCACTCTGCCACGGAGTTGCTTCGCCCAGGCGGAAGACTCGTGGTAATCACATATCACTCCCTTGAGGACCGCATAGTCAAGAACCTGATGAAAACGGGTAATGTGGAGGGTAAGGAAGACAAGGATTTCTTTGGAAGAAGTAACTCGCCATATAAGCTTGTCAACAACAAGGTCATAGTGCCTGATGCTGATGAGCAGGAGCGAAACCCAAGGTCAAGGAGTGCGAAACTAAGAATTGCGGAGAAGATTTAGACCTTCCCCAACCCCTTCATTTCAGGACGGGGAGAGGAATGATAATTGACAATTGATAATTTATAATTGATAGTTTAACGAAAGAGTAACTTCTCCCCGTCCTGAAAGGAAGGGGCTGGGGGAAGGTCAAAAGGTCATTTAGTGTTATGGATTATAATCTTAATGATGACATAGAGGAGATGGCTAAGGCTTCTGGCAATCTGACTGAAGATGATGACAACAAGACGTTGGCTGAACTTGAGGCAGAGGCTAAGGAGCGTGAACTCCGCAGGGAAGCGGAGGAGACGGTCTCCATAGATGAGGGGTATGATGAGGATGTGGAACTTTCTCTTCGTACTATCATTGGTGGTGACTTTCTGAAGAGTCGTATGTTCATCAGCCAGATTGGATATATAACGTACATCGTTCTTCTCATCATCATCTATACGTGGAACAGATACGAGTATCAGGACGACACCTTGCTTGAGGATGCCCTTCGCAAGGAACTGAAGGACGTGAAGTATAACGTACTCACACAGTCGAGCGAGTTGATGAACTTCCTCCGACAATCAAATGTGGAGCAGGTCATCAAGCAGACACCTGACAGCATCCTTTCTACGAGCGTTACAGCACCTTTCCTCTTGCGCCAAGGTAGCGCGCCAGCCAACAGCCACCACGTGGAGGACATGGGCGAATATGATGTGAACGAGGATGGAAACTAGTCTGAGTAAAAGTGAAGAGTGAAAAATAGATTTTACTTGGTTTAAGTTTTGTGAGTTTATAAGTTCTATAGTTGTAGCTAAAGAAGCATTCGCAAAAACTCAAAAACCTAAAAACTTAAGAACCTAAAAACTCACTCAACAACTCAAAAACCTAAAAACTCAAAAACTAATAAACTTACAAATAAACAGTGGATTTTGACAAGAAGCAAATAGTTCCAAGGTTCATTACCTTCTACTTTATCATCTGTGCATTTGCCATTTGGATATTTGTCACGATGCTAAAAGTGATGTTCGTTGAGGGTGAAGCCTGGCAGGAAGTGGGCAAGGTGACAGAGGTTGACTCTATCCGTCTTGAGGCTTCCAGAGGCAATATACTCTCTGCGGATGGTCAGTTGATGTCAAGTAGCTTGCCTAACTATAAGCTGTACATCGACTTTCGTTCGGGTATAGAGAAGAGCGATACAGCCTACGAGAAGAAGGTGGCTGAAAAGAAGGAACTCTTTGCTGAGAATATCGACTCCATCTGTGAGGGACTTGCAGAGATTTGTCCTGCAAAGACTCCACTCGAATATAAGGTGCATCTTCTAAAGGGACTTGACAAGGGTTCACGTCACTATGAGATATGTCCGGGACAGACGCTCAACTATATTCAGTACAACGAGATAAAAAAACTTCCTGTGTTCAGGGAGTCACGATATACCAGCGGTCTTGTGGTGGAGACACGTAACGGTCGTAAGAAACCTTTCGGTTCGTTGGCTCAGCGTACACTCGGCGACCTTTATGGTGCCAAGGACTCTGCACGTTCAGGTCTTGAACTTGCATACGACTCTGTACTCCGTGGTAAACCGGGATTGTCACACCGTAAGAAGGTACTTTCCAAATATCTTGAGATTATTGACGAACCAGCGATTGATGGATGCGACCTCATTACGACTCTTGACGTGAATATGCAGGACATCTGCGAGAATGCGTTGAGGGAGAAGATGGCAGAACTGACTGCCGACATAGGTGTAGTGGTACTCATGGAAGTAGCCACAGGAGATATCAAGGCTATAGTCAATCTCCAGCGTGACCCAGAGACAAACCGTTTCTACGAGGGACGTAACTATGCACTTGCAGCACTCATGGAGCCGGGTTCAACATTCAAGACAGCATCCCTCATGGTGGCTATGGATGACGGATATGTGCACAAGAGCGACATTGTGGATACCGGCAACGGAGTTGAGATGATGTATGGAGCCAAGATGAAGGACCACAACTGGAACAAGGGCGGTTATCATGTTATTGACGTTCCGCATGTCCTTATGGTATCTTCAAACATTGGTACGGCAAAGCTTGTTGACAAGTATTATCATAAGAAGCCAGAGAAGTTTGTCGAAGGACTTCGCAGGATTGGTATAGGCACTCCGCTCAACCTTCCTTTCGTAGGTACGGCTGACCCGCAGATACGTTATCCAGCCAAGGATAGGAGTAACTGGCCACACACTACCATTCCGTGGATGTCCATCGGTTATGAGACACAGATACCGCCTATATCCATCGTGACATTCTATAATGCCATAGCCAATGGCGGTAAGATGGTAAAGCCACGCTTCGTTTCTGGTCTTTTGCAGAATGGCGACACGGTCAAGCATTATCCTGTGGAGGTCATCAAGTCGCAGATATGCAAGCCAAGCACCCTGAAGAACATACAGGAGATGCTCCAGAGGGTGGTGTGCGACAAGGACGGACTTGGAAAGCCTGCAGGCAATCCTATGTTCCATGTGTCAGGTAAGACTGGTACGGCACAGATTTCAGCCAGAGGACGATACGGAACGGAGCACCTCGTTAGCTTCTGTGGATATTTTCCTTCGGAGGAACCAAAATATTCGTGTATAGTGTCAATACGTCACAACTACTTCATTTCGAGTGGTGGTGGACAGGCAGGTACGGTATTCTCCAAGATTTCACAGCGAGTGCTCTCAAAGCACGTGACACGTGAACTTGTGTGTGCGGTGGATTCCAACACTCAACTCGTGCCAAACGTGAAAAACGGTAATACGGCATCTGCCAAGGCTGTTCTCCGAAGTCTCGGAGTAAAGGCATACGAGGATAACGTGGGCGAATGGTGTAATGCAAAGATTAAGCACGGTAGCCTCACTCTCTCCTCACGCACCATGTACGAAAAGTCCGTGCCAAACGTCATAGGCATGGGTGCCCGTGATGCGGTCTATGCTCTTGAGAGTCGTGGACTCAGGGTGCGCCTCTCTGGTAGGGGCAAGGTGACAAGCCAAAGCGTGTCTGCTGGTAGCGCATTCACTAAGGGACAAACAATTACGCTCAGGCTCAATTAATCACCTAAGGGTGAAGTTAAGAGTTAAAAATTAAAAGTTAAAAGTTGAGTTGAGATGTTTTTCTAGAAAGGCTAGAGGCTCTAGAATAAACCGAAGGCTCAAAAGCAAAACATACATAGTAGTAATTTATCAATTAAAAATATCCCTCTGGTAACTTCTCCTTCCCTGTTTGGGATGGTCGGGGTTGAGGGCTGAGATTATGAAACTAAAGGAACTTGTAGCAAAACTGAATGTCCTTGAGGTTGTAGGTAGCCTTGACAAGGATATCAAGGGCGTGAATATTGATTCACGACTTATCGGTGAAGGTCATCTCTTCATTGCAGTAAAGGGTACACAGGCAGATGGACACAACTACATAGGTAAGGCCATCGAACTTGGTGCCGTTGCTGTTGTGTGTGAAACTGTTCCTGCTGAATATGCAGACAAGGCAGTTTTTGTTCGTGTGGAGAACTCAGAGCAGGTGGTTGGACAGATTGCAACAACATTCTATGGCGACCCTACCAGCAAGCTCAAGCTTGTCGGTGTGACTGGCACTAATGGTAAGACTACCATTGCTACTGTTCTTTACGATATGTTCCGCCATATGGGACACAAGGCAGGACTCCTCTCTACTGTATGCAACTACATAGATGGAGAGGCTGTGCCAACAGAACATACTACTCCTGACCCTGTTACACTCAATGCTCTCCTTGCACGTATGGTGGAGGCAGGATGTGAGTACGCATTCATGGAGGTAAGTAGCCACTCCGTTGTACAGAACCGTATCGGTGGACTCCGTTTCGTGGGAGGTCTCTTTACTAATATCACACGTGACCACCTCGACTACCACAAGACATTCGAGAACTACATCAAGGCTAAGAAGCAGTTCTTCGACAACCTTCCAGCCGACGCCTTTGCCATCACTAATGCTGATGACAAGAACGGCATGGTAATGGTTCAGAACACAAAGGCTACAGTCAAGACTTATTCAGTACAAAGCCCAGCTGACTTCAAGGCTAAGATTATAGAGTGCCACTTCGAGGGAATGTACCTCGACATCAATGGAAAGGAAGTGGGTGTACAGTTCATAGGTAAGTTCAACGTAAGCAATCTCCTTGCCGTATATGGCGCAGCCGTCATGCTTGGCAAGAACCCACAGGACGTGCTTGTTGCACTTAGTGCCATGAAGCCAGTCAACGGACGCTTTGAGGCACTTCGTTCTCCATCAGGATACACAGCTATCGTTGACTATGCCCACACACCTGACGCGCTTGAGAATGTGCTCAACGCCATCCACGGAGTGCTCAACGGCAAGGGTAAGGTCATCACCGTATGTGGTGCTGGTGGTAATCGTGACAAGGGTAAGCGTCCGCTCATGGCACAGGAAGCAGCACGCCAGAGTGACAAGGTTATCCTCACAAGTGACAACCCACGCTTTGAAGAGCCTGAGGATATCCTCCGTGACATGGAGGCAGGCCTTAGCGAGGAGCAGAAGCAGAAGGCAGTGACTATCGTGGACCGTCGTCAGGCAATTAAGACAGCTTGTATGCTTGCACAGCCAGGCGATGTCATCCTTATCGCAGGTAAGGGACACGAGGACTATCAGATAATAAAAGGTGTGAAGCATCACTTCGACGACAAGGAAGAAGTGAGAGCATGCTTCTAAACAGCCCCCTAACCCCCGAAGGGGGCAGCCATCCCCAAGAAGGATGATTGCAGTCGGGGTTAACATTATTTAGCCATCTACCCCCAAACCGGATGGCCGCCCCTTCTTGGGGTCGGGGGGCAATATGCTATATCATTTAAGTCAATATCTCAAAGAATTAGACTTCCCAGGTATGGGTATGCTTGGATACGTGTCTTTCCGTTCACTTATGACACTTATCCTTTCGCTTGTCATCTCCATGGTTGCAGGTGAGTACTTCATCAAGTATATGCGTCGTCGCAAGCATATTGAGGAGGCACGCGACGCTTCCATCGACCCATACGGCGTACAGAAGAAAGGTGTGCCATCAATGGGAGGTGTTGTCATCCTTGCAGCCGTTGTCATTCCTGTCTTGCTTTTTGGCAAGCTGACAAACGTATATACGAACCTCCTGCTCATTACCATCATCTGGTTCGGATTGCTTGGATTCATTGATGACAAGATTAAGCTCGGAGGAAACAAGGACGGTCTCTCTCCACGTTACAAGATGCTCGGACAGCTCGTGCTCGGTACTATCGTGGGCATAACGCTCTGGATGAGTCCTCAGGCAGTTGTACGTGAGAACGTAACACGCGAGATTGGACAGGCAGAAGTTGTCTATCACAAGAGTGAGGCACGTAAGTCAACGGTTACTACCGTGCCTTTCATCAAGAACAACAACCTTGACTACAACGCTCCTTTCAGCTGGATAAAGAATGGAACGACAAGACGTGCCTGTGGATGGATTCTCTTCATCCTTGTCACTACGTTTGTCATCACAGCCGTGTCAAATGGTGCAAACCTTAACGACGGTATGGACGGTATGTGTGCAGGCAACTCAGCCATCATAGGCGTTGCCCTTGGAATACTTGCATACGTGTCAGGTCATATCCAGTTTGCAAGTTACCTCAACGTGATGTACATACCGGGTACTGAGGAAGTGGTAGTGTTCCTGTGTGCATTCGTTGGTGCGCTCATCGGATTCCTTTGGTACAATGCTTATCCAGCCAAGGTGTTTATGGGTGACACGGGTAGCCTTGCCATTGGTGGAGTCATAGCCGTTACGGCAGTCATCATCCACAAGGAGCTCTTGATTCCTATCCTTTGTGGCATCTTCTTGATGGAGAGTATCAGCGTCATCCTTCAGGTATATTATGCCAAGAAGGGCAACAAGCTCGGCAAGAAGTGGAGAGTGTTCAAGCGCGCTCCATTCCACGACCACTATCGTCACAAGATGGAGCCAGGAGTGAAGTATCTCATCAAGAAGCCAGACGGTCTTCTCTTTGAGTCTATGATTACCACTCGTTTCTGGATTGTCACAATCATTCTTGCTGCAATCACAATCTTGACACTCAAGATTCGATAATAATGAGTAATGACGAATAAATAATGAGTAGTGGCTAATTAGTAATGAGTAATAAATTACCTCTAATTAGCTATATGCAATAATACAAGTTCGGCGAATATACTTTGTATCAAAGTGTATTCGCCGAACATTCTTTTTATCCCTTATTCTTTTGTGGCAAATACCGCAAGAAGGGAAACATAATCAATGAATATCAATTACGGTTACCCTATTGGCATTCCTTAATGATTACCATTCCTTTTCAATAAATCAACAACTTGCTTCTTCTAAATTGTTTTTCTGTTTCATCGGTAATAGTTCTTACATTCATCAGTAATAATTCTGTGTTTGTTATCTATAAATTCTTTATCCCACGAGGTGGTATATATAAACCACCCCGTGGGATATATATACCACCAGGTAGTATATATAGACCACGAGGCGGTATAAGGAATTATTATGCAATAAATATATAATTTATAAGCATTATTATCTGAAGTAATACTGATGAATTAGTTGAATTATACGTATATATGATGTGAATGAAACGTATAAATGATTTGAGCGATACGTATGAATGACATAAACGAAACGCATCAATGAGTTAGACGATACGCATCAATGGTTTTGACGGCAAGTTTCGGATTATACAATTTAGCATAAAAAAATTCTCCTTTTACTCTTATGATGTTCAGAGAATATGCAGGAATGTCGAGTAATATATTACTCAACTTCCGCAAGCTTCATCTGAGAGGTTGTTAGGTTATCAGGTTTGAGACTTGTAGTTTAGAACACTCAAACCTAAAAGCGTTGCGCCCCGATAACCTTAAACCTAATGACCTTAACAAGTTGAGCACTTGCGAAACTTGAATATATTATCACCTTATGGTGAGAGTATGTACAATTCCTATGGTTTTAGTCGGTACATAATATGTATTAGGCTAAACGAAAAATGGAGGGCAGCATCCGTCCGCCGTAGCGGGGAGTGCTGCCCTCCTTATGTCTGGATTCCTTAGGATTCTTGGGCAAGCCAAGAGTTACCCTTCGGGAAAGCCGAGTGGCAAACGATTAAACATAGTGTTAATCAATCCTCGTGACCTCCCTGTCCTTCACCTTGATTATACAAATCGCTACCAGAACCTGCCAAAAGGTGACATTGATGGCGTAATTTGACAAGCTTCGTTGTCGGATTTTTGTATTCTTTTTTGTTCATGATAAATGAAATTTAGAAATTAAAAATGTTAATTAGTTTTAGTCGTTGCATAATGCAAATTATGTTAAAACGACGAGTCGTTTTTTTGGATGTGACAAAGATAGATATAATATGATTTATTTGCAAAAAATGCGCAAAAATGCATTCTGTTAAACAGAATAATCTGAAGTATATGTTATAAATCAATTTTATAGAGTTCTTTTTTACGAATGTCCATGCATCCTGCATTATTCGTGATTGCGCAACTTTTATTCCAAGGTTCTCGACTTTGAAGCTGAAGTTCTCAACTTTTGATGCGAAGTTGCGCAATCATCATTTTGGGCAGTCCCAAAACGTACTGCGCAGTATAGACATTAATACTGCGGAATATCGAGGGGATTATTCCACAGTAACATTTCTGAGGCTCTAATGTCAGACCTTTACACCTATTTAACGACTGTTTAATGAGTGTTTAACGGGCATTAACCTATTCGCTGCTCGTCTCTGTGTTGATTTTGTTTCTTATGACATAGCGGAAAACCGTACTGATAACAACGAAGCCGATGCCAATTGGGAACAGGATGATGTACCAGAACAGATATTCGTCATTGGTGCGGCAGATGAGCGGATTGTCCGGGTCACAATAGACGGTGACATGGCTGTCGTGGAAAAATGCAGATACGGTGACACGGCTAACGTAGTGTTTGCTGTCTATGTCGTACTTAATCTTGGCGTAATAAGTTTTTGAACGTTTTTGGTAGGTACCACGGTGTGTGTATATGCTCACCACGTCTGCCTCGGTCTTTATGAGCGATTGCAGAGATGTCCTGTCCCACACCAGCATCGTGATGCCAATGGCTATGACAAGTGCACCAATACACGTGAATAAGCGTGACATGAGGATGGCAACATTCTTGTTTCCATGCTCTATGATTGTGCGTTGCCCTCCACTTACGACAGATGAATATCTAAAAGATGCTGAATGTATATTGTCACCAGGGCGTTCGGTTGCGTGACCTACGGCATGCTCGTCCTTGCGTTGGTCCTTTTCAATCACCATAACCTCGCCTAATGACATGACTATAGTTTCACGACCTTTGCGAATCATGTATATGCCAAGCCATATAAATGCGGCGGCAAACACATACATGAATACAAACATGCCGATGACGAAGCCCGGACTGTATTCCGTCGTCTTAATGCCATTCTCGTAAGATGTGATGTAGAAGAAATCATCGCTGTCATACTTTGCATAAAGAACCCATGTCAGGATGACTGCCGAGATAATTCCCATCAGCAGGAAAAACACGCCTGTATTGCTTCTCTTTCCGTTGTCGCTCATATTTGTTGTTCAAAATAGATTAGGAGTTAACGGACAATATTATGTTCTGTCCGCTAACTCCCATGAATGATATGGTTCAACCTGTACGCATAATGTTTTTGCACAATGTGCCTATTAGAAAAACAGTCAAGAACTCTCTCACTGACCAACGGGAAGTAAACAGAACAAAAACAAGAAAAAACAGGTTTTCTTTTGTTTTCTTTGGTTTTCGCCATGTTTTTCCAACTGGCCGCTTTGCGGCAAAAAACAGCAATACAAGTTTTAATCGTATAAGTTTATACCATTACACTTAAATCTGACGATAAGCGTCGAGCTGTGACTCATCGAGTGCATTAACGTAGTTGAAGTGCTTTGCAACTTCGCTCTCGGCATAGTTCATGAATACCTTGAGACTCTTGCCAAACATCTCTGGTGCCTTCTGTGTATCCTGAAGGATGAGGTGACCCATGATTGTGAGGGCTGACATCTCATAGAGCTTACGAGCACAGAGGTCGAGGAAATCCTGATTGCCCGGAGCCTTTGCCTTCTCTGTTGCCTCGGCAAGCTTCTCACGCATAGCAACGAGACGCTCTGCATAGCACTTGTACTCAGGTGCAACTGGCTCTGCCTCATAGTCGGCAAGGACAGTCTGGTAGAATCCGTTTGTGACATAACGGATGGCAGCAACAGTCTGGAGCTGAGTTGTTCCCTCATAGATGGAAGTGATACGAGCATCACGATAGATGCGCTGACACTTGTACTCAAGCATGAAACCAGAACCACCGTGTACCTGAATGGCATCGTATGTTGACTGGTTAGCGAACTCAGAGTTCATACCCTTGGCAAGTGGAGTGAACGCATCAGCAAGACGTGAATACTTCTTGTACTCGTCACGCTCCTCTGGAGTGAGCTTGCGCTCCTTTGAGATATCATCAAGAGCCTTGTAGATATCAACATAGCGTGAAGTCATGTAGAGCATAGAACGTCCAGCATCAAGCTTAGCCTTGATAGTGGCAATCATATCATAGACAGCTGGGAAGTTGATTATTTCCTTACTGAACTGCTTACGGTCCTTGGCGTATGCAAGTGCCTCCTCGTATGCAGCCTGCTGAAGTCCAGTTGACTGAGCTGCGATACCAAGACGCGCACCATTCATAAGTGCCATGACGTACTTGATAAGACCAAGCTTCTCTGAGCCACAAAGCTCTGCCTTTGCATTCTTATACACAAGCTCACATGTTGGTGAACCGTGAATACCAAGCTTGTTCTCAATACGGCGAACATCAACGCCACCATTACGCTTGTCGTAGATGAACATAGAGAGTCCACGTCCGTCCTTTGTGCCTTCTACTGAACGAGCAAGCACGAGGTGAATGTCAGAGTCACCATTAGTGATGAATCGCTTCACACCATTAAGACGCCAGCAGTTCTCCTTCTCGTCGAATGTAGCCTTGAGTGTAACAGACTGGAGGTCAGAACCAGCATCTGGCTCTGTGAGGTCCATGGACATTGTCTCGCCAGCACATACACGTGGGATGTACTTCTTGCGCTGCTCCTCGTCACCGAACTCATAGAGTGTGACGATACAGTCCTGAAGTGACCAGATGTTCTGGAAACTTGCGTCACCCTCGCTGACAATCTCGTTGGCAGCAGAATAGACTGTCATAGGCACGTTAAGACCGCCATATCGACGTGGCATAGTGAGACCGTTAAGTCCAGCCTTGATACAAGCGTCCATGTTCTCCACTGTCTTTGAGGCATAAATCATGCGTCCGTCCTTGCAACCAGGACCTTCAGCATCCACAGCCTCAGCATTAACGCCAATGATGTTGGCATTTACATCGCCTGCAATCTCAAGGAGTCTGTCGTAGTTGTCGAGAGCATCCTCATAATCCTTACAAGCATAATCGTACTGACCGTAGTCAGCAAAGTTGCGTTCCTTAAGTTCAACGATACGTCTCATCAATGGATGATCCATGTGAAACTTAATCTCCGGAACGTCTGTATAGGAATTAGCCATATTGTTGCCCCCCGACCCCCGAGGGGGGCGGCCATCCGGTTGGGGGTAGATAGCCATATAATTATTAGATAATAATTTCAAAAAAACACGTTAGCCCGACCGGATATTGGTTCCGGAGGCCGCCCCCTTTGGGGGACGGGGGGCCATTACTTGCTATTCTTCTTATAATACTTTATCAACTTTGGCACCACTTCTTCAACTGTTCCGTTGATGATGTAGTCAGCAATCTGGTTGATTGGAGCCTGTGGGTCGTTATTGATAGAGATGATGATACCAGAGTCCTTCATACCAGCAATGTGCTGGATGGCACCTGAGATACCGCAGGCAATGTAAACCTTTGGACGAACAGTTACACCTGTCTGACCAATCTGACGTTCGTGGTCAATCCATCCTGCATCTACAGCTGCACGGCTTGCACCTACCTCTGCATGAAGTTCCTTTGCAAGTTCAAAGAGCTGGTCAAAGCCCTCCTTTGAACCTACACCGTAACCACCGGCGATTACGATTGGAGCACCCTTGAGGTTATGCTTTGCAGCCTCAACGTGACGGTCAAGCACCTTTACCACATAGTCAGTAGTAGGAACATACTTTGCAACATCATGCTTGATGACCTGTCCCTTGTAGTTGGCATCAACAATCTCCTTCTTCATCACACCGTCACGTACTGTTGCCATCTGTGGACGATGCTCAGGATTTACGATGGTAGCAATGATAGAACCACCAAATGCTGGACGAATCTGGTAGAGCTGGTTCTCATAGTGCTTGTCAACCATCTCGCCTGCCTCATTCTTCACCTTCATATCGAATGAGCCAATCTCAAGCTGAGTACAGTCGGCTGTAAGACCAGAGTGAAGTGCAGAAGAGACACGAGGACCGAGGTCACGACCGATGACTGTTGCACCGAGAAGACAAATCTGTGGCTGCTCCTCCTTGAAGAGGTTTACCACAGCAGAAGTATGTGGAAGTGATGTATAAGGGAAAAGACCCTCTGCATCAAACACGTGCACCTTATCTACTCCATAAGGCATAACCTGACTTTCAACACCGTCAAGTCCAGAACCTACGAGGAGTGCTTCGAGCTCAACACCAAGCTGGTTGGCAAGCTTGCGTCCCTTGGTGAGAAGCTCCAAACTTACATCAGCAACTTTGTTGCCTTCAAGTTCACAATATACAAATACGTTGTTCATAATTATTTGCGGTTTTTGAGGTCTGACGGTCTTAAGGTTTTGAGGATTGACGGTTTTAATGTCTTAGGTAAACCTACCAAAGAATCAAGCAACCGCACAACCGAATACCCCGACAACCGTATAACCGTATCAACCAATTGTATTAGATTCCATGAGTTCAACAATAAGACCCTCGATGTCAGCATCGCTTGAAGAGAGAGTCTTGTTTTCCTTTGCCTTGAACACAATGCTCTTGACAGCCTTCACGTTAGTTGGCGAACCAGCCTTACCAATCTGCATTGGGTCAGCATCAATATCGGCAGCTCCCCAAGTAGCAAACTCACGGTTCTTGTTAGCCCATACTCGCTTCACGTTACGTGTGCGGCAAGGAGCAGCAGAACCATTGACTGTAACTACGATTGGAAGTGGACCTTCAACAGTCTCCACACCACCATCAATATGACGCTTTGCAACAATCTTCTTTGCTGCCTTGTCAATTGAAAGGATTTCCTCTGTGTAGGTAATCTGAGTGAGACCGAGCTTCTCTGCCACCTGTGGACCTACCTGAGCAGTATCACCATCAATAGCCTGACGACCACAAAGGATGATGTCATAGTCGCCCACCTTCTTGATTGCCTGCGCAAGTGTGTAGCTTGTAGCAAGCGTGTCTGCACCACCAAGTGGACGGTCAGAAACGAGGATTCCCTCATCAGCACCACGGTATATTCCTTCACGAAGTACATCAGCTGCCTTAGGCAGACCCATAGTAATCATAGTGATTGTAGAACCTGGATTAGCATCCTTGAGACGTAGAGCCTGCTCAAGAGCATTCAGATCCTCAGGGTTGAACACGGCTGGAAGTGCAGCGCGGTTCACAGTACCTTCTGGAGTCATCGCATCAGGACCGACGTTACGAGTATCTGGTACCTGCTTTGCGAGAACAATGATTTTCAAACTCATATTATTTTATTTAGTTTAGGTTAATATGCTATTTGTTTTACTGTATTAGCAAAGGCAAAAGTACAACTTTTTTTTATGCAAACAATCATTATGTTGTTTTTATTTACTCAAAAAACAAAAAAGCACGCCAAAGAGTCCCCTTTTGAGTGTTTTTCATGGAAAGAATGATAAAACTCATACTCTAATGGAGCACTAAAAATAGTTATATGCTGACTATCATCCTAAGAAGAATTACGTTACGGCTACGACCATTACGTAAATAGGTCAGCGGGTTATTTCATACCCGACTGACCTATTATCTTGTCTATCTCATATAATAGAATGTCTGTTTTAGTTCCGTCATACAAAAGAGGATATGTCTCTATCAACTCCTGTTTGTTTGGAACTGAAGACTTCCTTATTCTCTTGGTGGAGCGTCCGCGCAAGCACTTCATCTGATATGTTGAGAGATTGAGCACCTCCGCTATTCTCAACTGACATCGTGCTTGTTCCTTGAAGTCGTCGCCATTAAGACGGGAACGTGCAGAGACCTTGTTGGTGTGCTGACGGAAATAGTTAAGTTTCTCTGGTACTTCTACTACCGTTCCCTGACAGCATATATCAAACCAGAAAGACCAGTCGCCGCAATAGCGATATTCCCTGTAGGAAGGATTGACACCTGAGAGGCATGACTTGCGGAACACAATCATACTTGCATTATATAGGATGTTCTTATAAACCATTCTGTGCCTTGCAAATGACTTTCCGTCATAGATGCCCTTGCCATCATAGTTCTCTGGTTCATCCCATGAATAAGGCAGTTCCTTGCCGTCTTGGTCTATCATCATGGAATGCCCAAATGCAAGAACACCATTATCCACAGAGCATAGCTTGCCAACCAACTTGGTAAGCAGATTCTTGTCTGCCATATCGTCACTCTCTGCTATCCAGATAAACTCTCCCTTGGCAATGTCAAAGCCTTTTTGCCACTGTACGAAAGTGCTTCCAGAGTTCTTCTCGTTGATTACAACATTCGTCACTCTTGGGTCGGAGCTATATTTGGCAATGACCTCACGACTATTGTCCGTGGAGCAGTCGTCAAGGAGGATGACTTCAAAGTTTGGATAGGTTTGTCCTAATATGCTCTCTATACGTGCAGGAAGATAAGCCGAATGATTGTAGTTTGGCATTATGACACTTACTAAAGGCTGGCTCATAGCTTCTTGTTTTTTTGTTCAACAATCTTACCCATCATAATCACTTGGTACAAGGACTCAAGGCAAGCATAAATAAAACCAGGAATACCATCCCTAAAACCACCCTTGATAAAGTAGCTCTTTACAAATCGGTGGGTAGGACGACTAATGAATGCCCATGCTCCATAATGCTTATGTGCCTTCTTCACCATCTCGTTCTGTGTATAGATGTCCGTCTTGCGAAGACGTTCAGACACGCTATCGTTGGCAAGATGTTCAAAAGCCAATCCACGGTTCTTTGGAGCACGTATGACTTTACCCTTCACCGTTGGCTGTACATGAATAATTGGTGGCCAGTCCGTAACATCCTTGCGGAAGAAGCGAAGGATATAATCAGGATAGAGGGCATGCATAAACTGTCCCATGAAATAGTTGCGACGAGGAATGTACACTCCGTCTGGGCAATCCTCACGTTTGATTAGGTCATACAGATATGAACGAAGCTCTGGAGTTACCATTTCGTCTGCATCCACCACAAGCACCCAAGGATTGCTGGCACTCTGAATGGCGAAGTTACGAGCAGGCTCTACAATGTTGCAGTCGCCCTTGATGAAGGTAACAATCTTGCAACCGTACTGACGTGCTATGTCGAGTGTGGAATCCGTACTCTCCATGTCGCAGATGACTATCTCGTCAAATGACTTCACCGATTCAAGCACTTTTGCAAGATGCTTCTCCGCATTATATGTATTTATGACTACAGAAATCATTATTTAGTCTTATTATCGTGATTCTCGAAATTGGTGGCATTCACCGTTCACGGTGAATGGAAATAGTGGCTTGGAATAGCTTCAGCCGAACATCAAAATAGCCGTTCCAATAGCCTTATGTTGTTTTCGGGTAGGAATAAGTCCCTGTGTTTCCTTCCTTCTGCAAGTAATTCGCCTTGCAAAACCTTGTCGGAAAGCACACGTCCCATTGCATCGGCAAAAGCCTCCGAATTTCCAACTGGAACAAGGACACCAGCCTTTCCCTGATTAAGTATCTCACTTGGCCCTGTAGGACAGTCCGTTGATATAATGAGCTTGCCAAGGAGCAACGACTCAATAAGAACGGTTGGAAGGCCTTCAAACTTGGCACTATGCACAATGATGTTGGCATTCTTTATCCAAGGATATGGGTTGGATTGGAAACCGAGGAACACAATGCTTTCACCTAAGCCCTTCGTCATAGCCTTATGCCTGAGCATCTGTTCATCCTTACCTTTGCCAATAAGATAGAGCAGAGGAGCGTTATCTCCCATTCTGTCACGAAGAATGGCATACGCATCAATAAGATTGGAAATGTCCTTCTGGTTCTCCTCAAGACGTTCCACAGCCAAGAGATAAGGCTTTGAGGCATTGATGTCACACTCTGCCTTCCTTTCAAGTTCGGCAGGATTGACAGAGTTGTATATCCTTGCAAACTTATCGGAATACTCAGGGAAGAGTTCCCTTCCCTCTTCAAGCATGGCATCCGATATTGTGACCACTCGGTCGTATTTTGATATTCTCTTGCGAAACCTCTTTATTCGCCGAGGCTTTCGTTCAAGCTCTTTCTTGAAACTGAAATGGAAAAAGGCTATCTTCCTTGCTTTCCATTCCTTGCGTACAAAGGAACTAAAGCAGCTGTCAAAGTCGATGACGACATCATTCTCTTTAGCCAAAGCATCGAGTCGCCTTTGTGCTTGTCTCCTGCGAATAGGATTGAGAAGCATTTCGTCATACAATCCAAAGAGAGCATTACGCTTGCCCCTCTGAACATTCTGTTTGTACCAAGTCAAGGAATGACTATCAACGAGGTACTTTACCTCAACATCCTGCGAAATCCTATGGCGATAAACCTCAAGCTCGTCCATACATAGCATGATGGCAAGCGTCACCTTATGCTCTGTAAGGCGTGACAGATTGTTAAGATACTCCACAAGTACGGTATCTATTCCTCCGTCAAGGAAACGGCTCACAAGCACCAATATGTTCTTCTTTCCTTCCATACGCTACTTCTTTACACAAGTGTCCCACCATATAGAGTCAAGCCTTGGCAGTTGCTCGTCAAAGCTTCGGACGTCTATCTCTGCATTGTCCGCATCATGGCTCGTCAACCAGAACAGTTGTGCCTTGCTATACATTGAAGCAACCAAGGAGAATGAGCTTGGAGGTCCCATGACATAATCGCACTGGGAAAGGAGACAAAGGTCCTCACCTGGGTTGCCATTAGGGAAATATACTTTTGAACTCTTTATGGAAGACTTGAACTTGTCATGGTCAAGTGCAGACGCATTTCCGCAGATGTAAACCGTACAAGTCTTATTGGCAAGCGATTCGATAAAGCGATTGACATAGGTAATGAATTCTTCGTCTTCAAAGTAGAAAGCACCATTGCACCATGTCTTATAGTCACCTCTACGGATATGGACTCCTATTTTTACCTCGTCCTTCAAAGACGTGTCGTTAATATATGCGTCAATCTTCCCCTGAATGGAAGGCTTGAAGCGGAACAACGTCTTGATGTCCTCCTTGTATTTATAGAACAAGTCAAAATACCTTACGCACCATCCCTCAACCATTACTGAACGATGGGACAAGATAAACTGCTCCTTCTCCGACTTGTCCTCGTTTATGTCATTATAAGCCACTACAGGTATTATGCCTGTAAAAGCCATGAACTTGCCAAGCAAATAACTAAAGACATTATGTCTGAATTCAGTACAAATATTGAAATACTGGTATTTGTAAGCAAAGCGCATTGATATGCATTGGCGTCCATTGTCTTTTGCCCAAGCATATACATGCGCAAACTGCAATATGTTATTGCACATTTGACCTTTATCCCTTACAAATATCATAGTTTCTTATACTTTTTACGTTACACTTATAGTGGTTCTTATCTGTTTGCAGTATCCTTATACAATGTCTGGAGTATTGCCTTGCCCTTTCTTACTCTCTGTTCCTTGTTATCGCCTATCTCGTCCACGTTCTGCACAACCATGTTACCGTCAAGGTCGTAGGTGCTTACTCCCGTGGAATCGAAGAATGAGAACTCTACCCTTGAACAGTGTATGGCTGTTGGGTAGGTGTAAGTCTTGCTCAATACGTCACGACTAAAGATGAAATCCTTGTGGTCGATGCCAAGCTGTCCGAGAAGTGTAGCAGCCAAGTCCGACTGATTCATCAGAGTGTTGATTACGCGATGTTCCTTGACCGCACCACCTGCCATGACAAGAGGGATGTGTATCACATCAAGACTTGAGCGTCCTCTTCCTTCCTGCACGGACACGCCATGGTCAGGAACTACAATAAGAACCGTATTGTCCCATTTGCCTTCAGCCTTCAACTTGCTGACAAACTTTCCAAGACAGTCGTCCGTATAGGCAAAACTATTCTCTATGTCCTTCTTGAGTCGTCTATATGGAACATCCCAAGGCTCATGACTAGACAATGTCATTATACTTACAAAGAATGGCTCTGCAAGATTACGGACGGATTCCGAAACCTTTCCGAACAAGTGTTCGTCTGGAACACCCCAATCCGTTGACCTCTCCTTACGGGAGAAATCCTTGTCGGAATATGTCTTCTCGTATCCATTTTGAAGCATGAAGCCACCCATGTTGGTGAAGTTGATGTCGCCACCATACCAGAACTCCGTGTTGTAGCCAGCATCCTTCAATGAGCGTGCAATGCCCGGTAGGGTCTCACACTTTTCTGGAATCTTCATGAGCGAGGCAGAAGGATAACCAAGCCATCCGCTATTGATGCTAACAAGTCCACGGTCAGTACGGAAACTATTACCTTGACAGTTGGAGAAGAGTATTCCCTCGCTGGCAAGCTTGTCAAGATTAGGGGTAGCATCTTCCTTTGCACCTACGCATCCTGCAATACTTGCGCCACAGCCTTCCCATACCACAAGAATGACATTAGGACGCTTGGTAGTGAACAGAGTATCAGGTTCAATACTTTCCGTGTTGTATATTCCTTGCATCAGAGAGTTCAGTTCCTTTTCATCGTCATAATATTGGAACTCACTTGCGAAGTCCTGCTGATGAGACAAGGAATAGAACATATTGAATGCGCTATTAACGGCTGAATGATTCAGGAATTGCTTCTCGGAATAATATGCACTTGTGACATTAGCAGTACCTTCACCTACTCCTCCACGAATCATGATGAACATCAATCCGAGTACTGGAATCATGACCAGTGAATGAAGAGGTTTTGAGGACTCATTGAGGACACTGCCTGGCAAGACATAATACACAAGAGCGCAATATGCAACTGTAAGAACAATGATGGAAACGATTGTCAGGAATACGAACAATCCGCTCACACTTGCCATCGCATCGGCAGGCTTGTCAGTATAGATGAATACCGTGGAGTCGAGCTTAAATTGCCAGAAGCCATACATTACCACATCTGCAACGAAAATGATGGCAAGAAGCTGTAAAATGACCGAGAAATATGGCACAAGCCACTTGCGTAGATTTACCTTCACGAAGAAGCTCACGAACAATACAATCCATGGAATCACGAGCACATATCCGCTCATGGTAGAGTCAAGAGCCAATCCGTGCCACATGACGTCAAGGTAATCAGAGAATGACAGACCTTCGCATACTGATGAATTGTATAGCATAAACACAGGTTTCTGCAATACAAATATGAGCATCAGTACAAGAAAGAGTTTTAACAATATGTAGAGCCTTGAACTTTTAATTACAGTCATTTGTTCTATATTTTTTTGCAAATTTACAACATTTTGCGGACAAACCATTCCAACACAACTGAGAGTTTAATTTTTATTAGTAACTTTGCAGAACAAATGTGAAAAACTATACGTTTGTATAAACATTAGGTAAAAATGATCTTATTAAGCTTTGATACAGAGGAATTCGATGTTCCAAGAGAACATGGGGTTCAATACGACACCCTGAAAGAAGGAATGGAAGTTTCCATATATGGAACAAATAAGATACTTGATGTACTAAAGAAAGAGAATGTGAGGGCAACATTCTTTTGCACATCGAACTTTGCACAACATGCTCCAGAGGTAATGGCACGCATCATGAACGAGGGGCACGAAGTAGCTGCTCACGGATGCGACCACTGGAACCCAAAGCCAGAGGATGTAATCAACTCCAAGCGCATACTTGAAGAAGTGACGGGAAGAACTATTCACGGCTATCGTCAGCCACGTATGTTTCCAGTAAGCGATGAGGAGATTGAACGTCAGGGTTACACATACAATTCTTCCCTTAATCCTGCTTTTATCCCAGGTCGCTACATGCACCTCACGGAGTCACGCACCCCTTTCATGAGGGGCAATGTTCTTGAGATTCCTGCAAGCGTAACACCGGGATTTCGTTTCCCACTCTTTTGGCTTGCCATGCACAACCTGCCTATGTGGCTTTACAAATCATGGTGCAGATGGACGCATAACCACGACGGACAGTTCGTCACATATTTCCACCCATGGGAGTTCTACCCACTTGGCGAGCATCCTGAACTCAAGATGCCATTCATCATCAAGAATCACGCAGGAGAAGGTATGTGTCAACGCCTTGGCGAACTTATCCGTATGTTCAAGAAGGAAGGCGCGCAATTCATCACATTTACAGAATTCACTAACAACCACATCGTACATAATCAAGGAAAATGAAAAAGATAACAATATTGCTTCCAGCATATAATGAGGAAGCCTCATTTAATCTCTTGCGAAAATGTATGAATGAGGTTCTCATAGCCAATCCTAACTATGAATGGGAGTTTCTACTCGTTAATGATGGAAGTACAGACAACACACTACAACAGATGATTCGTCTGCATGAAGAAGATTCCCATTTCAGTTACCTTGACCTATCACGTAACTATGGAAAGGAAATTGCGATGATGGCTGGATTTGATTACATTGATAGTGATGCAATGATTATCATGGATGCGGATATGCAACATCCTATAAGCGTCATTCCAGAAATGCTAAAATATTGGGAAGAAGGCTATGATGACGTTTATGCTCAACGAGAAAGTTCAAAGGAAGGATGGCTAAAACGCAAAACATCACAATGGTACTACAAACTATTGCAAAGCCTCACGAGAGTTCCTATACAAAAGAATACTGGAGATTTTCGCCTGCTCGACAAGAGTTGTATAAAAGCTCTTCGCATGATGCGTGAAGCAGAACGAAACACAAAAGGAATGTATTCATGGATTGGTTTCCACAAAAAAGGCATCTACTACAAACAATTAGAACGCCAAGAGGGGCAGACGAAATGGAACTTGCTTTCACTTGTTAATTTGGCAATCAATGGTATAATGTCTTACACTATTGCACCACTTCGTTTTGCTTCATTTGCAGGAATAATCATTTCATTTGTTGCATTCATTTATCTCATATACATAATAGTTGTAACGAACATTTTCGGTGAACCTGTCCAAGGATACCCAACCATTATGGTTACAATACTTTTCCTTGGAGGTGTGCAACTATTAAGTTTAGGAATAATAGGCGAATACCTCGGAAGAGTATTTAACGAAGTGAAAGGACGTCCAGGATATTTCATCAACAGCTATAACGGAAAGAGAGACTCTATCAATGGAACTGACAAATAAAATACAAACATTCTTTCATAAACCATTCTTTAAAAGTCCTCACACACTTTTGGGACTATGGCTTGTGTTAGGAGTCATTTCTGCCATAGCAAAATTGAATCATCATAACAACTTTGCTATTTTCAGGAATGTTTTTTGGCATTCGCTACAAGGCAAATCTCTTTATGCCTATTATCCGGAGGAGTATTTCGACCATAACGTTTACGGCCCTTTCTTCTCTGCCATCATAGCTCCTTTTGCCATGATGCCAGAGATACCCGGTCTCGTCTTATGGTGTGCGGCACTATCCATGTTCATGTACTGGACGGTACGCAAGTCTTCCTTCACGGATTATCAGAAGATATTCATACTATGGTTCTGTGCCCACGAACTTCTCACGGCACTATTCATGCAACAGTTCAACATAGCCATAGCTGGAATAATGTTGCTCAGCTACCACTTTGTAAAGAAAGAACAAGACCAATGGGCTACATTCTTCATCGTGATAGGTTTCCTTGTAAAGCTATACGGAATAGTGGGACTTGCATTCTTCCTTTTCTCAAAGCATAAGGTAAGATACGTCTTGTCTTTCATGGGATGGCTCGTTGTGCTCTCTTGCATTCCTATGCTCTATTCAGGAGTTGAGTACCAGATTTCACAATATAAGGAATGGATAGAATGCCTCGGAAGCAAGAATGCGGAAAATGGCGATTCCATAGCACAGAACATCTCGCTTCTTGGATTGGTTCACAGAACATCTGGCTTGCAGTTCTCGGACTTGTTTATAATCCTTCCGGGAATGGCACTCTTCGCCACCCCATATCTCAGGATTAAGCAATACGCAAACGAAGGATTCAAGCAGACAATCCTTGCATCTGCACTCATGTTCATTTGCTTGTTCAGCACAGGTACAGAGTCAAGTGGTTACATCATAGCCCTCACAGGAGTGGCAATATGGTTCACGGCAAGCCCTTGGAAAAGAGGCAGGATAGACGTGGCACTCATGGTGTTTGCCTTTATCCTGACAAGCCTTTCGCCATCCGACTTGTTCCCAGCATACATACGCAAGGAATGGGTACAACCATACGCCCTAAAGGCTCTACCAGTAGCAATAATATGGTTCAAGCTCTGCTACGAGATAATGACAAAAGATTACAAAGACACTAAAGAATAATGATAACAATACAGGAGATAAAGAATAACGAAAAGATAATGCAGTTCATCCGTTTCTGCATCATTGGAACCATTGCCGCTGCCGTCCACTATGGCATATACTATCTGATGCTGTTCTGGGCAGAGGAAAACATCTCTTACATCACGGGATACCTCATTAGCTTCGTCGGCAATTTCTACCTCACGTCTTATTTTACGTTCAGGACCATTCCGACAATCAAGAAGTTCCTAGGATTTGCTTGCAGTCATGGCATAAACTTCGGACTTCACATAGTGCTTTTCAACGCCTTCTTGTGGATGGGCATCCATCGACTTGTTGCCCCACCACTCGTGATGATAGTGGCTATGCTCGTGCAATTCACAATACTTAGATATGTATTCAAAAACAGGGAATGAACCATTGCGTTCATTCCCTGTTTTTTCATCAGTTATCTTGTCTCTCGGACTATCATTAGTTGAGACACGGCATTCGACAGTCGGCGAGGAGACACTTGAGTGTCGCTTTGGCAATGCCTTTTTCTCCAATATTTCGCATCAAGATATTTGCGTACATGAGAGTAAATGTATAGTTTTGCATACGATTGCAAAAATTGTTTTTATTTACTTGTTTTTACGTGCGAAATCAGTTTTTTAGAGTGTGAGAGAGATGGTGCAAGTGTTTTTCTTACTCATTACGTATAGAGCCTTAAACTTTTAATTACAGCCATTTGTTCTATATTTTTTGCAAATTTACAACATTTTATGATGATGGGGAAATAACTATTGTCCTTTTTTCGTTTACGCTCCAGTTACATTTAGCCTTCGCCAGAAGATGGATTCAAAAAACATGATGTTTGTAGTAAGTACGTCGGGGAACGTACTTTCAGTACGTCACCAGCGTACTGGTTGTACGCTCGCCACGTACTACGAGTACGTTCGCGACGTATTTTCAACCCTTTTCCCTTACCTTCCCCTTAGGTGTGCCTTAGGTGTCCCTTCAGTTGGTAAGGGAAACGAAGGAGAACCTAAGGTAAACCTAAGGTGCACTTAACACGTAAGTCAGAAGAACTGAAAGAACCTTTTCAACTGTACAGGTCGCATTTCGTTCATGTTCCGTTGCTCATTCGTAGTGATTTCTTCGTGTCTCTACTATTTCTCTGCTAATTCTCTACTATTTCTCCGCTATAATAGTAGAGCCATAGTGGTGTCACTTTGGAGTCACTTCGGTGTCATAGCGAAGTCATGACGTTAGCTCTTGGTAAGTACGTCGCTTAACACAAAACCTATTCATGTTTCTTGTCGCTCAGACTATCGATAGTTTGCGAACGGACTATCAATAGTCTGCTATACAAACTGTCATTAGTTTGAGACACGGTATTCGACAGTCGGCGAGGAGACACTTGAGTGTCGCTTCGGCAATGCCTTTTTCTCCAATATTTCGCATCAAGATATTTGCGTACATGAGAGTAAATGTATAGTTTTGCATACGATTGCAAAAATAATGTCGTTTCCCATGCAGTCATTATTGTTATTATCGTACATCTATAATTAGAACAATTATTATCAAGATGGAGATAGCAGAACTGATAGAAAGGTGTAGGCAAGGAGATGCTGATGCTCTCGGAGAACTATATAATGCTAACGTAAGCAAGATGCGAAATGTGTGCCGACGTTACATTTCCGACGAGCAAGCCATAAACGACATAATACATGATTCTTTTGTCATCATTTTCACTTCCCTTGACAAATTACGTGATAATGACAAAGCTGAAGGATGGATGATGTCCATAACAAGGAATATCGCATATAAATATAAAGAAGAACATAAAAACATCATGCCACTTCCATAGAGGAAACTATGGTGGCAGAATCTTTGATAGAAGAATCCAATGAAAAAGAAATAAAGGGAATCCCAATTGGCGAGGTAATAAAACTAATTGGGAAATTACCCGAAGGCTATGGTAAGGTGTTACGTCTTTCTGTTTTTGAAGACATGACACACAAAGAAATCGCTAATTTATTAGGTATAGAAGCACATTCGTCATCATCCCAACTCGCAAGAGCAAAGAAAATGTTGCGAAAGATGATGATGAAGTATAGCCCTATACTCTTGATTCTACTTGTTCCATTTACAATTGTTCTGCTTAAGAAAGAATCTGAAGTCACCAAGGACAAGAAGAAAATTGCAAGTAAACAAGAAAAGAGTCACAAAGAACAGCATTCCAAATTACAAGTGATGAGGCCAAACAGTCATAGGTACATGACAAGTACAATAAGTACTTCAAGGTCTGCAATTGTGCAGGAAAAAGATACAGTTGCGGTTAACGCTATAAACAACAATAGTGAAGCGGACACAATCAGTCAAGACTCCTCATGTGAGAATGAGTCACTCAATACGATTCATGTAATAAAGAAGATTCAACTTCCAAAACAAAACATTGCTGAATCGTTTAAGCAAAAAGCCATTTTCAACGATTATGAAAAGAATAGGCTCTCACTTAGACTTGCATATTCTGGAGGGTTAGGTGATACAAGGCAAGAACGTCCTTATATCATAACAGAAAAGCAAGCTACAGCACCAACAGGTGAGCAGCCATCTTCTGTTTCTTTTGACAACTGGAGAGATTATGCAATATATTTGGCAAACCAACCAACGGATGTAGGCTCGCGTTCTCGTATTGTAGTTGTAAAGATTGCATTAAATAATGCAAACCAACCAGGAGATGATAAGATTATAAGGGCAAGCCATCATTATATGCCAACGACATGGTCTTTTGCATTGAAGTACAATCTAAGTAAACAATTTAGTGTGGAATCAGGAATGAACTATAGTCGTTTATGTTCAGACTTCGAGTTGGGAACAGATGGCAACATCATCCAAGAACATCAGAGAATCCATTACATTGGCATACCAATGAAAGGTTTCGTCAATATGTACGAGCGAAACACATGGGGCATATATGGAAGCATGGGAGTGACTATGAACATTCCTGTTAATTCGTCACTCAACAAGGATTATTACATACATAATAAATTATCAGATACAGAAAAGGCAAGTATTCATACGCCATTACAATGGACGGTAAATACAGGACTGGGAGTGCAATACAACTTCACACGAAACATAAGCATATTTGCAGAACCAAACCTGCAATACAACATTCCGACAAATAGTAGCATAGAGACATACTTCACGGAACATCCATTTACAATAACTCTACCACTGGGTGTAAGATTTACGTGGTAACACATGCAGTCTTTTTGATGTTTTATAGACTAATAGAGTAAAGACACAATTAAATTGTATGAGTAGTTATGAAAAAGAACATTAAGAACAGTATCTGGCTAATGGCGATAGCTATTACCAGCCTTGCAACGCTCTTTGTAGCTTGCAACAATGAAGATGGTATTATGGAGGATGGTATTGACAATACACCTCAAGTGGAGAACCTTGGCGAACTTGCAGCTTATGCAGTAACAACAGAGACAAGAAGCTCTGTTGACTTAAAAACAGCTGTGCTTACATCAGAAGAAATAGAATGGTTTAATGTAAACACACGTGAGATTCGTTTTAATATTTCATCTGACGTCATAAGCGAGCGACTAAGCGCATTAGACCGTATCGAGTTCCGTCTGGGAGATGAAGTTTTGTTCTGTGTTGACAATCTCGTCAATCCAACAGATTCACGTACTTATTTCGACCTTGTTCTATACTACGAATGGACTTTGGAAGGTGATGAGAAGACAGATGTAGGTTTCTTCCTGCTCGACTGCTATCCACAGCAATTTGCAGATGCAGAATTGACAGTAAACAATCGTATTCTACGTACTGCCCAATGGAATAAGTTCATTAAATATCTTGAAGATAAAGGTAAATTGAGACAATAAGCCAATAAAACTAATGATAGGCACGTCACTAATAGTAAGACAAAAACATCAACAATAATCCCTCACAACGTTTTGTACGCTGTGAGGGATTAATGTTTGCCTAATAAATTAGTGCTATTTGTCATCATAATGTCCATAGGCGGTAAGAACGAGGACAATAACCTCTTCGTCATGTATTCGGTACACCAAGCGATGCTTCTTTGTTATTTCACGACTCCAGCGTCCTTCGGGTTTCCCTTTCAAAGGCTCTGGGTGTCCTGTGCCAGTTTTGGGATGCTCACGAAGTTCTTCGAGGAAACGCATAGCCTTGGCAAAAGCTTTAGGCTCGTACTTCTCCAATTTTGCCAATCCAATATTGGCTTCTGGAGTATATCTTATTTCATACTTCATAACCACATCTTTTTAGCATATCAGATACGGATTCCCCAGGTAACTGTGTTGTATATTCACCTCTGGCATACTGTTGCTCAGCACGCTCTATCTTGGCAAAGAATTCTTCCTTTGTCATCAACGTTGGATCTTCCTTCTTTGCTGTAAGCTTCTTTATGTATTTAAGCACCTTGTTCATCAAGGTTTCGTCATCTGATATGTCGTTAATGGCACGGAGTACCTCCGCATTCAACTGTACTGCTGTCATAATCCTTTAAGTTTTATGTTTTTTATGTTGGCAAAGTTAAAACTAATATTGCAAACAGTCAAATAAAAATGGTTTTTATTTGAACTCTATACGGTTAGTCTTCGCCATGTCTCTGTTTTTAGAACTCTACATTTCATTTATGCGCAAGAACTTAAAAACCTAAAAACTGACAAACTCAAAAACTCATCACTTACATACTCTTTCATAAACGGACATGAGTCTTTCTGCAAGTACCTTTGGATGGAAGGTGTTCATGGCATACTCATAACCTCCGGAAATCATCTTGCCACAAAGTATGTCATCTGTAAGTACGGTTGCTATCTTGTCTCGTATGTCCTCTACGCTCGCTGGATTTGCCTGCAAGGAATAAGGACCTCCTGCCTCTGGAAGACTGCTCACGTTACTTGTCACCACAGGACAATGGCTGAGAAGAGCCTCGACTACTGGCAATCCGAATCCCTCGTAGAAACTTGGATAGACAAAAGCCTTTGCCTTGCCATAGAGTTGCCTCAACTCTTCGTCGTCCACCCTCTTCTTAGGGAAGATGACAAGATGCTCCATATTATGCTCGGCAATGTAACGCTTCACCTCTTCCTTGTATTCACGTCCGCCACCTACCACTACCAGCGGAATCTGAAGGTCCTTAGGCAAAAGCTCAATGGCCTTTACCACTCCCAACAGGTTCTTGCGTGAGTTGATTGAACCGACATACAGAAGGAAGCCTCCCAAGAGTTCTGGGTTTTGAGCTATGAGTTCTGATTTGCAAGACTCACATTCCTCATTTTCCTCATAGAATCGTGGAGCCACAGGTTGATAGACAACATCAATCTTGCTCTCGTCCACATCGTAGAAACGCAGGATGTCCTGTTTCGTACATTCGCTTATAGCTATGATGCGGTCAGCATTCTTGACGGCATGACGCCACTTGAGGTCGTATATCTTACGGTCTTGCCAATGGTACATGTCCGTGAACGTGCGGAAAGCCACGTCATGGATTGTCACAACGCTTGGCACACCACTCTTGCGAATGCCCACAGGCAACTCGTTGCTGAGACCGTGAAACAGGTCTATGCCGTCACGCTTCAGGTTCTTAGGAATACCAAAGGTGCGCCACAGAGAGCCTTTGAGCAATCCGTTAGGAGTAACCGTACTGCAATACCTCTTGTTGAGGTATGCTCCCACGCCCGATGCATCATTCATCTTAGGTGCCTTGGGAGTGTACAAAAAATAGGCATTCTCAGGGAAATATTCCGTGAGAATGTCTATTGTAGTTCGGCTATGGTTGCCCAAACCTGTGAAGTTGTTATAAAGACGTTTAGCGTCAAAACCGATGTTCATAACTTGAATTTAATTTTCAAATTTATAATCGATGTATCTTGTCACAACTTATCGACTTATGATTTGAGAATTAGAATCCAGTTTCGCTAAATTCTAATTCTTCTTTCCGTAGAGGATAGGATTGGTGCTTGGGTCGTTGTACATCTTCATCTGCTTATAGACCTTCATGTACTTTCTGCCTGCCTCGATGTCTGCAAGGAGGTCGTCAATAGCACTTGAAAGATCCTTCTTCTGCTCAAGAAGCACGTCGAGCTTAGCCTTGCAAGCCTTGATGTGCTCAGCAGAAGCATCCTTACGGTCAACCTGCTCCTGCATGTGGTAAATCTTGAGAGCAAGGATGCTCAAGCGGTCGATTGCCCATGCTGGTGACTCAGTGTTGATAGTAGCGTTATCCTGAACTTTAACCCCAGAATAGAGTGAGTAGAAATAAGAGTCAATACGCTCCACGAGGTCAGTACGGTCCTGATTGCTCTTGTCTATGCGACGCTTCAACTGAAGAGCCTCAATAGGGTCAATCTGTGGATCACGAATAATATCCTCAAGATGCCACTGCACCGTATCAATCCAA
Organism: Bacteroidaceae bacterium; assembly: GCA_017617575.1. Lineage (GTDB taxonomy): Bacteria > Bacteroidota > Bacteroidia > Bacteroidales > Bacteroidaceae > Minthosoma. The sequence goes on along the minus strand of JAFZVY010000021.1, from coordinate 8,293 downwards.
TTTTTTACGTAAAGGTCATACTCAATCTCACCTGGCTTGTAAGGATTATTGATTGGAGTATCAACATTATCAGTAAGATGATAATCTCTGATTACCTGCTCAAATATTGGGTTTGCTTTAGCTGTAAATGTCATACTAATCTAATTTTTCTGCAAATATACACATTTTTATTGGTAAAGACTTAAAAGTAGTTAATATATTTCTTTGTTTAAAGTTTTTTACATACATTTGCACCATAAATAAACCAAAGTTAGACACTTAACATACATCAAGATAACATTTGTCTTGTGTAAAGCCAATACAAATCCCCGAAATTCCCCAAGCGTACGGCTAATTGACTTTATGCGGTGCCCAAGCGGAGTATCGGGGATTTTTATGCCCGCACCGCAATTCACATATAGAAAAACAAAAAGTGAGCAACGGAAAAAAATCCATTGCTCACTTTTTAGTTTTACTTCAAACGAGTAAGAGTTCCAGTCTTCAGTTCTCCAGTTGATGAATCCCAGACAACAGTCATAGTCATTTTATCTCCTTCAACAGAGACCCAAGCGGTATCTGCCTCTTCTTTAACATTATGCCACTCCCAATCATTGTGATTTTCATAGCAATATTCTTGCTCAACTCGACTAATAATTTGATTGCCTTTAAGATTCCAATGCCCCTTATCCCTATAAAAGAAACCGTCATCATCTATATCTATGTTTTTTGCATCATAAGAACTTAAAGTCTCTCTGAAACCAGCAGGAAACTTAGTTTGAGACTCAAATTCTCCATTTGAATAGAAAATTACAATATCTGAAGCTTTTTCAAAAAATTGCTCTTCACTTTCCATATCAGATTTCCAAGTTCCAACAATAGCCTTTCTCAAGCTATCTTCATCATCATTATCATCGCCACAAGATGCGAATAAAAAAGCAGATGCCATTACAAGCATCATACATAAGAGAGAATAAATCTTTTTCATTTCAAGATAGTTTTATGATTAATTAATATTTCAAAACAAATCTGAGTGCGAGCCTGTATCAACAAGGATAAGATTATTATTTGTTGTACACAAAAACGATGCACACATATTACATACCGCAAAAATACCAAGAATATACATTAATGCAAAATAAATGGATAACAAATTGCTCTTTTCATGTTTTGTTTCTTCTCATTTCCCTACAATTCCCTTAGTTTTCTCTACATTTCTCTACGAATTTGTAGAGGATAGTAAGGGAAACATAATGTACACATAACACGATTTGCAAGAATTGTCGCAAGTCAATTACTGAGCCTAATATGGCATATCAACAGTTTCTCACCCTTCGTTAACCCTCCTTAATGGGTCTCTAATTCTTCCTCAACTGATTTTGTGTACAAAAGGGACAATGAAAATGCGAGTGAAGCCCTCAAAAACGAGCATACGTAGAATTTTTGATGAAAATTTGCGTAGTTAAAGATAAAAACAGTATATTTGCCACCGAATCCAAATCAATTCACAAACAACTAACCAGAGATAATTTACACATAACTAACCTACCAAAAAATTTGCAATCAAATGAAATCAATTATCAACAAGGTGAGCAAGGGATTGTTCCTTTCTCTCATTACCTCATGTATGGTATGTGTACAAGAGGTAAAGGCTTGGACGGGTACTACACCTATTAATGGTCAAAGCTACTATCTTTACAACCTCTATCAAGAGAAGTTTATGTCGTATGGTAACAGTTGGGGCACTCAAGTGAGCCTCGACAACAGTAAGCCTTTGCTCTGCACAATGAGCAAGAGTGGAAGTACATGGACAATAAACACTCACTACAGTCTCTCGTCTCAGAGTTACAACGCAAACGTGAATAACTACGTGTTTGTGTCTGACGGCTTGCCATTTGTAGATGCTAACTATGGCTCAAGTGACACTAACTATACAAGTCGCACGCCTCAGCCATTCTCTCTCACGACATCGGACGACAGAGGCTACTACCTTACATACACTTCTGACGGAACTACCAAAGCTCTGATGTTCGGGGCAGGTACTGCCTGTGAGATTGCCAACCTCAACGAGGGCTTCAACAAGAGCAAGTCGGAATGGCTCTTTATCACAGAAGCAGAATATCAGGAACACATGGCAAAGAAGCGTTTCGTGGCAGCTTCCATGAACGTGGATGGTATGCCAAAGACAATACGCATAGCAGGAGTGTACAACTATACGCTCAATCCTGATGCCAAGGAAAGTGCAGGAGCAACTGCCATAGGAAGGAAACTCGTGAACATGGGTTACGACTTCATTGGCGTGAGTGAAGATTTCAACTACAACACAGAGATAATGAACGAGATTGGCAGCATCTATAACCAAGGTACTCACCGTGGCAAGATAGAGGCTACACTTTCTGCCTACTCACGCATCATCTCACAGACATCGCCTGTATTCAACATTGACGGCCTCAACTTCTTCTGGAACAAGGACAAGGCAACGGCAACAAATGAGAGATGGGTACGCTGGAATTCACACTACGGCTACACAAGCGACGGAGCTGACGGCCTCATAGACAAAGGCTACCGTTTCTACACCATCACACTCACGGACAATACACAGATTGACGTCTATACCCTCCACATGGATGCAGAGGACAGCGAAGGCGACAACCTTGCACGTGAGTCACAGATGAACCAACTCGTAGATGCTATCTTGGCTTCAAACAATGGCAATCCTATACTTATCATAGGTGACACCAACTGTCGCTACACACGTGACCGAGTAAAGACAATCCTCATCGACCGCATAAATGCCGACAGCCGTTTCACCATCAAGGATGCTTGGATAGAGCATGCACGTGATGGCATCTATCCTGTATATGGCGGCAACTCCATAATGGCAAGCAACGAGGGCTACCGCAAGGGTGAGGTTGTTGATAAGATTTTCTACATCAACAATACCGAAAGCGACATACAGATTCAGGCAGAGACATACCTCCAAGACCTCAGTTTCATCAACGACGAGGGCGAGCCTCTTGCCGACCACTGGCCATGTGTGATAGAGTTCAGCTACTCAGAGCGAACTGAGCCAGTGCCAACACCTCAACCAGAAGACGAGATTACAGGTGAGTATTACCTCCGTAACGTGGCCACAGGTGCATTCCTCAAGCAAGGTGGATGGTGGGGCACTCATGCCGTGCAGGGCAAATATGGTTCACCAATGAACTTCAACCTATCAAACGGCAAGTACGTCATTCAGTCAAACATTGGCTACCTTTCGCAGGGTGACCCTTACATGGATGCAACAAGCGAACAGAAGTGGAACGTCATAAAGGATGGTAACTATTACACATTGACTTACAATGACAACGGTACTACAATGGCTCTTACAGGCAACGACCCAACTACGTTCCCATACGGAGCAAACACTCGCTACGTCACTTGTGCACAGTATAACGCAAGCGACACTTTCCAGAAGTGGGAGTTCATCAGAGCCGATGATCTTCTTGCACTCATGCAGGATGCTTCTGAAAGCAATCCAATGAACGTGACACACCTTCTCAAGGGTGCAAACTTTGACCGCAACGACACAGAGGGTCGCAGCCACTGGAACAACAACATAAGCCCTGACGCAACAAAGATTTCGTATAACTTATGCAACGGAATTATCCAAGACTACAACGGCAATCCTTGTGCCGAGGTTTACATCAGTTCATACAGCGGTTGGACAACGTACGCCACTACATGGGAGATTAGTCAGACAGTAACAGGCGTGCCTAATGGACATTATCGCGTCACTTGTCAGGCATTCTACCGCGACGGCAACAAGAACCAGAACAATCCGGGTACAATCCACACACTCCTCTATGCAGGTACTGGCAGCAATCAGGTTAGCACACGCATAGCAAGTATGTACTCTGCACATTGCACCACTCCTATAGGTGCTGGCTATACGGACAATAACGGCTACTACATACCAGACGGAATGGAGGATGCGTCAGGATTCTTCAATGCTGGCTACTACAACAACACGCTTGACTTCAACGTGACTGACGGCACACTCCGCATAGCCATAGGTAAGCCTACGACGACAAAGACGACTTCAAGCTGGACATGCTTTGACAACTTCCAGATAGAGTATCTTGGCACTACCTACTACGAGGCACCTCTACGCATAAATAACGTTACTGCCATTCCTGACATAGACAGCAACAATAGTGGGGAAGCCAAAATCTACAACCTCAATGGTACTCGTACAAAGTCGCTCAGCACAGGTGTCAACATTATACACACCACAGAAGGAGCAAAGAAAATTAAGAAATAAGGACATTTCATAGGAATAGTAATCCCTCCTGCCTGCCATTTGTGGCACAAGGAGGGATTTTTTTATTACTTTATGAATAATTTTTGTCCTTTTTCTTGGTGTAGTTAATTAAAATAACGTATTTTTGCCAATGTAAGTGAAATGTTAAAAAAGAATTAAGAACTATGCTATTAATGACACTTGAACTCTTGGTAGTTCTCATTTGCCTCTATGTAGGCTCACGCTACGGAAGTCTTGCCTTAGGAGCAATTTCAGGCATCGGACTTGCAATACTCGTCTTCGGTTTTGGGCTAAAACCGGGTAATCCTCCTACGGATGTTATTTATATCATCATAGCTGCTGTTACCTGTGCTGGTATCATGCAGGCAGCAGGAGGTATGGATTGGCTCATACAGATGGCAGAGAAGTTATTGAGAAAACACCCAGAACACATCACGTTCCTTGCACCTATATGTACGTTCTCCCTCACGGTACTCGTGGGTACAGGTCATGTGGTCTATACACTCACGCCTATCATCGTGGATATCGCCATAAAGAAAGGCATACGTCCAGAGCGACCATGTGCCGTGGCAAGCGTGGCTTCGCAGGTGGGCATCACATGTTCACCAATTGCAGCAGCTGTGGCATCATTCGTGGTCATATCCAATGCCAACGGATTTGACGTAAACAACCTCGAGGTCATTGCCGTTACAATACCAGCATGTCTATGCGGATTGATATGTGCTTCATTCGCATCCTACCACCGTGGTCTTGATCTCGACAAGGACCCTGAGTTTCAGAAGAGGCTTGAGAACAAGGAGTTCCGTGCTCAGCTTTACGGTACAAGCACCACTCTTGATAAAGAGATATCACCTGATGCAAAGCGTGCGGTAATGATATTCTGTTTCGCCATTCTCGCCATTGTGATGTTCTCCGTGTTCCAGATCTCCGGCCATGACATACGTCCAGTATTTGACACAGGCAAAACACTTGAAGATGGTTCACCTGTACTCAAGCCACTCGGCATGAACATCATCATCCAGATTGTGCTTATCACGGCAGCCGCCCTCATGATTATCTTCTGCAAGGCACAACCAAAGAAGGCCGTGGGTGGAGCCGTATGGCAGTCTGGTATGGTGGCTGTAGTCGCTATCTACGGTATTGCATGGCTTGCCGATACATACTTTGCCAACCACCTTGGAACGATGCAGGAAGGACTCACCGAGATTGTCAGCGAATATCCTTGGACAATAGCATTTGCATTCTTCATAGTGTCCGTGCTCATCAATTCACAAGGAGCGGTAGTTGTGGCTATGCTTCCACTTGCCTACAAGCTTGGCATCCCTGGCCCAGTACTCCTTGGCGTACTCCCATCTGTATATGGATATTTCTTCATTCCGAACTATCCATCAGATATCGCCACAGTCAACTTCGACCGTACAGGTACAACCGTCATCGGTAAATACCTGCTCAACCACTCCTTCATGATGCCTGGACTTATCAGCGTCATCGTCTCTACCATCGTGGGCTACGCACTAACGATGATGTTCTATTAGGATGGTTATACGGTTGTTCGGTTTTGAGGTTATACGGTAGGACGCAATTGTAATATAAATTGTTACCTAACACACATTAAACAACCGTTTTACAGGCATAAAACAAAGAAATGCTCAATGACTTTCTATACGCAAAGCCATTGAGCATTTCTGTTATTTGTACGAATAACTAAACTTTAGAACCTAACACTACCACCGATGACAAAACGGCTTGAATAGTTGTTTGTCAAAGTAGCAGCTTCAGATGCTGTCTCACCTTTATCGTACCTTACATGATCTTCCTCACGCTTGTCGAAGGCATTTTCCCATTTAACATATAACTCTGCACCACCGAATTGCTTGGATGCACGGACTGTGAGCCACTTATCCTTGCGACGTCCAGTAATCTCAGAAATGAGAGGGTGCGTCTGGCGTGTGCTCAACACAGCAGCAGAAGCTGAGAGATTGAATCCGTATGGAAGAGTGACCATAGGAGTGAGACGAACCGCCCACATATTCCTTGAACTACCTTTCTCTATAATAGCACCCGAAGTTGGAAGTGTCTCATAGTTGTTCTTGTAGTAATCAACGTCAGCAGCAAGGCTGAATATGCTATAGGTGTACATGGCAGAGGCTGACACAGAATAGTAGTCAGTTAATGATACCGTGTGATTAAACACCTTGGATGGCTCCACATAAGAGCCTTCTTCATAATCCTTGTTCACATACTTGGCGTTGATGCCAGCACTTATATTCTTGCCACAATAAGCATAGCTGAGGTCGAAAACATCATGGCTCTTCTCCTTTTGAATAGTTATCACATCGTAATAGTAGTAATATATATCATGCAACCTTTCCTCCATCGTACTTTGCTGATAATTTCCTCTGTCAAACGAATGTGACATGTCCTTGTGATGTCTCCATGCTGCCATCACTTTATGATTAGCATTTGGCATCCAAGTAATACTTGCACTTGTGATTGAAGTATTGAAAGACTTGTCTACATTCTTGACGATTATGCTATCATCCGTCATCGTGCTGTTATAGTTGGCATAGTTATAGTCCTTATACTTGAAGTCGTTGAAACTAATACGCTCGCCAGCACTCAGTGTAAACTGTCCGACAGAATACTGCGCAAGGAGGTAAGGCATATATTGTGAAATTTTGTTTTCATCTGATGACAAACCAACCTGTTTATCTTCACCCTTCACATTTATCCAATTGGATGCAACACCGCCCCTAATGGTCAGTTCCCTCATTGGCTTGTAATCTGCATACACATCAAACAAGGTAGATGACACCTTAGTAGAAGGAGCATTACGGGCATAAGAGTGGTCATCATTAAAAACTTCCAAAGACGGAGTTTTATCCGCTCCCCTATCAATTAAAGTGATGAAGCTGTTATTATCATTCTGCCTAAACCATTCCTGTCCTAAAGTTGTGTTAAGAGACAGTTTATCATTAAAGATATGCTTCCAATCAAACGAAGTTGTTGTGTGATAAATCTTTGATTCGGTATCAGTCAACCTATGTTCATAATAATATGAATCTTCCTCATTATGCCAATCTTCAATATCAAATATATGCTTGAAGCCAATGTATTTCTGATAAAAAGACTGAAAACTTATGACTGGAGAATTATAATATGACAAACGTATCGTAACATCATCAGTTGCATCTTTATAGTTTGTTCCTACATCAAAAGAATACATTTTTGTCTCAACACCCATTTCGTCTTTTTGGACAGTTCGTATCACATCAAAGTTCAACTTTGATATATATGGGTATGAATAGCCATCCTTCACACCAACAAACTCATGTCTGTTTGCCTTATAGTTCATCAAGCCCCCAAACCATACAGACCAGTTTCCCGTCTTATTAGCAAAACTGAAGAAAGGGCAAAGCTTCTCAAAAATAAAATCATCATCATCGTTCATGTCATATTGAAGACCACCATATCCGTGAGTGCCTTCCTCTATCTTGCGAAGCACGATGTTGATGTTTCCATCCGTGCCGATATTATTGCCACAGATACTTGGGTCTGTGATAATCTCTATACGTTCCACGTCCGCTACAAGAGTATGGGCAAGGAACGACTCGCGGCTCTGGAGATAATTCTCTCCATTCACCATAAGCGTAAAATCCGAATGCTGATTATACATTGTAATCATGTTGATTACATTCTCCACAGGCTCATTCTGTGAAAATCCCATCTTAGCAGGATAATAAATCTTTACTCCAGCCGCCACTTCCATCATTTGTTTGTTATCGGAATCGTTGTTCTGAGCCACAGAACCGATTGGGCATAGGAGGATTACTGATGCAACTAAGGCAAGTACTTTATTCTTCATATTAGTTAGTCATCCCTTAAAAAGTATATTTCATCGAGATGCTATTGCAAAATAGCATCTCGAACACTTTTTTGACCAAATCTAAAAATGGATACAAAAGAACTTTCATGGATCTTTTGAAGTTGTAAGCTGCCGCTGCCAACAAT
>JAFZVY010000020.1 GCA_017617575.1 Bacteroidaceae bacterium | reverse complement strand
TCCTTAGTTTCCCTTAGCAACTGAACAGACACATAAGGCACACCTAAGGGGAAGGTAAGGGAAAGGGCGAAAATACGTCGCGAACGTACTCGTAGTACGTGGCGAGCGTACTCCCAGTACGTTGGGGACGTACTGAGAGTACGTACCCGTACGTACTGGCTACGAACCACTAATGTCATGATTTCGTCATGCCTTCGCTATGACACCGAAGTGACACCACTATGGCTCTACTATTATAGCGGAGAAATAGTAGAGAATTAGCAGAGAAATAGTAGAGACACAAAAAAGTCACTACGAATGAACAACGGAAGATGAACGAAATGTGACCTGTACGGTTTAATTTTATAATCCCATGGAAGCATGGAAAACACAAGTTTTTAAGGGAGCGGCTTCTGAAAAAAAAGTCGCCCTGTACGGCCTGACTTATTCCGTCCAGCCATACAGGGTGTTTTTTGTTCAATCAATGAATCTTTTAGTCAATCCACCAAACTCTTCTATTCTGCGGTCGCGGAGGAATGGCCACCAACGTCTTACGTTCTCGCTGCGCTTCATGTCTATCTCGACGATTTGGTTCACCTCCTCGTCCTTTGGTGCACGATAGAGAAGCTCTCCTTGAGGACCTGCCACGAAGCTGCTTCCCCAGAACTGTATGCCGTTTGTCTGACCTGATGGGTCTGGCTCGTGACCTGTCCTGTTTACGGCAATGACAGGTATGCCGTTGGCTACTGCATGACCTCTCTGAACTGTTGTCCATGCTTCGCGCTGACGTTCCTGCTCGTCCTCAGTGTCTGAACTCTCGTATCCGATGGCAGTAGGGTAGATGAGTAACTCAGCTCCCTGAAGTGCCATGAGGCGTGCTCCCTCTGGATACCACTGATCCCAGCATACCTGTACGCCCAGCTTGCCCACGCTTGTCTGTATTGGGTGGAAGCCCATGTCGCCAGGTGTGAAGTAGAACTTCTCGTAGTATGCAGGGTCGTCAGGAATGTGCATCTTGCGATACTTTCCTGCTATTGTGCCGTCTTTCTCAAAGACAACGGCTGTGTTGTGGTAGAGTCCTGCCGCTCTGCGCTCGAAGAGTGAAGTGACGAGAACCACGCCGCATTCCTTTGCTATCGCGCCATAGAACTCGGTTGAAGGACCGGGTATTGGCTCTGCAAGGTCGAATAGTTGCGTGTTCTCTGTCTGGCAGAAGTAAAGTGAGTTGTGAAGTTCCTGAAGTACCACGAGTTCCGCACCTTTCTTTGCCACTTCTCTGATATTGTTTGCAAGTTTCTCCTTGTTGGCGTTTACATCGCCTGAACAAGACTGCTGTATTATTCCTACTTTCATTTTATTAAAATTTTCGGCAAAATTACGATTTTTTATTCATATATAACCGCTTTCCCAATAAAATTCCTTATCTTTGCACGACTTATGCGCAGGGGAGCCCCTGCATCTAAACTACACATACAGCAATAAAATACAATTAAATGCCAAAGATATCAATTCGCGGAACAGAGATGCCAAGCTCGCCAATCCGAAAATTGGCTCCGCTTGCAGAAGACGCAAAAAAGCGTGGTGTCCATGTTTATCACTTGAACATTGGACAGCCTGACCTTCCTACTCCTCAGGTTGCGCTTGATGCTATCAAGAATATCGACAGAAAGATTCTTGAGTATAGTCCTTCCCAGGGATATCGTTCATATAGGGAAAAGCTTGTTGGCTACTACAAGAAGTATGATATCAATCTTACTGCTGACGACATCATCATCACAAGTGGTGGTTCTGAGGCTGTGCTCTTCGCTTTCCTCTCATGTCTGAACCCGGGTGACGAGATTATTGTGCCAGAACCAGCATACGCCAACTACATGGCATTCGCCATCTCGGCGGGTGCGGTTATCCGTACAATAGCCACTACCATCGATGAAGGATTCTCTCTTCCAAAGGTTGAGAAGTTCGAGGAACTCATAAACGAGCGCACACGTGCCATCCTTATCTGTAATCCGAACAACCCAACGGGATATCTTTACACACGCCGTGAGATGAACCAGATACGTGACCTCGTGAAGAAGTACGACCTCTATCTGTTCTCTGACGAGGTATATCGTGAGTTTATCTATACTGGCTCACCTTATATATCTGCGTGTCACCTTGAGGGCATTGAGAATAACGTAGTCCTTATTGACTCTGTCAGCAAGAGATATAGTGAGTGCGGTATCCGTATTGGTGCACTCATCACAAAGAATGAGGAGATTCGCAAGGCAGTCATGAAGTTCTGTCAGGCACGTCTCTCTCCACCACTTATCGGACAGATTGTTGCGGAGGCAAGCCTTGACGCACCAGAAGAATACAGCCGCGAGGTATATGATGAATATGTGGAACGTCGTAAGTGCCTTATTGACGGTCTCAATCGTATTCCGGGCGTCTATTCTCCAATACCAATGGGAGCGTTCTACACGGTGGCAAAGCTTCCTGTGGATGACTGTGAGAAGTTCTGTGCATGGTGTCTCTCTGAGTTCAACTACGAAGGCGAGACCGTCATGATGGCTCCAGCATCAGGCTTCTATACAACCCCGGGTTCAGGAAAGAACGAGGTGCGTATTGCATACGTTCTCAAGAAGGAAGACCTTGTGCGTGCTCTCTTCGTACTCCGCAAGGCTCTTGAGGCATACCCAGGAAGGACGGAGTAGGGCTGGCCCCCTCCCAACCTTTGCCCACCGTCGAGCAAGTAATTGCTATCCCCTCATTTCGGGGCAGAGAGACATTCAGTCTCTCTTCTATGCCCTCATTCGCCCGAGGGGAGGAGCTTTTAGATAGTCTGTTCGATTATTGGATGCTAACGAAAATTTAGAAAATTTAAGAAAATTTTTGTTTCTCAAAAGTGTTTTCTTTTGTTTTCCTATGTTTTCTTTTGTTTTTCTAATTGGTACGTGCTGCGCATAACTTTGACGCGAACAAGTTTTATAATTTTTAATTTATAATTTTTAATTTTTAGAGGTGTACAGTTTCATAGCAAGAAAGATATATTCAAACACGGAGGGCGAGAAAAGATTTTCTCGCCCTGCTGTGCGTATAGCAATGCTCGGTATTGCTGTAGGTCTTGCCGTGATGATTGTCAGCCTCTCCGTTGTCCTTGGCTTCAAGCGTGAGGTGAGCAGTAAGGTCATAGGTTTTGGCTCACATATACAGGTGGTCAGTCTCACTCAGACACAGCAGTATGAGATGATGCCTGTGCTCTATAATGACTCCCTTCGCAAGGTTCTCGATATGTTTGACGGTATTGAGAGCAGGCAGACATACGCTTCAAAGCTCGGAATACTCAAGACCGAGGAAGATTTCTGCGGAGTGACGTTCAAGGGAGTGGGAGAGGACTACGACACAGCCTTCTTCCATAAGTACCTCGTCGAAGGTGCTGTCCCAGAGTTCAGCAGCAAGAAATCGTCCAACAATATCCTTCTTAGCAAGAAGATTGCATCCGACCTTGGTCTTCACCTTGGCGATAAGGTCTATGCCTATTTCCTCGACGGAAAGACAGGTATGCGTGCCCGTCGCCTTAATGTATATGGTATATACGAGACCAACCTTGTGGAATATGACAAGGTAAACGTACTTACCGATATATATACCGTTCGCCGTCTCAATGGCTGGGAAGAGGATATGGTGTCAGGTATCGAGATGAAGGTGAACGATTTCAGTCGTGTACAGGAAAAGGCAGCCGAGATGCATAGCGTGATATATGGTTCACGTGACAGTAATGGCGTGATATATGGTGCTTTCTCCATCAAGGAACTGTCGCCACATACCTTCTCATGGCTCTCTGTTCTTGACATGAACGTGGTCATGATTCTCATCCTTATGCTCTTCGTGTCAAGCTTCACCGTTGTGTCAGGACTCCTTATCGTCATGCTTGAGCGCATCAACATGATTGGACTCCTCAAGGCACTTGGAATGACAAACATGGGAGTGCGCAAGGTGTTCTTCCACTATGCCGTCATACTCGTAGGCAAGGGTATGGTTCTTGGCAATGCCTTCGGCTTGCTCATCTGCTTCGTCCAGCAGCAGTTCTCTGTTGTTAAGTTGGACGCAGCTGTATATTACCTTGACTCCGTACCTGTCTATATTGACTGGCTACAGGTCGTATTCCTTAATATCATGACACTTGTCGTATCATCCCTCGTCATATTCGGCTCATCATTCTTCATCGGCATTAGTGCTCCTGCACGCACAATGAAGTTTGAGTAAAAATTGGTTATCTCTTAAACGCAGAGAGCACAGAGAACACAGAGCCGTTCGGAAAAAGCAAAGTAACTTGTCGTCTCAGCGAGTTTGTTCTGAGAGCTACACGGAGCACAAGCGACCTCCGTGAACTCTAAATAAATCTGATAACTAAGAATAAAAACTCTGTGTTCTCTGTGCTCTCTGTGTTTCAAAAATACTCATTGAAAAAAGCAGAATGAAAATAGTTCCTTTCATATTGTTGATGTCCCTTCCGTTTCAATTGGTGAAGGCACAGAACGTGGCGCTTGCTGATTCCATTGTCAAGTATCAGATGCCGTCTGGTGGTTGGGTTAAGAACCAAGACTGGCTGAAAGGTGTTGATGCAGCATACATGAATAAGTGTATGAAGACTGGCATTGGCTCTACCATAGACAATGGTGCTACTACCACGGAGATGAAGGTGCTTGCAGGGGCGTATGCGGAGACGCACGATAAGCGTTATCGTGATGCTTTCATTCGTGGATTGCATTATCTCTTGGATATGCAATACGATAATGGTGGATGGCCTCAGTTCTTTCCTGCGAGGAAAGATGCCAAGTATTCGTCAAGGATTACCTTCAATGATAATGCTATGGTGAATGTCATGCTCCTTCTTTGTGATGTGGCGCAGAATAAGGAAGCGTATTCTTCTTTGCATATTGGACGGTCGTTGAGGAAACGTGCCATGGCTGCATTCAATAGGGGAGTGGATTGTATCTTGGCGTGTCAGGTACGCAAGAATGGTAAGCCTACCGTATGGTGTCAGCAGCATGATGAGGTGACACTCCTACCTGCTCCGGCGCGTGCATTTGAGCTTGCAAGTCTCACGGGGCATGGCGAGACGGTGGATATTGTGCTTTTGTTGAAAAGCATCCCTAATCCTTCTGAGGAAGTGAGAAACTCTATCCGTTGTGCCGTGGAATGGTTGGAAGCTCATGCCATCCATGGTAAGGCTGTAGAGCGTTACCAACTTGAGGACGGCAGATATGACATCCGTCTTGTTGACAGACCTAATGCTCCATTGTTATGGGCACGTTACTATGACCTTGAAACGGAAGAACCATTCTTCTGTGACAGGGACGGAATACCAAGAAAACGAATAGAAGATATAGGCTATGAACGCCGAAATGGCTATTCATGGCTGGGAAACTCAGCGGAAAGAGTGGTGAATAATTCTTATTAGTTTTCGTTAAGAATGATTATCCCCTTCAGTTCGTCGTATGCAAAGGAAATGGTTGTGCTACCGAGTGCATACGGAGCGATGTCGTATGGATTGTAGAAGAAAGATATGGAATCAGTTCCGAGCTTGATGTTGTCGGAATTATATATCCTGAACTGGTGTAATAAATACGAGAGGCAAGTGCTTAGATGCGCTTGCCTCTCGTTGTATTCTCTTTATGGTCAGCCACACACCATACTAATTTTTCGTCTTTCCTTTTGGCTGTTAGATGGAAATATGTTACTTTTCTATTCTTTCTTTTGTGCCAATTTCTTTACCTCATTGATTTCTTCAATAAGTTGCTCTGACGATGGAAGATACAATTTGTACTCGCTTGCCAAAATGTTTTGACTGTCCTCTGGTAATGTCATACGTACAACCGTATCATTTTTCTCCGTACAAAGGAGTATTCCAATGGTCGGATTCTCATCTGGAAGTTTCTCATTACGGTCATAGTAATTGACATACATTTGTAGTTGACCTAAATCCTGATGTGTCAGTTTTCCTGTTTTCAACTCGATGACGACATGGCAACGCAACAGGCGGTTGTAGAAAACAAGATCTGCAAAAAACTCATCGTCTTCGAGCAGGATACGCTTCTGACGCGCAACGAAAGAGAATCCTTTGCCCATTTCAAGGAGAAAATCTGTCAGATGAGTAATGATTGCAGATTCCAAATCCTTCTCGTAATAGCTACTCTCCCTATGAAGTCCAAGAAATTCCAGAACCATAGGGTCTTTGATGATTTCTGTCGGACTTTCAGGAATACGTTCCTTACGAGCCACAGCAAGCACACTCTCCTTGTCGTTGCTCATCAACAGACGTTCATAGAGCATGGAATTGATTTGCCTTTCTGTTTCGCGTGCAGTCCATGCGTTATTGACAGACTCTAATTCGTAGTATTCTCTCTTGTCTGGGTCATCTATTTGAATTAGTTTTCTGTATTGACTCCAGTTCAATTGCGAACGCAGTGTGTTCGCAATTGGATATGTTCGATAAAACTGACGACTTTGCTCCAATTGTCGTACTCCAAATCCGCTTCCGAATTCAGGTTCCAGACGCTTGGCAAGGGTCTTGATGAGATATGCTCCATAGTCAGCACGCTCCTTTCCGTGCTGTTCTTCCTCGAATATACGTTGTCCTAAGTGCCAATACATCTGTACACGACAGAAATCGACACTACGCACCGCATTATTGCGTGAAGTTTCTATGATTTTGCGGACATCACTATATAGTGTATCCAATTGCTGAACTTGTAAAGATGTATCTTCTTTTTTCATGTGCACTCATTTTGAGCACAAAGATAAAAAAAATCTCCATATCTTAGCTGGTATGAGCTGTCCTAAATACTTTTTATGCGTCATTTTGAGATTTTTTTGATTTACTATCGCATATTGAAGTGGCATGTTAATACGCACATATCTCGGCATTATTTGTGTCCACTAAAAGTTTTTGAGTTGTATTCTCGTTTCTTTGTCTGAGTACGTAGGCGACGAACTGCCAGTCCGTTCGGCTACGTACTGGCCCGCCTTGCGGAGTTAAAAGTTAAAAATTAAAAGTTAAGCTGGCTCATACCCCATAACTCATAACTCCCCAAATGGAAGAACTCCATTCAGGGGATATGCATGTTAATTACTTCCCTACGGTCAGTGAGACCGCTTCGCTTAGTTGTTAATTATTAATTGTTAATTGTTAATTGCTTGTTAGTTATTAATTATTATGATTCCTTTGAGTTCATCGTATGCAAAGGAAATGGTAGTGCTACCGAGTGCATACGGAGCGATGTCGTATGGATTGTAGAAGAAAGATATGGAATCAGTTCCGAGCTTGATGTTGTCGGAAATGAACATATCGCTCATGTCAAGATAGCCGATGGCATGGAGTGAATCGAGGGTAGGAGCACCCACGTTCTCCATTAGTCGGAGAGTGAGCTTGTCCATCAACTTGTGACGGCAACTATCCACCACCAGTTTGTCTGTGGTGATGAGGTCGCCAGTGTCCTCGTTGAAACAAAGTATTGTGGTGTTGCTCGTAGGGTGAGCGCCGCCGCCGAAATAATCTTCCGTAAGTATATAGTTGATGACGCCGTTCAGTCCATATTCAAAGTGACCTGATAGGTGGTCGAAGCGGTTGAGGTGAAGCTCCTCATCCTCCATCTTGTATGTGTCACAAAGCTTGTTGATGTATTCCTTCAGGGACGAAGGAAGATTGGCTGTATCTACTCTTTCAAGAAACGTGTCCTGTAGTTTTGCGTTTATGATGTTTGCCACCTTTTGGCGTTCTGGGTTCTTGCCGTTGGCAAACTCCATGTCGATAGCGATGTCGTATGGTGCCTGTATGCTGTCCTGAACCTTTACAAATTCCATTCCGCTCCATCCTACATTTTCCTTACATCCTAAAAAAGTGAGCAGAGGAAAGAGAAAATATATATATTTTTTCATCAATGAATAATCGTAATCCGAATCCTATTTTGAGACTTACTTACTATTGTTTGCTTGTTTTTTGCGCTGCAAAGTTAGTATATTTCGGGGTAAAATCAAAAAAATGTAAAGTTCATTGATGCTATTCAATAAACTTTGTCTAATTTTGTGTCAAAATAAATCAATTTTGGTAAGTTGTAAATGGTAGTTAAAAGAATTAAAAAGTAGTAAAGAGACGAATGACCTATGTCATGTTTCTACTCTTAGATTTATTCCTTCGGAAATAGTCCGGAATGCATAAATATAGAGCGGAAATTTTACATTCGTCCTTTTACTCCCTGTTACTTCTTTTTACTTCCTTTTACTCCTTGGATAATAAAAAAGATATGCAAAAGGGTAAGGATAAATCAAAGCGTTCATTCTTTCAGATGGGAATGCTTGTTTCAATCTGTGTGTTCTTGGTTCTTATGATTAAGAGTGCCATATTCGGTTTTAGTTGGGCATCCATCGTGTGGCTGTTGTTTATCGTGGCATACTGGTGCTTGAGCTACTATTTCATTTATAAGAAACCAGACGGCAAGAGCCTGAACATTTCGACCACGGCATTCCTTGTCGCATCTCTCCTGACGTTTGTTGCTCTTACAATGTTCGACAAGAACGCACGTCCTAAGATGCACGCCTTCGAGGGCGCAGGTGCAGACTCCATTGCAGAGGAAGATACTTTCGTCATCGACGAGACACCGGACATCGTGGTGTATCAGAAGGACACCATTGCCGCTGATACCCTAAAGGCAGATACTTCTTACACTGCTCCGGAAGAGTCTGCTGCTCCTACAGAGGAAACAGCAGAGGATGAAGATGATAATGAATAAATAAAATTAATAATTAACCAATCTCCTCTTTGTCAGATATGGCATGAGGGATAAAACTTACAAACCAATGAAAACTTTAAAGACAATGATGGCGCTCGTATTTGCGCTTTGTTCTACATTCGTATTCACAAGTTGTGGAGAGGATGATGTAACAACAGCAGTTACAGATGCAACAACTTTTAGTAACTATGAGTTGCAAGTTAGTACAAATGTAGAAGGTGAAACACAGAAGTTACTGGTTGATGCATTCGCACCACAGCTTACATCCTACAGCAAGCAGCTTACTAATGTTAATCAGCTTGCAGCAAAGACAGTCTTCAATGAAGCGGTAAAATTACTTGATTCTCAGGTTCAGGATAAGGTTAACGAATTGTCTGGTTCTGTTACAGGTAGATGCTCATTTACTATTTCACTTGTAAATCTGGCAAACAATGAGGTTGTGGCTTCAAAGACTTGGACTCCAACGACACTCACAACAGAGGTATAGTAATTCTTTTGCCTTCTCATAGGCAGATAAAAATAATGCGCTTTCGGTTTATATCGAAAGCGCATTTTTTATTTTTGTTTTTCACTTTTCACTTAAAAGTTGTATCTTTGTCACGAAAAATGATAAAAGTCGCACTAAATAAGATATGAAAAAGGTTTTTGTAAGTGGATGCTATGACTTGCTTCATAGTGGTCATGTGGAATTCTTTCGTCAGGCAAGCCAGTATGGTGATTTGTATGTTGGCATTGGCTCTGATGCTACGATATTGAAATATAAGAATCATCAGACTCTGTATGATGAGAATGAGCGCCTCTTTATGGTTAAGAGCATACGCTATGTGAAGGATGCAGTCATCAATCAAGGTAGCGGAATCATGGATTTTATTCCTACCGTTGAGGCTCTCAAACCAGATGTGTTTGTTGTGAATGAGGATGGCAGCAATGATGAGAAGCGTCAGTTCTGCGAGTCACACGGCATTGAGTATGTGGTGCTGAAGCGTGACCCTGCCGAGGGACTCAAGGCACGTTCGAGCACAGACCTCAAAGCTGCTACATGTGAGATTCCTACTCGCCTCGACCTTGCTGGTACTTGGATTGACCAGCCATACGTGAGTTGCCATCAACCGGGATGGGCACTCACCATTTCGCTCCATCCTACGTTTGAGGTGCGCGAGCGTTGCGGTCTCTCCACTTCTACTCGTAATATGATTAAGAAGATATGGCCTATCAAGTTGCCTGAGATGGACCCAGAGATGCTTGCCAAGCTTGTCTTCTGTTTTGAGAACGACCCAGAGCGCAACGATGGCATCGTGAGTGGTGCGCAGGACTCAATAGGTATATGTATTCCGGGACTCTCACGCCATTACTATGACAGCCATTTCTGGCCTGAGAAGATAGAGACTTGTCGTGACGAGGCTATCCTCAGTTGGCTTGAGCAGCACCTTGTCATGGTGCCTATGTTCCCACGTCGTCCGGGATGCTCCGTTGTCGAGGGCAAGGACATCACTCCTGTCAAGGTCAAGGCACTTGCTGATGCCGCTGATGCTTGCTGGAATGCTATAATGTCAAAGAACCTTGACGCGTTTGCTGCAGCATACAAAGCAAGCTTTGATGCTCAGGTGGCTATGTTCCCAGCCATGATACAAGAAGGTGTAATGGAGTACATCGACAAGTATGGTGCACTCTCCGACGTCCTTGCATGGAAGATGCCTGGAGCTGGTGGCGGTGGCTACCTCGCCATGGTTGTCAAGGATGCCGATGAGTTCTGCAAGGCACATGCCGAGGGAATAAAGTTGAGCATAAGAAGGTAACGGGTAAGTGAAAAAGTGAACCTTTAGCTCGACGGAGTCAAAAATAAATGTGGCTCTTTTTCGCTGTTATGTCTAGATGCTCTAGATATTCTATACTCTCTAGGGCTTCTAGGCTCTATAGAACTTCTATATAGACTAGCTTTTCTAGACAGACTAGAACATATAGACTTTCTAGTCAGCCTAGTCCTCTGCAAAACCTCAAAAAAACTAAAACCTCAAAAAGCTTTAGATAAAATCTTTCCAAAATATAATAAAATAATTAATTGAAAAAATGGCTTATCAAGAAGTTAAAACAACAGGTTATGGAACGCGCGTAGGTCGTTCCTTCAAGGGTATTGGTACAGGTTTCCTTCTCTTCTTCGGTGCTACAGCATTGCTGTGGTGGAATGAGGGACGTGCCGTGAAAACAGACAAGATGCTTGACGAGGCAGAGAATGCCTATGTCGAGATGGAGAATCCAAACAAGAAGGATGCAACTCTCGATGGTGAGTTGGTGTGCGCAACGGCTGTTGCCACTACTGAGGATTCACTTATCGACCAGCAGTATGGCATAGGTGCAAAGGCCATCTCGCTTCAGCGCAAGGTGGAGTACTACCAGTGGGTAGAACACTCAGAGAGCAATTCCGAGGATAAGTTAGGCGGTAAGGAGGTTACTACTACCACTTACACGTATTCCAAGGAGTGGGTGTCTGAGCCTGTCAACTCAAGTGAGTTCAAGGATGAGGCTTATCGCTCAAAGAACTTTGTCCTTACTACCGTGGAGGATGCAGACCTATGGGCAGAGAATGTTACCTTTGGTGCTTACAGACTTAATGAGAGCCTTATTCATAGCATCTCTTCAAGGGAAAGCATGGATTTGGCAATTAGCGACAACACGCTTGAGCAAATCAACAATAGTGCAAAGGTTGCCTATGAGCGTTTCTATGGCGTGAAGAAGACTGTGGAACAACCAGCACAGACTGTTGCCGTACCTGATTCTGTCAAGGCTTCGGAAGATTCCATTCACGCTGCCATGGCAAGTGCTGACAACAAGAAGGACTTTGAGTACGTGCATCAGGCAGGTAATGTGTTGTACTATGGACGTGTGCCTGGTTCACCAGAGGTTGGTGATATTCGCGTGACATTCGAGAAGATTGTTCCTGCCAAGGTCACTATCATATCTGAGGTTGATGGCGATACGTTCAAGCCTTACAAGGCAGGCAATGGCAAGCGTTTCCAGACACTTGTGATGGGCAAGAAGGATGCTGGTGACATCTTTGAGTCGGAGCATGACGCTAACTCTATGTGGCTCTGGATTATCCGTGTGATAGGTGTCATGCTCGTCATAGGAGGTTTGAGGGGCATACTCGGATTCATTGAGGCAATACTCAAGGTCGTTCCTTTCATCGCTGGCATCTTTGGATGGGGCGTTGGCGTGGTTTGTACCGTCATCGGTATTGTATGGTCGCTCATAGTCATTGCACTCGCTTGGCTGTTCTATCGTCCTTTGTTGGGTATCACCCTGTTGGCAGTAGCATGCTTCTTTGTATGGGTATTTGCCTTCAAGGGCAAGGATAAGTTGAAGGAGTTGGCTGCAAAGGCAAAAGCAAATAACGAATGAAAAGACGATTGATTCTAATATTCCTGTGTCTGTACGCCTTGGTGGGTGTGCAGGCACAGGTTTCTCGCAATAAAAAGTCGGCTAAGGGCGCAGAGCGTAAGGACTACAGCTTCAAGATTGCCATGGACAAGAATGCCGATGGTGAGGTCAGCGTGGCTAATCTGTGTACATACGTTGGCAAGAAACTCATTGATAAGTATGCCTTTGAACTGAGTGCGCCAATGCCTGAGGACATGGCTCGTGAAACGATAGTCATCACGGAAGATGACATCAACTTTGACGGCTATCCTGATGTGGATGTCAATCTTGGCTATGTGGGCGGTTTCTCCAACAACGTACAGCATGAGGCTCTGTTGTGGAGTCAGCAACAGCATGGTTTTGTTCCTGCCAAGGGCTATGGTGAGATAGGTGAGCCACAGCTGGATGCGGGGTTGAAGGTAATAACGACAGCCATGAGTGCAGGACCAGACGAGAGAGTCATTACTTACTATCGTTGGAATGGCAACGAGCTTGAGGAGTATCTCAGTAACACGTGGCGAATAGACGATGATGGTGATGCTGTGGATTTTAGCGGAATGCTTAACCTTCCACTTTGGAGAATAGATGCCAAACTCAACGGACGCATCCCTGTTATTATTGCGTACCAAAAGACGAGTGACGGCATCGTGGCTGGATATATCTATTATCCCAAGGCAAAGAATCCAGCTCCTATCATGATTGCTGGAAGAATGAGCAAGCAGGGTGGTGTGGAGCATTACATCCTTGAGGAATACCAGTCTGACGGCTCTGTCTCTGGTATCATAGACATAGACATTCAGGTGGAGGATTGCGCAGATTATAAGTTGAGTGGCAAGTGGATAAATCCAACCACTAGGAAGGAGTTTGAACTGACAAACATCTTACTCAGCCACGAAGCACCAAAGTGGTTCACCAAGTCGCTCCTTACTCCTGACAGGTTCAATATGGCAGGACAGAAGGTAACAATAGATGGAATACAAGTAAAGTAAGTAATATCTGAAGAAATATGCAATTATCAGAGAATTTAGGTGGCAAGATATTCAAGGGCTGTGGCTGTCTGTCCATTGGCTTCGTGTTAATGATACTTTTGGTCGTCATTATAGGCATTTGCTATGGCGATGATGTTGACGAATCAGAGGAACAGGCAACGGAGCAGCAGGTAGAGAACAAGGACAGCGTGGTTGTCAATGCTCCTTTGGAGGGTGACCCATATAAGGAACTTGACGAGTTAATTGGACTCCAGCAGGTTAAGGAGGAGGTTCATTCGCTTGCCAACTTCGTGAAGGTTCAGAAGCAACGTGAGGCGCAGGGACTGAAGACTCCTAAGATGTCGCTCCACCTCGTGTTTACTGGTAGCCCAGGTACTGGTAAGACTACAGTGGCTCGTATCGTGGCACGTATATACAAGGACTTGGGCGTGTTGAAAAAGGGACACACCGTGGAGGTTGACCGTTCTGGCTTGGTTGCCAACTATGTGGGACAGACTGCTACAAAGACCAATGCCGTCATCGACTCTGCACTTAATGGAGTGCTCTTCATCGATGAGGCTTATGCCCTTGTACCTAATAACAGTTACGACGACTATGGTGCGGAAGCCATATCCACGCTTTTGAAACGTATGGAGGACGATCGTGACAGTCTTGTCGTTATCATAGCAGGTTATCCAAAGGAGATGAAGCGTTTCATCGACTCTAATCCTGGACTTCAGTCACGTTTCAATCGTTACATCGATTTCCCTGACTATACAGGTGCGGAGTTGTACGACATTTTCAACATGTATGTGAAGAAGAACCAGTACCAGCTCACACCAGAGGCTGCTGAGTACGTCAAGTCATTCTTCACCTATGCCGTGGAGCATAAGGACAAGAACTTCGGTAATGCTCGCTTCGTCCGCAACGTGTTTGAGAAGTCCATACAGAGGCAAGCCAATCGACTGTCAAGCATGGATAATGCCACAAAGGAAGAACTGACTACACTTACACTTGAAGATGTTAAAAGGTAAGTTTTTAAGTTCTTGCGGAAGAGAACGAAACGAAAATTTAAAAATAAAGAAAATTTTTGTTTAAGGAGAAATCGCACCTTTGGTGCGATAAGATGGTCTATTTATCCGTAAGAACTTAAAAACTCATAAACTCAAAACCTTAAAATCTTGGATAATCTCGTACCAAAGGGGTGTGACGTTGTTAACCATAGTTTGTAAAATAGTCCAAAAACTATTGTTTTGTGGATGGAATGAATGATTTTATCATATTTTTTATCGTTTTTTTTCTTTTTCGTCAAATATTATATATACTTTTGCCTTGCTATATTTCCCGGGATAAGGGTATCATGGGAATTTATAAGTAGGATAACTGTGAAATAAAAGAGAAATTAAGTACATTATATTAACTTTAAAAGACCTATCAATGAAAAAATTATTCTACACCTTGATTGGGGTAGGTATGGCATTCACTTCATCGTGGGCTCAGGAAACTGTTGAGTACACTAAGTTGGAGAACCTTACCTCAATGATTACAAATGCAGACTTCACGGCAGGAACGCCTGTGAATGCAATCGTTAAAACTTATGCTAAGGACCTTACTGATGCTGGTTTTGGTGCTGGCGGTACGGAGTTGTTTGGTATGCAACCTGTGGTAGGTTGGACAGCATCTGCTCCTACTGACAACATCATGACTACTGAGGAGAATGGTCTCAATGCCCGTGCGTGTGGCGTCATGTCGTATGTAACAGATGACGAAACGCCTTCTTATGGCTTGGGTGGCGAAGGTAACATCCCTTACACTGGTGAAGGTGGTGCTACGTGTGGACTTGGAGTCTTGGCAGTATGGGGTGCAACTGCACAATACACTCAGGAGATTACTCTGCCAGCAGGTGCTTACCTCATCGAAATTCCAGTATGCAATACTGCCGGTGGTGGCGGTATGACAAACCTCAATGGATTCATTTCAGAGGATGGCGTGCAGTATCTCTCAAAGACACAGTCATTCCCAGTTGATGTCTATTCATCAACTGTTGACCAGATTGTCTTTATGCTTGACAAGGAGACAAAGGGCCGCATTTCTCTTGGTTATATTGCAGGAGGACAGGGTAGTAAAGATTCTCCACACCTCTTTTATAGTAATGTGAGTCTCTACAAGATTGACCCAGCTCCGCTTATTGCAGACAAGATTGCGGTTGCCAAGGAGTCGCTTTTGGAGTTGATTAACTATGGTGAGCAGATTGGTGCAGACACAAGAGATGCACAGAATGTCTATGACAATGCAAATGCTACTCTCGAAGAGGTAGAGGCTGCCATCGAAGCACAGAAGGCTATCAACGAAAGCTCTCTCTCTGACCTTTCTGAGTTCTTCATCAAGAATCCTCACTTCAATCAGGATGAGGCTCTTCCAGATGGACAGGGTATCACTACATACGACTATGACCGTTCAAAGAATGGTGTGAACTACTATGGTATGCAGCCTGTCATCGGTTGGACAGCCAACTCCCCTGCTGCTACAATAGAGGAAAACGCACTTGACAAGAACACAGGTGTGAACAATGGTCGTGCATGTGGTATCTTTGGTATTGGTACAAATACATGGCTTGGTGGTAGCCAGTTCATTGCTCCAAGGGCAATGTCTGACGGTGCTACTTCTGGTAATGTACTTGGATTCCTTACTTGTTGGGGCGCAACAACACAATATACACAGGATGTTACTATTCCTGCAGGTAAATATACTCTTACAATCTCTTATTATAATACTGGTGGTACAGGTGAGGTTGAAAAGAACCTTATGGGATTCATCACTAATGATGGTACTGAGTATCTTTCTGAGATTAAGTCATTCCAGGTAGGTTCATGGCAGAAGATGACTATCACATTTGAACTTGAGGAGTCAACTTCTGGTAAGTTCTCTGTAGGTTATCAGGCAAAGAATGTTGGTTCTGGTAGCATGCCTCACTTCTTTATCGATGGTATCGCTCTCAACTATGTAGGTGAGACAGCTATCGACCCATCACTCTTCGCTCTTCAGGCTGCTGTTGCTTCTGGTCAGGTTCTTGTTGATGAAAACGACTTCAATACAGCATTGACTGAACAGATGGAGAATGCACTTGAGGCAGGACAGCAACTCGTTAGCTCTGTAAGTGCAGACAAGGAGGCTAACCTTGCTGCAAAGGAAGCTATCATGGCACTCATTCCTGAGATAAAAGCAAATATCGAGGCTTACAGAAAGCTTGATAATTTCTATAATGATGAGTTGGGCGTGGTTCTTGATGAGTTGAAAGATAATCAGCTCTTTAGCGAATTCTATACTTTCCTTAGCGAGTTGTCTGATAATATTAGTGAATATGCTTTAGGTGAATATCTTTGGACTACTCAGCAGATTGAAGAAGCAATCGCTTCTGTTCCTGTAGAGTATAAGAAGGCTGTTCAGAAAGCATTTGAGACTATTCAGGCTGGTGGCTACACTGGCGATGACCTTGACATCACTCCAATTCTTGAAGGACTTTCATATACTTATAGCGAGAACGCTGTAACTGGAAACAATATTCCTGACAAGGAATGGACTTCAGATGCTGGTGATCGCTTCAAGACTCAGTATGGTACAGCCGAGGTTTGGAACAAGAGCCCATTCAAGGTAACACGTGCTCTCAAGGACATGCCTGCTGGTACATACACTATCACTACTCGTGCTTTCTATCGTACAATAGACAATGATACAAACTACGACAACTATAACTCTGGTACCAATCAGGATCTTGCATTCCTTTGGGCTGGTCACTCTAAGACTCCTCTCTGCAACGTAGCTGAGTTGGCTGGACTCGACGAGAACATTGGAAGCAAGCTTACTAACGAGCTTACTATTCCTAACAACCAGAAGGAAGCAAACTACGTATTCACAAACGAGCAGTTCGATATCTATACTGTTAAGTCTGTAAAGACTGTACTTGCTGAAACTGGTGACCTCAGCTTCGGTATCTGCTCAGATGAGATGTCTAGTGACTCATGGGTTGTATGGTATTCATTCGAGATTGATTACAATACATTGGACGAGGATCTTCTTGTCAAAGAGCTTGCTGGTTTTATTGATGAGGTAGATAAGTTCGCTGGAGATGAAAATAATATTAGTAGCGAAGCTGCTAAGCTTTCTTTGAAGAGTGCTGTCTCTGCAGCATATGATGCTGTTGATCATTGTACTGGTCTTGTAGAGGCTTCAAGCAGGCTTGCTAAGGAGTTTGCTTCATTCAAGGAGAATGTTGCTGCTTACAAGGAAATGTTTACTGCCTTAGATGCATTGGCTGATGCAATTAATACTTATTTTTCTACAGCTGAGGGTGTTGCTCGTGATAATGCAACAATCTTGCATGGCGAAATTGACGAAAAGCTTGGTGGACGTTCATATACTACAGAACAGATCAGTGCTTTATTGGCAGAGGTTCGTGCTGCAATTCGTGAGTTGAAGTTCCCTGCTGGTATGTCAACAGCAACAGATGCAGACCCAGTTATCTGTACTTCATTGATTGAGAACCCAAGCTTCGAGACTGGTGACTTCACAGGTTGGACTTATAACACAGCTGCAACAGGTGATACTAAGATTGTTGGAGCTGCAGATGAAAAATATGTAGTAGAAAATGCAGAGGGTAACTATTTGTTCAACACATGGAATGCTTCTCCTGTTGACTTCTATGTAACTCAGACAGTTGCTGACCTCAAGCCAGGTACATACGAGCTTACAGCACTCGTTGCTTCTGATAAGGGTAACAAGATTACTGTTAGCGTAAATAACGATGTTGTTGAGACAGAGATGTTGGAAGAAAAGAATATTGGTACAGACGTAAGCGTTATCTTCGCTGTTGCAGAAGGTGAGAGCGCAGTTATCAAGGTTTCTTCAGCTTCTTGGTTCAAGGCTGATGACTTCCGTCTCCAGTACTTTGGTACTAACAGCACTAAGACTCCAACTGCTATTGAGGAGGTTGCTACAGATGCTTCTGCTTCTGCTATCTTCAACGTAGCTGGTGTTCGTCAGAACGCTCTCAAGAAGGGTATTAACATCGTTAAGAATGGTAACACAGTTAAGAAGATTTACGTTAAGTAATATCTGCTTACTCTAATGATAAAAGGCATATCCTGAGCAATCGGGGTATGCCTTTTTTCTGTTCCTCTTTCGTTCCTTCCCAATAGGGTGGGGAGTAGTATTTTTCTTCGCGGACTTAAATCTAAACACAGAGGGAACAGAGGAGGAGGGTTTATATAAAAGATTTATTTGGAAACGTAGCTTTGAGCTATGAATCCTTTAAACAAAAAAAATCCCACTCGGCAATTATCGCCGAGTGGGATTTCCTATTTATGATAGAAGCAAAAGAACTATTATCTTTTACACTTCTTTAATTTCGCGCTTTTGGAGTCAAGATAAGAGCGAAAGTACTATCGTCTTTTTACTCCTCTTTACTACCTTTTACTCCTTTTTACTACAATAATTACTCAGAAGAACTCCCCCTTACAGCTTATACTTGATAACCTTTCCTCCGTTTGCTGGAAGTTCTACGTATATAGTGCCGTCTGGGATGAGGTCGCACTTTGTCTCCTTCTTGCCAGTGAGGAGTTCCTTGCACTCCACGCCTTGCTTTGTTGGGATGTCGAGAACATCGAATGCGTGAGCAGGAATCTTAATCCATGAGCGTGCTGGGTTGTCGTCGAAGTTGGCAACAACGAGGATAAGCTCCTTGCCAGCCTTGCGGAGGAACGCAAACTGACGATGCTCGTTCATTCCCTGACCATAGTTGACGTACATCACATCGTAGAAGAGACCTTCGCGGATAGCCTTCTCCTTGTTTGCAAGGTTGAGAAGCTTGCTGTAGAATGACTGAAGCTCCTTTTCCTCCTTGTTGAGGAGTGAACCGTCAAACTTACCGTTGTTTCTCCATCTGCGGATAAGGTCTATTGTCCAGTAGTCGAAGATTGTGGTACGACCGTCCTGACCGCTGAAGCCCTCTGAGTACATACCTTGCTCTCCAAGTTCCTGACCGAAGTAAATCATCACAGGGTTGGTACGCATGAGAGCAGCCACAATCATGGCAGCCTTTCCCTTCTCAGCATTGCCAGCGAAGAACTGTGATGCAATACGCTGCTCGTCGTGGTTCTCAAGGAAGTTGAGCATGTGGCTGCTTATGTCATCCACGCTCTGCCATGAACTTGATATGCTTGTTGCGCTATTGCCTCCAATGACAGAACGGAGTGTGTCGTAGAGTCCCACCTTGTCATAGAGGTAGTCGAAACGTCCACGGTTGATGTAGTTGCGGTACTCGTGTGGGTTATATACCTCAGCAATGAAGATGATGTCAGGATACTTGTTCTTGACTTGTGGTATCACCCATCCCCAGAAGTCGCAAGGAACCATCTCCGCCATGTCGCAACGGAAACCGTCAACGCCCTTGCTTGCCCAGAAGAGGAGGATGTCACGCATCTTCTCCCATGTGTTAGGCGTACCCCATGTAGTGAGGTTGTTGCATCCTAAGTAGTCAATACCATAGTTGAGCTTGACTGTCTCGTACCAGTCGTTGCGTGTCACGTACTGGCTGAAGCAGTCGTTACCTGTCACCTTGGATGGTGTCTCTATGTATTCGCCCATTTCTGGGTCGTTGAGGTCGAAGTTAGGAGAGAACTTGCTATGAGGGATGTAGTAGAAGTTGTTGTGTGGGTTGAACACCATAGTCTTGATGTCGTCCTCACCGAGGTCCTTCACTCCCTCTGGCTTTGCATCAGAGGCATACTGACGTGATACATGATTAGGTACGAAGTCTATAATCATCTTGAGGTCAGCTTTGTGAGTGCGTACCACGAGGTTCTCAAACTCCTTCATACGCTCTGGCACCTTAGTCGCAAGGTCTGGGTCGATGTCGTAGTAGTCCTTAATGGCGTAAGGACTTCCTGCGTTACCCTTAACCACGGCTGGGTGGTCACGTCTGATTCCGAAGGCAGAGTAGTCTGTCTTTGTGGCGTGCTCAATTATTCCTGTGTACCATACATGTGTAATACCGAGAGCCTTGATGTTGTCAAGTGCAGCCTGTGTAAAGTCTGCCATGTGTCCACATCCGTTCTCTTTCTTTGTACCATTGCTCTTGTTTTTGTTGGCATTAGCTCCAAAGAGTCTTGTAAAGACTTGATAAATGACGATTTTCTCCATAATAATGATGTGTTTTGTAAGGTTAGACAAATAATATATTTTAACCTCGCAAGTTTTCAACTTGCTCCTTTTTGTAGTAAAAGGAAGTTAGAAGAAGTAAAAGGTAGTAAAAAGACGATAGTCTGTTTGCGCATTTTGTCCGAAAAAGAGTAACGTCTTTTTACTCCTCTTTACTCCAGAAAGTGAAACGAAAGCGAGGTCTGCTTTATATTATGCTATTCCGTGTGCAGTAACGTCGCGGTTAATCTTGGCAATCATACCCTGAAGAGCCTTGCCTGGACCGCACTCTGTGAAGTCTGTTGCACCTGCGGCAATCATATTCTGTACCTCGTAAGTCCACTTTACAGGAGCTGTAAGCTGAGCGATGAGGTTCTTCTTGATTTCCTCAGGATTTGTGTGAGCCTGAGCGTCCACGTTCTGATATACTGGGCACTTAGGTGCTGAGAATGTAGTTGCCTCTATAGCTGCCTGAAGCTCATCCTTTGCTGGCTGCATGAGTGGTGAGTGGAATGCGCCGCCTACAGGAAGTGGGAGGGCACGTTTTGCACCTGCTGCCTTCATAGCCTCGCAAGCCTCGTTGATGGCGTCAACGTTACCAGAGATAACGAGCTGTCCTGGGTTGTTGTAGTTTGCAGGAACAACTATGTTGCCTGGCTTAGAGATACCAGCACAAATCTCCTCAATCTTTGCGTCGTCAAGACCGATGATGGCTGCCATTGTTGATGGAGCTGCCTCACAAGCCTTCTGCATAGCCTGAGCACGCTTAGAAACGAGCTTGAGACCATCCTCGAAAGAGAGTGCGCCAGCAGCAACGAGTGCAGAGAACTCACCGAGTGAGTGACCGCCTACCATGTCTGCGTCGAAAGCGTCGCCGAGACAGATGGCGCTGATTACTGAGTGAAGGAACACGGCTGGCTGAGTAACCTTAGTCTGCTTGAGCTCGTCAGCAGTACCTTCAAACATTATCTTTGTGATATCGAAACCAAGGATTTCATTTGCCTTGTCGAATAGTTCCTTTGCCTTTGGATTAGTGTCGTAAAGGTCTTTACCCATTCCTGTGAACTGGGCTCCCTGACCAGGGAAAACGAATGCTTTCATTTTGTTTTGTTATTTTATTTGTTAGTATTTTTTCTAAGTTAAAAGTGAAGAAATGAGAGTGAATAGTGAACCTTTAGCTCGACGGAGTCAAAAGTGAGAAATCAAATTTACTCCGCTCGCTGTTTTTTTAGAACGAAAAGTTAGAACTTCTCTCACCGTAAGGTGAAATTAAAGATAATTTTGTTTTCTCTAAACACAGAGGTCTCAGAGGACTCAGAGGGAAAAAGGAGAGTCTTATGTTTATTCACTCTGTGCTCTCAGTGTTCTCTGTGTTTCAAATAAACGGTTTTTGTCTGTTTTTATTTGTTTTTTCTTCGTCCGCTCCTCTGGAGCGATTACACCATTGTAGCGTAACATAGACAAAGAATTTTCTTTCTTTTTCTGAATTTTCGTTACTAACTTCTTAACTCTTTATTCTTTCATTCGCAAAGATAGATTTTTTAATTTATCTGTCAAAGTTTTCTGCCGAAAAGTTTTTCAATAAGGTCATTTCGCCCTATGCGTCGCAGTTCCTTTATTATCTTCTGCTGTTCTTCCTTCTTATACCAGAAGAAGAATTGACGCTGTGCGAGCTTCTCCTTTGGACTCTTGGCAGAGAACACTGGCTCGAGTGTGTATGGATGTACTCCTGAGTACCATGCCTCGGTACTTACCGTCATTGGGGTTGGGGTGAAGTCCTGTACCTGTTCGAGGTGGAAGTCAAGTCCCTTGGTTATGACAGCAAGCTCCGCCATGTCCTCGGCGGTGCATCCCGGATGGCTACTTATGAAGTACGGTATGAGTTGCTGGTTAAGTCGCTCCTCACGGTTTATCTTGTCAAATATCCTCTTGAAGTCATAGAATAACTTGAAGGATGGCTTGCGCATAAGGTTCAACACCTTCTCCGACGTGTGCTCTGGTGCAATCTTGAGTCGTCCACTCACATGCTTGGTGATAAGCTCGCGGGTGTATTGCATGTTGACCTTGTTGATACGTGCGTCGCCTGTGTCGTGAAGGAGGAGGTCATATCTCACACCACTACCGATGAAGCTCTTCTTGATGCCCGGAATCTTATCCACTGCGTGATATATCTCAAGCAACTTGGAGTGGTCGGTGTTCAGGTTCGGACATACCTTTGGATGTATGCATGACGGACGCTTGCACTTGTGACAGATGTCAAGGTTCTTGCCGTGCATCGCATACATGTTGGCTGACGGTCCTCCGAGGTCACTGAGGTAACCCTTGAAGTCTGGGAGTTGCGTCATTGCCTTCACCTCTTTCAGGATGCTCTCCTTGCTTCGTGAGGTGATGAACTTGCCCTGATGTGCGGATATGGTGCAGAAGGCGCAACCGCCGAAGCAGCCACGGTGCATACATACGGAGAACTTAATCATCTCGTATGCAGGTATGCGCTTACCCTTGTACTTAGGGTGGGGCAGACGTGTGTATGGAAGGTCGAAGGAACGGTCAAGCTCGTCCTGCGTGAGAGGCTGGTATGGTGGCATCACCACGGCATACTTGCCATCCACCTCCTGTATTATTCGCTGTGCGGAGTATTTGTTCGACTCTTCCTCTATATGTCTGAAGTTCTCTGCCTGACATCTCTTGTCCCTAAGACAGTCCTCGTGACTGTGGAGTATGATGTCATCCTCACGGAAACCTCCCGGTATCTCCTTCTTGTTGAGGAGCATCACCGTCTGGTTCTGTGGGAATCGTAGCATGAGGTTGCGGAATAGCTTGGTGTCTATCTCGCGTCCTTGCTCCATGAGAAGGTGGGCAAGCGATACCATAGGTTTCTCGCCCATGCCATATACGAGGAGGTCGGCTCCACTTGGGCAGAGGATGCACTTCTCCAGTGAATCCTTCCAGTAGTCATAATGTGTGAGGCGTCGCAATGATGCTTCTATGCCTCCGAGTACCACGGGCACGTCAGGGTATAGCTGCTTGAGAATCTGAGTATATACGATGGTTGGGTACTCAGGTCGCAAGTCGTGACGGCCATCTGGTGAGTAGGCGTCTTCCGAGCGGAGACGCTTGTTGGCTGTGTATTTGTTAACCATGGAGTCCATGCAACCCGGTGATATGCCGAAGAAAAGGCGAGGTCGTCCCAGTTTCTTGAAGTCACGGAAGTCGCCGTGCCAGTCTGGTTGAGGAACGATGGCTACGCGTAGTCCCTCTGCCTCAAGTATTCGTCCCACTACGGCTGCTCCAAAAGAAGGGTGGTCAACGTATGCGTCGCCAGAGAAGAGGATAACGTCGAGTTCGTCCCATCCGAGGCGTTCCATCTCTTTCTTGGTTGTTGGAAGCCATGTTAATTTGTTTTCTGTCATTATTATCCTTTCTTGCTCTACTTATTTTGAACTTTTTTGAACGAAAATTTAGAAAATTAAAGAAAATGTTAAATCTCAAATTTATCATGTCAAATCTATGCGTCCCGTTCTGAGCCGAAGACCTAAATTTGAAATCATAGATTTGAAATAAAGAAAAAAATTTTCTTTAATTTTCTAAATTTTCGTTTCCTAAAAATATCTTTTTGTTTTACCTTTTAATTCTCAGAAGGTGTTCTTTCCTTCCATCCCACGTACAGGATGATGAGTTCCTTGAGTCCATATACCTTCATGTTGTCGTGGTAGAGGACGTTGGTACACAAGTCCACGAGGTCGTCGCAGTTATTGTTGTTGAGTATGTATGACTTGACGTTATGCTTCAGAGTCTCAAGCGTTGTCTCGTCTATCATACCGTTACTTGGGATGAGTCCCTTGAGGAGTGAATACTTCTCTATTGCATGTAGATGCTCCTCTGTTATGTTGATGCTTCGTGTGCCGGAAGCGTTTGATTGAATTGTGTACATAGGCGGTAGCCCCTTTGGGGCAATTGATGATTGATAATTACTTGCATTAGTCACCCTCCGCATAGAGGGGGAGGGCAGGAGAGATGGTCTCCTTAATTCTCCACATACTTCACCAGTGCTCTTGTGAACTGGTTCATCTTTGTGTCCTCGGTGATGCTCTCTATTGGGAAACCGAGGATGATGTATCGTGAGTTAGTGTTACTCTTTATCTGTGGAGTGACGACTGCACCTTTCTTTTTCTTCTTCTCCTTCTTCGTCTTTGCCTTTGGTGCTACTGGCTCTTCTGTCTTGTGGTCAGGTCCGCTGTAGGCTACTCCTGCAATCCTGCCGTCGGAGTAGGTGAGCATCGGGAATGCCTTTCCACTTGATGCGAGAGTCGTGATGCTTGGCACGGCGTAGCTCTTGTCATTCATGTTGCGATGGATGTCGAAGTCGAGGTTACGCATACCAATGTTGTGTATAGACTTGTCCATGATGGTGTCAGCTCCTGCCACCTCCAAGCCTTGCATCATGTCCAGCATCGGTGCTATGTTCGCTCCGCTGATGATGAGGTGACCGTTGTTCTTGAGGTAGTCGCTGAGTATCTTTGCCGTGTTCTTGCTGAACTCGCGTTGCACACCATATATGACATCGACGGCGTTGAAGTGCGACAGGTTGTACAGTCCTGCCTCGAGTGCTCCCTCGCTTGTGGAGGTGAAGGAGTGGCGGTGCGTCGTCATTATCGCCCTGCCGTGGAGGTATGGGTAGTCGAAGGTGTTGCCCATGATGACTTTTCCTGCCAACTCGTCGTTGCTGTAGCCCAGTCCGTCGCGTGTCTCCTTGCCTGCCTTACTACGGTCGAATGACAACTGCTTGCCACAGAATCCGACGTATGCACCGTATTGCACTCCTGGGTCGGCGTCGAGGTCAAATCCTGCTTCCGTGGGAGTGTCGATGACCTTTGGCGATTCGAGACGTGTGAAGCCGTTGACGATGAGTATCGTTCCCGTGTTGTTGGATGCTATGCCAGCGGATAGTATCTCCGAAGGGAAACTCTCGCCACCAGCGTTGACGGCTGTCACCTTGAATGAGTATGGCACGTCGGGCAGAAGTGTGACGGAGTGGCTTGTGCCGTTGACGATAGTACCGTTGTCAAAGCCGCCGTTGCCCTTACGGGTGTAGATGATGTACTGGTGCGGCGTGGCTGTTGGCTCAAGCTTGTCCGCTGTCGGTGCCCATGATAGCTCTGCCGTCTTCTTCTGCTCATTGAGGCTGATGCTGAAGTTGTGTACAGGCAGTGGCTGTATGACGTAGCTGCGGTTATGCTCCGTTGCGACGAACTTGACCAAGGTCTTATATACGGAACGGCAGAGGTCGAACTTGAAGTGCGGGTCGTATGCAAGGCGCATGTCCGCAAAGTTCTGGTGCGACAGCATCTCAAGGATGCAGGCAGGGGTGAGTGGCTCACGTGCCTCGCCGTAGTTCCTGTTCCATAGCTGGCGTATCTGCCAGTTGTACTGGTTGAGGTCTCTCCTGAGGTTGAACAGCAACATGCTTGCAAGGTCGCGGCTGACGTACCTGTCAAGTCCTGCGCCCGTAAGTCCGTTGGTGTTGGTTGTCCTGTATATCGAAAGCGAACCGATGAGCTTATCGTCCACTGAATAGCCTGCGTCGGTATGGAAGGCTACGTTGACCTCAAGTGGTACTCTCAGTCCCTCGTTCTCTTTGTTATAGACAGAGCCGCCGCAAAGGTAGTTGATGGCACGTGAACGACTGTTGATGTCGTTGCTGTAGTCATCCGTTCCGAATGCTCCCGTGTGTATGCTGTATGGCATGCCGTACCAGAAGGTAGAGTACTTGGCAGCTTCTGCCCATCGTGGGAATCCGCTTGGGTTCACTGGTATGGAGTCCCTGCTCAGTGGCACCACATTGCCCTTGCCTCCTCCGAATCTCACGGCGTCGGCTGACACTATGCCTTTCTCGCTGCTCTGGTTGGAGAGGATGACCATGGCATCCTCGCTTATTCCTGCGTCGAAGTCGAACGTACCGAGATAGACCCATGTACCTCCACCCATCTTCTGGTTTATCTTGAACTCAGTCACTCCTCCCTTGTGAAGCACCTTGTAGTGGGCGTCGTGAACGCTATTGCCAAAGGAGTGGTATGTCACATACACGGCGTACCTGCCTGTCTCTGGTATGTTTGGTACCCACTGTGCGTAGGCGTTGCCCTTGTCCGTGGTCGATGCTATGTACCTTGACGTACCGTCCACGAAGGGAGTGTCCGTCACGGCGTATATCTGCTTGTAGTTGGCAAATCCAGCAGACTTAGGCGAAGCCCAGTTGGACTTTGACTTGCTGCTCGTATGCTCTATGTAGTAGCCGTCCGTGTTAGGAGTGTCGTTGTCTATTATGACCTCGTTGCTTTGCCAGTCCCTCTCGCGCGGAGTGAACACTATGGCTCCTGCGTTCTGTAGCATCGGTATGATGTACGGATTGACGAAGTTCTGCGTGAAGAGGTCCTCGTTGGTACAGAACAGTCGGGGACGTTGCCATGACCATTCCCTTGTGGCTTGCTTGTAGTACAGTCCGTGGCTTGGCCAGAGTGCTATGTGCGCTCCCTCCAGTCCCTTCGTTGCCTTGTATGGCTTGGAGGCGTTGGTAACCCATGGCGCACCCGTGTATTCCTTCTTGATGAGTCGTGACTTGTCCTTGTTCTTCTTGCGGAAGAAGTTAGGCACGAGGTCTTCTATGAGGTGGTTCTCCGTGTAGAGTGAGACGCTGTATGACTTTATCTCCTCTGGCAACAGTGAACGTATGTCCTTGTATATGCTGTCAACCGTCCTTGATGTGAAGCATTGCTCCTGAAAGCCTCCTCCTGCTACAATCTTCACGCTTTGGCTGTCAGTATCCACCTCAAGGCTCTGCAGCTTTATGCG
The DNA here is from genome assembly GCA_017617575.1 of Bacteroidaceae bacterium. Taxonomy (GTDB): domain Bacteria; phylum Bacteroidota; class Bacteroidia; order Bacteroidales; family Bacteroidaceae; genus Minthosoma. Next base: position 11,864 of record JAFZVY010000020.1, on the reverse strand, counting down.
GTCGATGGTGGCATTGGCGTGTGGATAGTTCTCGAAGTAGCTTGTGATGCTATTCTTGAAATCCTTCTTGTAGTCCTGCGCAAAGGCAGAGGCGGAAAGCAGGAGAAGCCCCCAAAGCACCGATAGCCTTGCGCCCCCTAAAAGCCATCCGCTCCCCATGCTTGGCGAAGCGGTCGCGCTAACCGCAGGGAAGCGGCGGGGCGTCCATGCGGCGAAGGGCGCGGTCTTGGCCTTGATGCCTGCTCTTATCTTTGTTAGTATGTTAGTCTTTAGTCTCATTTGTCGATATGTAAATCTCAGCCAAAGACGGCTGAGAAACGGATTCGCGTTATTGCTCTTGCATTCGTCTGTTGCTCTTGCTCTTGTATTAGTCACCCTCTTGTTGCATTGTTGCTGTCGCTCTTGCATTAGTCACTCTCTTGTTGCATTATTGCTGTTGCTCTTGCATTAGTCACCCTCCCCATAGAGGGGGAGGGCAGGGGAGAGGGTCCTCATTCCTCATTCCTCATTCTTCATTCTTCATTCTTCATTAATTAGCATTAACCTTCCCAAACCCTACGAGCTTGTCGTATCTCAGTCCGAAGGGACGGCTATAGACATACACGTAGTATTCGTTCTCGGTCTGGTGGAAGTTGCCTTCGGTCTGAAGGGTGTGACCCGTTGTCTCGCCATCACGGACATAGAGGTACTGGTAGTTGTACGAACCCTGCTTGAGAGGGAGCATCGTCTCGTATGCCTTGGTGATGCTGTTGTATTCCATTCGGTAGTCCTCCGCTATGCGGTTGTTGGTAAGCTCACCGTTGATGTATATCTCGCCACCTGTCACGCGAGGCATCTTGAGCGTGAAGTGCGTGAGGAAATAGTCGCTCTCCGTCTCGTTGTCCACGTTGTTCTTGTTGCGAACATAGTAGCGGCCGTCCTGGTCCTTGTCGAAGAGGTAGTGCGTCCTCTGCTCGTCGGTGAAGATGGTGGCGTGGTAGTATGGGTCGTGATACTCCATCTGGTCCACTCGCATGGTTGGCACGTGCTCGTCGAGTATCTCGAAGCGGCGGTATTCGTTGCCTGCCTCGAAGATGAGGCTCTTGTTGTGCGAGTACGTCACTTGGTTGGTGCGCATGTATGTTGGTTTCAAGTCCTCCACGTGGTTGTCCCATCGGCGGTTCTGAACCACGACGGGATAGAAGTCGTCAACGGGGTTGCGCACCTCGTAGCCCTTGTAGTTGATGTTGAACTCCAGCTGCTGGTGCTGTGCCCATGTGTCTATGTCGGTGTTGCCCGATACCGACACGTCAACGCCCACTCGTGGCTCGATGATGCTGAAGCATGCCTCTGCCACTGGCTCGTCCTCTCCGTCCTGGTATATCGTGACCTTGTAGTTGCCGCTGATGAGCAGCTTCACGTCGTCGTTAGGAAGGCAGAGCGTGTAGTGGTTGTAGTCCATCATGGTGCTCATGCTCTGCTCGTAGTCCTCAATCTTGTTGTCGGCAAAGCCGTCCATGTACTCGTTGCGGTTGATGTCCGAAGGTGTCCAGTCGGCATTGCAGTGGGTGATGGTGTAGGTGTAGCGAACGAAGTTGTGCTGGAGGTCGTCAAAGCTTATCTCCATGTAGCTGTTGCTGTGCAGCACCATCAATGGCGGTTCGCCCCATTCTCCGTTTGCACTTACTTGCAGAGACTTGAGGTTTTCCACATACACGGCATTCTCCTGTGCGAATCCGCATACGCTTTGTAGCAGGCAGAGGGTTGATATGATGATTCTTGTCATTTCTTCTGTTTTTGTGTGAACTCTGTGTTTTTAGGTTCCATCTTAATCCGCGAGAACTAAAAAACTTAAAAACTCATAAACTCACAAACTCAAAAATTACTTACAAATTTAATAATTTTGCGTGAATTAGAGGGTATGTTAATATGAAAATCTATATCTTTGCGCATAATTTGGCAGTCCTTATGGCCTTTTTTGAAAAAGGCGATAGTAAATAGGAGATAATGTAAAACTATGCAAAAGATAATAGAGATAAACAATGGCGTTACGCGTCACCCCATTTACAGGTTCAAGAACCCGATAAACCTTGAGGTCTTGGCTGGTGAACAGATTGCCATTGTTGGCGATAATGGCTCGGGAAAGAGTATGCTCGTGGACGTCATCACTGGCAAGCATGCACTGCTCATGACGGAGGTGAAGTACGACTTCGCACCAAGCAAGGCTAAGATGGTGAGCGACAACATCAAGTACATGACTTTCCGCGATTCGTATGGCACATCCGACAAGGGCTATTACTATCAGCAGCGATGGAACCAGAATGACGTGGACGAGGCTCCTACCGTGGGCGAACTCCTCGACGAGGCTTTCAGCGTGGCAGAGCAGGGCATAGCTCGCACAAGCGTATATGACAAGTTCCTTGTGCGTGACGAGAGCGAGGCAGAGGCTGCCGAGCGTGTGGCAAGGGAGGAGGCTGACAAGGCGCAGGTTCGTGCCGAGCTTGAGGCGATGAGAGACCGCCTCTACGACATATTCCACCTCGACCAGCTCATCGACAAGCGCATCATCATGCTCAGTAGTGGCGAGCTTCGCAAGTTCCAGCTTACCAAGACGCTCCTCACCAATCCGAGGGTACTCATCATGGACAACCCATTCATCGGTCTCGACGTCAATGCGCGCCAGCAACTGCACGAGCTGTTGACGGTACTGTCCAAGGAAACGAACATACTCATCGTACTCGTGTTGTCAAAGACGGATGACATACCTCTCTTCGTCACTCACGTCGTACCTGTCGAGGATATGGACATGAAGCCAAAGATGACGATAGAGGAGTACAAGGCAAGTCAGCCTGCACCACCGTCCCACGTGTTGACGGACAGCAAGGCAGAAGCCATCCTCTCGCTTCCATACGCCGAAGGCTCTGACGAGAATATAGCTGTTGGCACTCAGCATGTTATCGACTTCAAGAACGTCAATATCCGATACGGCGAGCGTACCATCCTGAAGGACCTCAGCTTTAGCGTGATGAACGGCGAACACTGGGCACTCAGTGGCGAGAACGGAGCAGGCAAGAGTACGCTCCTCAGCGTCGTGTGTGCCGACAATCCGCAGGCTTATGCCAACAACATAGTGCTCTTCGACTACAAGCGTGGTACGGGTGAGAGCATCTGGGACATAAAGAAACATATAGGATACATATCGCCGGAGATGCACCGAGCATTCCTTCGCGACCTGCCATCCATCGACATCGTGGCAAGCGGACTGAGCGACGCCACGGGGCTCTACAAGAAGCCAAAGCCAGAGCAGATGGGCATCTGTGAGTTCTGGATGGATGTGTTCGGCATAGCGAAGTACAAGGATACCACGTTCCTCAAGCTCTCATCGGGCGAGCAGCGTCTTGTACTCCTTGCACGTGCCTTTGTCAAGGACCCATCGCTTCTTATCCTCGACGAGCCGCTTCATGGACTCGACATGAAGAACCGCCGTCTCGTGAAGGACGTGATTGAGACCTTCTGCCGTCGCAAGAACAAGACTCTCATCATGGTCACTCACTATCAGGAAGAACTGCCTAAGTGCATTGACCATAGTATTTTCTTAAAAAAGAACAAATAATGAAGATAGTTTATTTCCATGGTTTTGGTTCTTCACATGCCAGTGGCACGGTGGAGATACTGCGTAACCTGTTGCCTGACGATGAGGTTGTAGCGCCAGACATACCTGTTGACCCAGTAGAGGCGTTGCCTTACTTGCAGGAATATGTCAAGACCGAAGCGCCGGACCTTATCATCGGAACTAGTATGGGAGGCATGTACGCCCAGCAGATGCGCGACTACAGGCGCATACTCGTCAACCCAGCCTTCAACATGTCCACCATGTCGAAGGGCTTGAAGACTGGCGAGCATAAGTTCTTCAACGGACGATATGACGGTGCCAAGACGTTTAAGATAACGAAGGACATCATACAGCACCACAACATGATGGAGCGTCAGCAGTTCAAGGGTATCACGAAGGAACAGCAACAGACATGCTGGTGCCTCGTCGGCATGCACGACGACACCGTCAAGAATGCCGAGGCAATATTCAAGAAGAACTACCTCGCCGACCACCTCATCCGTTTTGATGGCGAACATCAGCTGAATGACAAGGTGGTAAGAAAGTACCTCCTACCACTTGTGGAGGAAATAAGACAGTCTTAGTGGCACGAAAATTTAGAAAATTAAAGAAAATTTTATTTTCAAACACAGAGGGCACAAAGAACACAGAGTATGCATGTTAATTATTAATTATTAATTGTTAATTATTCTGTTTTCTTTTGTTTTCCTATGTTTTCTTTTGTTTTTACTTCCCGTTGGTCAGTGAGACCGCTTCGCTAAGTTCTAACTGGCCGCTTGGTGGCAAAATATTGATTAAGAAATAAAAGTTAAACAATAAAAATAAATATATCCCACAACCTCCATTTATGGGGCAGGCGTTCCGGATGGACGCCCCCTTCGGGGGATGGGGGGCCAAGATTATGATTATAGGTATTGCAGGCGGAACAGGTTCAGGTAAGACCACCGTCGTACGTAAGATTCTTGAGAGTCTGGAGGAGAGCACAGTAGCAGTTATTCCACAGGATTCATATTACAATGACCAGTCACATCTTCCACTTGATGTGCGTAAGAAGACCAACTTTGACCACCCTGATGCATTCGAGTGGTCACTGCTCTCAAAGCATATTGCAGAACTGAAGGCGGGTAGGGCGATAGAGCAGCCAACATACTCTTACCTCACATGTACACGTCTTGAGGACACAGTACATGTAGAGCCAAAGGAGGTCATCATCGTCGAGGGTATCATGGCACTCTACGACAAGAATATCCGTGACCAGATGGACTTGAAGATATTCGTTGATGCAGCTCCGGATGAGCGTCTCCTTCGTGTCATCGTACGTGACATTGCGGAGCGTGGACACCCACTCGAGATGCTTATCGACAAGTACCGCAACGTGCTCAAGCCTATGCACGACGAGTTCATCGAACCAACCAAGCAGTATGCGGACATCATCATCCCTAATGGCGGCAACAATGTTCAGGCCATTGAGATGATGCGTATGTACATCACTGCTGCTGTCAAGGAAAGAAAGAACCGTGTTGGCAAATAACGGACTGTCTGTTGTTTGCTTGCGTTTTTTTAGAACGAAAATTTAGAAAATTAAAGAAAATTTATTCAAACACAGAGGACGCAGAGTATGCATGTTAATTATTAATTGTTAATTATTAACTCTCCTGTTTTCTTTTGTTTTTACTTCCCGTTGGTCAGTGAGACCGCTTCGCTAAGTTCTAATTGGCCGCTTGGCGGCAAAAAAACAGTATTGGAAAGTGTAAGAATAATTGCTTGATAGAAAAGACAAAGGCTAAAGGGAGTTTATGCCCTTTAGCCTTTCTTTGTAGATGTACGTCTGTCTGATAGGGATTCACATGTTCCGGATGGCATAATTATGAATTATGCATTTTGAATTATGAATTCCTAAAATCCTCCGTTCTCACTGCCACCATTATCGCCTGTGTTTGTGTTGTTGTTCGTGTTGTGAGTGTCGTCGCCCTCCTCATCGTTGTCGATGGCATCAGTCTCCTCGCCAGAGGTAGAGAAGTTGATTTGGTCGAGGAGAGCCTTGAGCTTGGTGTTGGCACGGAAGAGAATCTTACGGCGGTAAATCTGCTTTGCACTCACGTCCTCAGCCTTGTCCACCATCTTGGCATTGACTCCGATGCGGAAGATTCCGACACCCGGAATGGTCACTGCAAAACCGCGAACGAGGAAGTTCTCAAACTCATGCTTGATGGTTGCCATTGCGGCATTGAGCTGGCTCTCGTTCACGCCGCTGTTCTTGGCTGCCAGTTCGATGAACTCATCACCGCTGAGGGTGCTGTATGTCTTCACCCTGCTCACATAGCCCTCCTTGTTGAGGACTGCCACCTTCTGCTTTGAAGATGCTACTTTTACTGTACTCATAATACTAAAGTATAAGATTTAAGGTTGAACAAAATCGGTTGTCCTCCGTCGAAAGATAGGTCGGAATCATGTCCTCCTAAGACCTCCTCCTTCCCTTATCTTTCTGTTACAAATATACGAATTTATTTTCAGATAACCAAGAGATTATAGGCTTTTTTGAAACGAAAATTAAGAAAAATAAAGAAAATTTTTATCAAAACACAGAGGTCTCAGAGGACTCAGAGATTTTATTGTTTTAGAGTAAAAACTCTGCTTTCTCTGTGCTGAAAAACTATTTCCATTTGTCGCACGTTGTACATGAAGGTTTTTCGTGTGAAAAAATGATTTTTCGTGCCTGAGTAATATGTGAATGTCATTTTTTGTTCCTATATTTGCCATGCAAATATTAATACTAACCAATTTATTTTAATGATGAGAAAAATTTTAACTTCAGTGTTTTGTTTATTGATGTCGATGCCGGGAGCTATGGCTCAGGACGATGTCGCTACTTTCCGTACTTGGGCGATGACTCCGCCGATGGGATGGAACTCATGGGATTGCTATTACAGTAGTGTGACCGAGAAGGAGGTGATGCAGAATGCCCAGTATCTGGTGGATAATGACCTTGTGCGCTATGGTTGGGAATATGTGGTTATTGACATTCGTTGGTATTGTAATCATCCGTCATTGGGAGCTGGCAACTATAACCAGAGGGGCGACCAGGACTATGTGCTTGATGAGTATGGTCGCTATCTACCTTCGCCAACTCGTTTCCCTTCATGTATGAAGGATGGCAGGAACATAGGTTTCAAGGCTATTGCTGACAAGTTGCACGATATGGGACTCAAGCTCGGAATCCATATCATGCGTGGCGTTCCTAAGTCTGTGGTCGGAAGCAGCTACAAGCTGAAGGGTGGCGAGGATAAGGCTTGGAGTCAGGTGTATAATGGAACTACGTCGCCATGTACTTGGCTGAAGGATAATCTTCTTGTGCGCAATAATGAGGCTGGTCAGCTTTACTACAACAGCATCATGGATTTGTATGCAGGGTGGGGCGTCGATTTCCTGAAGGTGGATGACCTGAGCCGTCCTTTCTATACGGACGAGATACGTATGATTCGCAAGGCTATCGACCAGACGGGAAGGCCTATGGTGCTCTCATTGAGCCCGGGTAAGACGCAGTATCAGTATGCGCAGGACTGTCTTGAGAATGCTAATATGTGGCGTATGATGGATGACCTATGGGACAACTGGAGTGCAGTGGATGCAGTGTTCAACGAGGCTCATGCATGGGAAACGGTTACTCGTCAGGGTAACTATGCCGACTGTGATATGCTTCCTCTCGGACAGATTGCCATGACTGTAGCTGATAAAGGCTATACTGCTGAAGATAAGGGACGATGGACTAATCTCACACAGAATGAGCAACAGACGATGATGACGCTCTGGGGTATATGCCACTCTCCTTTGTTCTTCGGTGGCGAGATGACAAAGAATGATGCTTTTACCCTCTCGTTGCTTAATAATGAGGAATATCATCAGATGCACAAGCATGGTGTGAATGCCCATCAGGTTATGAATGATGAGGACAATGGCCATGTTGCGTGGGTAAGCGAAGACCCAGCAACTGGCAATAAGTACCTTGCTCTCTTCCAGCGCGACAACACACGTTGGATTCTTGGCAATAAGGCTCTGTACAAGTCCGAGGTAGTGGCATACACCACTGACGGTCATGCCGTCGATGTGGATGTGGAGTGGCCTGAAGGTTCAAAGACTCTCGTGCTTGTGGTAGATGATGGTGGCGACAACTACAACTACGACCATGGCGACTGGATAGAGCCAACACTTGTACTGCGTGACGGTACAGAGGTTGCCCTGACAGGAACGTACAAGACACGAGGCTACACAGCTTCTTACTTCAATCGCATATATGAGAACAAGAATGTAGATAATGGTGGAAAGATGAAGGTGATGGGCGTAAGCTATGACAGAGGATTCTCAACTGATGCCAATGCCGCCATCTTCTTCCAGATACCAGATGACATGGATGTGGTACGCTTCAAGGCAAAGGCTGCCGCCGACGACTCAGGCATAGGACAGACTGGTGCAACGACAAGCATCCGCTTCATGGTGTTCGACAGCAATCCGCTTGCCAATGAGCAGGACGACTATGCAGCACGTTCTGGACTCATCAGCCGTACAGGCGTAAAGGGCAAGGAGATGGAATGTGACGTGACAGATGCCGAGCAACTGAAGATATATGTGAGCAATTATGGCGATGGCTTTGCCTACGACCGTGCCAACCTCATCAATCCAGTGCTGATTGATGCTGACGGCAATGAGACTTCGCTCACAACGCTTCAGCAGACATCGTACACATCCGAATGGAGTTCTTTGCACAAGAACAAGAACGTAGAGGGTGGAACATTGCGAGTGGATGGACAGTCCTACACCACGGGTCTTGGCATGAATGCTCAGTGTACGCTCGTCTATGACTTGCCAGCAGGTCATAGGTATAAGACCTTCCGCGCACTTTGTGGTTATGACTCAAGTTGCGACACCGACAACACATCCACAAGTGGTACTACGATGGAGTTCTTCTTCTATGTCACTAAGCCAAGCGGTGGATTTGACTTCGACCTTACTCAGATTGGCTATGGCGCAAATGAATCAGTGCCAGTGTATGACATCTGGGCAAGGCAAAGTGAAGGCAGTGTCATGGGTACTCTGAAGGCAGATGTACCAAGTCATGGTGTGAAGCTCTATCGTCTGGGCGACAACGTTGCTACAGGCATAGAATCATGCGTCATGCCAGATCAGTCACGATGTGCAGGTGCAAAGTCATCCGTAACGTATGACCTTCAAGGTCGTCCTGTGCAGAACCCTACATCAGGTCTGTACATCCGTGACGGACATAAATATGTAAAGTTATAAATTCTCACGGATTATAAAACGCAGAGAACACGGAGGACACAGAGAAATTCATAATTCATAATTCAAAATTCATAATGAGGATTCAAATCCTTTAATTGAAAAAACTCTGTGTCCTTTGTGACCTCTGTGTTTCGTAATAATCGTTTTCCGCAAAAACTTAAAAAACTTAAAACTTACGAACTTAAAAACTCATAAAACTACCATGAAAATTATTTTTAACTACCATGAAAAATAATTTAGACTACCATTTAAAAAAGTTTTGACTACCATGAAAATGTGGGAATGGTCGTGTTGTTTCTGCATCTCTCAAACAAAAAGGGTGGAGAGGTGGGGGTTATTTCTATGGTTTGTGAAAAAAAAGTAAAAAAAGTAAGATGTGTTTTATTATAGAACATATATTACTTTTTTTTGTAGATATATAAGAATCCACTCCATCATCTCCACCCATTCAGAGCAGAAAAAAGCACCTTATGGAAATGTACCATAAAGTGCTATTTGGTTAAGGCTTAGTATGATTAAAATGGCATGTCATCCCTTTGTTCCTGTTGTATTGCTCCAATTATCTCAACTGCATCTCTGTCATTCTCCTTTTTCAATGTGTCAAAGTCAATCTGCTCTACAAGGTATTTTGTGCTGCCGTGGATGACTTTGGACTTGAACATCAATCGCTTCATAGCTCTGCCGACTTCGACTACGTTTATATTCTTGATATGAAAATTGCATGCGCATATTTTCTGTTGAATGGAAGATGCTGACATTGCTGTTGCCTTTCCTTTGTCAGTTGGTATTCTGAATAATGTCTTAATTGCCTCTTCGCAGTCGTTCAGTTCCATGTATTCCCTGTTGTGCTCCGAGATTTGTTGGCTCTCCTCTCGTGTTGGCTTAGGGTTCACTCCATGATTGATAAGATAGAGAGCCTGTGCGTATGCACCCTCATAAGGCAGAGGATGTTCGTCGAGGTTCACCGTACCAGCCACGTCGATGCCTGGGTAGCGTCGGCATCCTTCGGGGTCTTTGATGAATTGCTTGTAGTTGGTAGCGGCTATGAGACCTGCCCTGCGCTTGCGTTGTTCGCGGAACTGGGCGTATGCGTCACGTTCGTTGCTCTTGCCTGAAGTGATGATGTACTTGTAGGCGTCGCTCTTGGCGTTGGTGCTGAAAGAGAACTCGTCGAGGAACATTATCGCAAATTCGGAGAGGCTGATGGTGAAGTCCTTGTCAATCCTTGCAGAAGGATTTGCACAGTACAGGTAATCACGCAAGGCTGGTGGCAGTATGTGCTTGGCAAAGTATGTCTTGCCGAGGTGCTGCTCGCCGCATAAGACTGGCATGATAGGGTTCTCGTCAATCATTTCGAGCCACAGTGCTACGTTGCACATAATCCATTTGCGGAAGACCATATAGTAGAACTCAGTGTTTTCTGGGTCTTTGAATGTGATATGGTCGATGAAGAACTCACGGATGTAGTCTGGGTCGGTGTCAGGATTCCACTCTGGAAGAGATTTCAACCAGTTGCATACAGGATTGTAGTCGCTTGCAAAGTCCTTGCTCAGTAGCAATGCGCTGATGTCCTTTTCTGAGCAGTTGATGGTGTTCTTTATCCTGCAATAGTATGTATGCAATAATCTGTCGTTGATAACCTCCCATGCGTCATTCTCGCATACTTCGGTACGCTGTTTCCATGTGTTGAAACGGAACTGACCGAAGCTGTTGAGGGTGTCCTGTATCACCTGCATCTTATTGCACTGCTCTTCTTGGCTGTCAGCCTTGTTCTTCCTTGGCCGTCCCATAGGCTTGCTGATGTCTATGCCGTTGTTCTTGGCAATATCCATGAACGTGGCAATGCGTACCTCACCCTTGCCGGTATTGAGGCAGTTGTCAAACTTCTTGTCGCTTTCCTCCCTTGTATAGTTTGGATTCTGCGCACTGACACGGTGGAACAGTTCCCTGCCTTCCTCGCCCAGAGAGGCGAGGGCAAAGCCGATGTTCACCCAGTCTTGATACACTCTCGTGATGTCTGTGTGGGAGCTTTCTATGCGCTCAACCACAAGCTCCGCATGACGGAGCTCTGAATGGTGATTTTTCATTATAATGAGTAATTAATAGTTAAGAATTGTGGATTGACAAAACACATTGCGTCCCAAGGCAGATAGCAAGCACGACAGATGTCGCTGCCAGACTTGTCTATCTCGATGCCGTATTCAAAGAGGTAGTACTTGCGTGCCTCAGAGAAGACGTCGCGGAACTGCCATTCCTTCCATTCGTCTGGAATGATGGCGACTGACTTGACACCGCATCCGCTTGGGCTTACGAAGCACAGGGCAGACTTGATGCGCTGGTCGTTGATAAACACCTGTTGGATGTGCCTTGCCTCTTCCTCGTCTTTAAGGTCGTCCACATCGAGTACCATGAGGTCGCTCTTGATAGCAAGCGATTGCGCATTGCGATAGCTGAACACACCGCCGAATGTAGCCGTGGTGAAGTTGAGAGCCTTGAATCGTCTCCGCTCATCCTTGCCTTCGATGCTTCGGAGTGTCAGCGTCGCATCCTTTGCTTCATCGCTTGTTATGTACTTGTACGCTTCCTCTATGCTCCATGTCCCATTTGGCTTGCTTGCTGGAACAGGTGCATCTGTCTTGTTACTGATATACCCATGAGGGTAAACAGAAAATATACAATTTTTTATCATAATATTTGAAGGTGCGCTTTAATCGTTTTCCACTTCACGATCACCACCTTGTCGGTCTATTCAAGCGGTGGAATAGAAATGGCAATGGCCACGTCTCTACTTGAATTAGACATGGCAAAGTTAGGGCTATTATTATGGAAATTAGAAAAAAAGAACTTCCGATTACTTCCGTTTTTTTTATCGGAAGTAATCGGAAGCAATCGGAAGTTTTTGAACTTAGAAATCCATGGCAAAGTTCATTTTTTCGACGCCATCTCTGACTATCTGCTTGCTTATGTCGGTGTAGTC